>JBBIVT010000108.1:9324-11210 GCA_037439565.1 Acidobacteriota bacterium | reverse complement strand
TACGTCGGCAAGGGGCTGTCCGGAGGAAAGATTGTCGTCTATCCGCCGCGCGCGTCGACCTTTCTGCCGGAGAACAACATTCTGGTGGGCAACGTGGTGCTGTACGGGGCGACGTCGGGTGAGGCGTTTTTCAACGGCCGCGCCGGGGAGCGCTTCGCCGTCCGGAATTCCGGCGCAACCGCGGTGGTGGAAGGCGTGGGCGATCACGGCTGCGAATACATGACCAAGGGCATGGTCGTCTGCCTCAGCCATACCGGCAAGAATTTCGCGGCGGGCATGACCGGCGGCTTCGCGTACGTGCTGGATGAAAATGGCGATTTTCAGAACACGCTCTGCAATCGCGAAAGCGTCGCCCTGGAGCGCGTGGAGGAGCCAGCAGACATGGAGACGTTGCGCTACTGGATCGCGCGGCATGCCGAGGAGACCGGCAGCCCCCGGGCGAACTGGATTCTGGACAAGTGGCACTTCATGCTGCCGAAGTTCGTGAAGGTGTTCCCGCATGAATACCGCCGAGTGCTGAAGTCGGGCCAGAGCAAGGCGGCCGTCCGTGGATAACCCCTCCTGCCCTCCCGCCGCGGACTTTCATCAACTCAGGCGGCTTTTTGTGGCGCGAACTTTAGTTTGCAGCGCCGGCTACAGCCGCCGTTTGGGCGGTTTCTTCATGCGCGCCGGACATCGGCTCAAGCCGATGCTGCGAGCTGAAGCTCACGCCACATCGGGCGCTCTTACAGCTCGCCTGGAGGCACTCCGTGGGTAAAGTAACTGGATTCCTGGAATACACGCGCGAGACGCCAGCGCGCCGCCCCGTCTCAGAGCGCGTCAACGACTATTTTGAAATTTATCAGGACTTCGACGAAACCAAGGTGAAGACGCAGGCCGCCCGCTGCATGGATTGCGGCGTGCCCTTTTGTAACACCGGTTGCCCCTTGAACAACCTGATCCCGGACTGGAACGATCTGGTCTATCGCGACCGCTGGCGCGAGGCCGCGCGCGCCCTGCACGCCACCAACAATTTTCCGGAGTTCACCGGACGCATCTGCCCCGCTCCGTGCGAGGCGGCATGCGTGCTTGGAATTAACGCGCCTCCAGTGAGCATCAAGTGGATTGAATGCTCCATCGTCGATCACGCCTTCGAGCACGGCTGGGTTCAGCCCGAGCCTCCGCGGACGCACAGCGGGAAGCGCGTGGCGGTGGTGGGCTCGGGTCCGGCCGGACTGGCCGCCGCGCAGCAACTGGCGCGCGCGGGTCACGGCGTCACGGTGTTTGAGAAGGCCGACCGCATCGGAGGATTACTGCGCTACGGCATCCCTGACTTCAAAATGGAGAAGCGCTGGATCGACCGCCGCATCGCGCAAATGCGAGCCGAGGGCGTGAAGTTCGTCACCAGTGCGCGCGTTCGCGCCGCGGACCTGAAGGCCTTCGACGCGTCGGTGCTGGCCATCGGCGCGGAGCAGCCTCGCAAGCTGGAAATCGAAGGCAGTTCCCTGCGCGGCGTCCACTTCGCCATGGATTTCCTGCCGCAGCAGAATCGCCGCGTGGCCGGCGACGCGGTGGACGGCTCCGAGGCGATTCTGGCCACCGGCAAACACGTGGTGATCATCGGAGGCGGCGACACAGGTGCGGATTGCCTGGGCACGTCGCACCGGCAGAAGGCGGCCTCGGTGCGGCAACTGGAAATTATGCCGATGCCTCCGGCGGAGCGCGCGCCGTCGACGCCGTGGCCCTTGTGGCCCTTGCAACTGCGCGTCGAAAGCTCGCACGAGGAAGGAGGCGAACGGCACTGGTCCGCCTCCACCACGCGCTTCACCGGAGACGAGAAAGGCAACGTGAAGCAGCTTCATTTAAAGAAGCTCGACACCGGCGAAGAAATTGTGCTGGAGGCTGAC
>JBBIVT010000108.1:3630-9224 GCA_037439565.1 Acidobacteriota bacterium | reverse complement strand
CGCGTCTTCGTCATTCAGCTCAATGGCCTCGAAGCGGTCGCCGAACTCGCGTTTATAGGTCTCAAACCGCTCATTTGGAACGATCTTGTCGCTCTTGAAGCGCAGGCCGATCATCGACAAATCCTCTTCTTTAAATCGCCTCCTGGCGCAGGCGACCTCCTCGGGTGACGCGTCGATCCTCGCCCCGCGTTTCGCTGCTCCCGGACCCAGCGCCATCGGCATCGACGGCTGGGAGAGCACCGGCGCCACGACGGAAGGCTCGGTCATCATGGCCAGCGCATAGCCTCCGGTAAAACACATCCCCACCGCCCCCACCCCTCTGCCGCCGCATTCGGCGTGAGCCTTGCGCGCCAGCGCGCGCAGCCATTCGACAATCGGACTCGATCTTCCCTCATGCCAGACGTTGAATTCACGTTGGATGCAGATGGCTTTGACAATCACGCCGAGCGCGTAGCCGTTGGTCACCGGGCGGCCCGGCTCGCCGAACAGGCTGGGCAGGAAGACGGTCATGCCTGCCTCCGCCACGCGATCCGCGAAGCGGATCACCATCGGATGCAACCCCGGAATCTCATGAATGATGATCACCGCCGGACCCGAGCCGCGCCTGTATACGGTACGCGTCCAGCGCCCATCGCTAAAATCGAATCTTTTGTACTTCGAGAATGCACCCTGGTAATCCGGCATCAGGCAAGTTTATCCCAGTCCCCCGCTTCGCCGAATTTCAGCCCGGTTAACGACGAATCGATGTTCCGGAGCAGCCCCGTAAGCACCGCGCCCGCGCCGACCTCAATGAATCGGGTGACTCCGTTCGCGGCTAGGAGGCGGATGGAGTCCGTCCAGCGAACCGGATTCGGCACCTGCTGATACAGCCCTTCGCGAGCCTCGGCTCCGGTGCGAATCTCGCGCGCCTGCCAGTTATTGACCAACGGCGTTTCCAGGTCGCGAAACCCGGCCGCGTCCAGGTCCGTCTTCAGCTTCTCCTGGGCAGGCTTCATCAGAGGGCAATGGAAGGGCGCGCTGACGGGCAGAAGGATCGCCCGCTTCGCGCCCGCTGCCTGGGCCAATTCGCAGGCGCGATTCACTGCGCCCGCATGGCCGGCGATGACGATCTGGTCCGGTGAATTGAGGTTCGCCGCGGTCACCACCTCGCCCTGCGCGGCTTCCGCCAACACGCCGTCCAGCTTTTCGAGCGGCATCTTAAGCAGAGCCGCCATCGCGCCGACTCCCGCCGGAACGGCCTCCTGCATGTATTGGCCGCGCTTGCGGACGATCCGCACCGCATCGGCAAACGCCAGCGATCCGGCGGCGGCCAAAGCCGAATATTCTCCCAGGCTATGTCCGGCTACATAGTCCGCGGCGACCCCTTTCGACCGCAGCACCGCGTGCGCGGCGAAGGACACCGTCAGCAGGGCGGGCTGCGTGTTCTCGGTCCGCTTCAAGGCCTCGTCAGGCCCTTCAAAGCACAGTTTCGAAAGGGAAAACCCGAGCGCGGCATCGGCTTCTTCAAACACCCGCGCGGCCTCCGGATAGGCTTCGGCAAGCGATTTTCCCATGCCTGCGAACTGGGACCCCTGGCCGGGGAACAAAAAGGCTGTTTTGGACATGAACTACCAGATTAGCAAGGCCGGAAAAAACCCGGATCCTTTTGCCGGGGAAATGCGTCGAAAGGAGTGACAGGAGGACGGAACTCATGACCGAGACCAGAAAGTCCGCCGTCTCCAGCACGGCAAAAGTCTACTGCCCTATGTGCACGCACACCGTCGACGCTCAGGTGGAACCGCACGGCCGGCAAATGAAGGTGAAGAAGGGTCAGAAGTGCCCTCGCTGCGCCGCGGCGCTGGACGCCGGCTACATTATGTACCTGGAACGCGCGGCCTGATGCCGCAGTCCTGATATAGTGGAATGGTGAAGAAGAAACGCGCCCCGCTGCCATTTGAAGCGCCCGTCGTCTTGACGCCGGTTCCTGATCCGGCCCCGATGCCTTTGGAAGCAGCGCGCACGGAGAAGCCCGCCGGGTGTATCATCTGCGGCGAAGAGAGCGCACCGATCTCTTCAGAAGGCCTCTGCTGGGTGTGCCGGCGCCTGAAGCTCAGCGCCTGGCGCGATACGGACACACAGATGTCCGCGCAAGAGTAAAACCCCTACTGCTTCTTCGTCGTATCCTTTTTGTCCACCTTGATATACGAGGCCGGAGCCTTGTCGAAATCCTTCTTATCGTCCAGACTGCAGAAGTAATACGTCTTTCCCTTGTATTCCGACTTGGGAGAGCCGGCCGTCTCCACCATCATGCCGCACACTGGGTCCTGGGCTTCCTTGGGCGGATCGGCCTTTTTGTCCTGGGCCAGGATGGGCAAAGCGGCCAGCGCCGCAATCATCAGCAGATTTCGAAGTGTCATTGTTTTATGATAACTGCTCGTAGATATACGCCGCCGCGGCGACGTCTTCCACGCCCAGCCCGATCGATTTAAAAATCGTCAGCGGCGAACCGCCCGGCCGGGCGTCCACGTTCTGCAATTCCACGATTCTCGGATCGGCCCAATCCACCGGCGCGAGCAACAGGTCCCCGGCCTCGATCTTGGCCTGCTCGATGGAATCGACGGCAATCAGGGTGGCGCGAGCGATCAGATCCGAGGGCAGTTCGCGCCTCCGCGCCTGGTTGGAACCCATGGCGTTGACGTGCGCTCCATCGCCGACCCAGGCCGATTCCAGCACCGGATCCTTGGCGTTGGTCGCCGTGGCGATGATATCCGCTCCGCGCACCGCCTCCTCGGCCGAATCGCAGGTCACCGCGTCCATTTCCCTGGCGAACGCCCTGCGCTTTTCCTCGTTCCGGCTCCAGACGCGAACTTCGCTGATCGAACGCACGGCGCGGATGGCTTCGCACTGCGCGCGAGCCTGGAACCCGCTACCGATGATCGCCAGAACCGAGGCGTCCGGAGCGGCCAGCACATCGGTCGCGTAGCCCGACGCCGCGCCGGTGCGGATCTGACCCAGATAATTGGCCTCGAACTGCGCCAGCGGCAGAGCCGTCTCCGCATCGAACAGCAGGAAGAAGAAACACGCGCCGAACTTGGGATTGGTTGAATAAATCTTGGTGCCGAAGTATTTTCCCCACGATCCGGCGAGACTATGCAGCGTCGAGCCGGTGGGCAAAGTCAGGCGGCGGCGCGGCTGATTCCGCGCCGCGCCAGTGCGCAGCTCCTGGAACGTCTCCCGCATCAACTGGACGCACTTGTCCATCGGCAACAGCTCGCGAACCTGGTCTTCGGTGATATGCAACATCTATTTCTTTTCGACTTGCGGACGAATCATATCGAAGCGGTCGCGGGTGTGGCAATACGTGTTGCCCGCCATGCGGCCCACGGCGTCGAGCTTGGCCGGGTCGATGCGAAACTCCTCCACGATCGCGTCGTCGACGTGAAAGCGCACCACTTCGCCCAGCACCAGCGTGCCGCCCAGCGGCTGATTACTCACCTCCACCGTTTGCAGCAGCCGGCATTCCATGTTGACGTGCGCTTCCTTGACGCGCGGCGGTTTCACCAGGTCGCTGGGAACGGGCGTCAGGCCCGCGACGGCGAACTCGTCCACGCCGTAGGGATATTCGCCCGAAGTGACGTTCATCCGCTCAGCGAATTCCGCGCTGACGATGTTCACCACGAACTCCTTCGTCGCGCGGACGTTCACCAGCGTGTCTTTTCGCGGCTCGCGGAAGCTGGCGGTGAAGCACACTACCGGCGGATTGGCGCTCGCGACGGTAAAAAAGCTGAACGGAGCCAGATTGTGCCCGCCTTCGGGCGAAACGGTCGAGACAAACGCGATGGGGCGCGGGACGACCGCCCCTACCAGCAGTTTGTAATTGTTCTGGGGAGAGATGCTCTTCGGATCGATGATCACTTATTTACCCAACTGGCCCAATATTCCTTCCACTCGGCCGGCTCGGCGGAAGGTAGAACGCGCAACGGCTTCAGGCCGTCCAGCATGACGGCGTATTCGTCGGTCTCCGTCTTCTTGCCCTGATTCGCCAGGGCCTTGGGATGCGGCCCATGATGGATGCCGCGCGGATGCAAGGTGGCCATGCCTGCTTTGATGTTGTCGCGGCTGAAAAAGTCTCCGTCGTGATAAAAAATAAACTCGTCGTAATCGGTGTTGCGATGGAAAAAAGGCACGCGCGCCGCCGCCGGATCCTGTTCGAGAGGCCTGGGCAGGAAGCTGCACACCACCGCGCCCGGCGTGATGAACGTGGAGTGCGCGCTGGGAGGCAGATGCGCCCGGTGGCTCATCACCGGACGAATGTCCCGCATGTTGATCTTCCACACCGACAGATCGCCTTTCCAGCCCACCACATCGAGCGGATTGAAGGGATAAAACACCTTGGAATACTCGTCCTCATGCTTGATTCGGACTTCCCACTCACTGCCTCCGTTGGGCGGCGCGCCGCCGAGCATCGGCTGGGGCTCCGGCGTAACGATCACCGCCGGATCATACAGCGCGTGCTGGCCCAGAAGGCCTTTGTCCGGCGGCTCGAATTCGCCCTTGGATTCAATGACCAGGAAGAAATTGTCGCGGGTGACGGGAACCGGACGATAAGTCACGCTGCGCGGCAGGACGATGTAATCGCCTTTTTCGAAAGGCAGCGGCCCGAAATCGGTTTCCAAAACGCCTTCGCCACGATGGACGAACACCAGTTGATCCCCATCGGAGTTGCGCATGTAATACGGCATCGGCTCGGCGCGGCGGGAGACCAGAACCTTGATGTCGTCATTGGCCAGAAACGCCAGCGGAGCGCCGCAGGGATGAACCATGTCGCGCGGCTCCAGCTTGTTCAGGTCGAAGCAGTGCGGACGCAGCTTTCCTTCGAACCTGGTCCAGCCGGTGGGCGGATGCGCGTGATACAAATGCGCGGATTTTCCGAAAAATCCCTGGCGGCCGTGCTCCTCTTCAAAAGTTCCTTCCGGGATGCCGACGTGGGCCTGGGAGGCGATCTTGCCTTTCTTCAGGGGATACATGCCTACAGCATAGCGCCGGGGACGCCACGCGGGAGGCCGGGCGGAGATAAACTATTCAGTACGCGCCCGGTCTGCCACGAAGCCAGGCGCAGATAAAGGAGCAAGCCATGTGCGACCAGGATCATTTTGAGGAAGACCGTGAGCGGTTCGAAGCTCTCGGATTGGTGACACGAAAACAATTCGGCGTGATGCTGGGAGCAGGTATGGCCATGATGCTGCCGCAAGTGGCGAACGCGGCGGCGGTGACCGAATCCGACGTCACGGTGACAACGCCGGACGGCGCCGCGGACTGCTACTTCGTTCATCCGGCGAGCGGCTCGGCCCCGGGCGTTCTGATGTGGCCGGACATTTTTGGGCTGCGTCCCGCGTTCCGGCAGATGGGCAAGCGCTTGGCCGAATCGGGCTATTCGGTGCTCGTCGTGAATCCGTTTTACCGCGTCAAGAAAGCTCCCACGGCGGACGCCGGTTCCGCGACTCCCATCCAGCAGTTGATGCCGCTGGCGCAGGGGCTGAACGAGACGACGCAGATGACCGATGCGAAGACCTTCATCGCGTGGCTGGACCGGCAAGCGCCGGTTGCCAAAAACA
>JBBIVT010000108.1:2264-3530 GCA_037439565.1 Acidobacteriota bacterium | reverse complement strand
GCGGACGCCGCGCACGGCTGGTGCCCTCCGGATTCGCGCGTCTACAACGAGCCCCAGGCCGAGAAGGCGTGGAGCCGGTTGCTTGTCCTGTACGGAAAAGCGCTTGCCTGAAATTGCCGCGATCCCTCCGCCTGGACAATCCCGGGCTCACTTCACCGACAGCGGCATGCCAGGGCTGCAGACTTCATTGCCGCCACTGGTTCCGCAAGCATAGAGCGCCGTCGTGGTGCCCGAAACCCCGGACGGAATCGCGACGTTCACCTGTTGGACACCAGGAAATCCAGGCGCCGGACCGGCGTAGTACAAGTCACTGATCTCGGTCGCGCCGATGCGCACGGTGATCGCGCCCGCGCCCGACAATCCCGTGCCCCAGAAGAACACCACACTGCCGGGCGCCGCGGGATTGCTGGGTGAGTTCACCGTATAGTCCTGATTCAAGAGCGCACCCGAGAAAATGCCTGGCTCGAACGGCGCGACCGGAACGTTCTGCGCGACCGATTGCCCATCTACCGTCACGACCATCTGCGCCGGGTTCGGCAAACCCAACCCGGCGGGCACCAGCATGTTGATCTGCGTCGCATTGCTGAACAGTACCGTCGCGGGCACTCCGTTGAAGCTGGCCGTTACGCTCTTACCCGCAAAGCCGGACCCGAAAATCGTCGACAGCGACCCAGGCACCACCGGCGAGACAAGAAACGTCGCCGCATTAACAACAGACGAAACCTGCGGTCCCGGCGGCTGCGCGGCCCCGATCGTCATCGTCACGGCGATCAGCCTGCGGCCTGCCGTCCCCGCGTCCACCACCAGATTCGCCTGATATGTCCCCACGGGCAGACCGGCCGAATTGACACCCACCCGAATCGAGCCGTTGTTCGCTCCCGAAGCGGGGTCGATGCTCAGCCATCCGCCTCCGGTCAGATAGGTGATCGCCGCCGTCCAATACATCACCCCCGCGCCGGCATTCAGCACGGGAACATATTGGACCTGGTCCAGCGTCCCACCCGGATAAGGAAATTGGAGCGTGCTCGTCTGCACTTGAAGCTGTGGGAAATAAGAAGCGCCACAATCCCCGATGATGCCGCAATCGGCCAGCGGCGTCAGAGCCAGAAAACGCGGGATGGGGTCCGCCGCCGTGGCTGCGGTTACAGTGGAGACCGGCGCATAGGTTACCCCTTCACTGGTCTGCACGGTGTTCTGCACGGTGTTCGGTGCAAGACCCAAAAACGTGGGAAACTGGGCGACCTCCATCACGGTTGGATTCGCGTC
>JBBIVT010000108.1:0-2164 GCA_037439565.1 Acidobacteriota bacterium | reverse complement strand
GCGCCGATGCGGTTGGTGATGTTCGCATTCAGTTGTACGGAAATATTGAAGACGATCTTCCCGCCCGCTGGACCCGTGCAGTTGAACGCGATGTCGCCGATGCGCTCGGTAAGCCCTTCATGACGCAAAAGACTCGCGTTGGCGGCGGTGGTGCAAACGGTCGGCTGCGCGGCAAGAAAACAGGTCGACGCCAGCAGAAGCACTGCGGACTTCATGTGACTGCCTCCATCCGTCCCTCAGTCTATCAGGCCTGCCCGGCGGCGCACGCTACTTCTTCGGCGGCTGGCTGACAAATTCTGCCACGTCCCTGGCCGCCTTGGTCTCCACACCGGGTTTCTGGAGAAACCCCAAATCGCGAAACCAGTCGATGAAGCGGTATTGCCAGGTGCCGAAAGGAATGCCTCCGCGATCGGTCATCCCTCCGCCGTGCTTGCCGTTGGCGTAGATGTGCATCTCCAGATTCGGGACGCTCAGCGCCAGCATCGCGGCGAAATATTCGTCGGCCCACACCGCATGCACCTTGTCGCCCGAGCCCGCGCAGACAAGGAACGATGGCGGCACATTGCGCGGAACCGGCGGCGCGGTACGTCCCTTGGCAAACGGCGACGGCCCCGGATAAATGATGCCGGCGAAGTCCGGACGCGACGAACCTCCGTTCTTCTTATCGAAGTCGTCATAGAGCACGGCCGCCGCCGCAACCAACTCCGCACCCGCTGAAAATCCCATGATGCCGATCTTGTTCGGGTCCAGATTCCATTCCTTCGCGTGATCCCTCACCATGCGGATGGCCTGCTGCGCGTCGTAGACCTCGTCGGTTTGCGGATTGTAGCCGTCGCGGCGCAGGCGGCTGCGCAGGATCACGGTGTTCACACCGTAGTTGTAAAAAAACGGCACGAAATCGGCGGCCTCGCTGCCGACGTTCAGCGTGTTGTGTCCGCCGCCCGCCACCAGGATCACCGCCGCGCCGGTATTCGAGCCGCGATCCGCCGGATGAAACTCAATCGACGGGTTATGGATGTTGACGATGCTGTTGATGCGCCCCGGCACCGTCTGGCTCATGTTGTACTGCTCCGGCTCGGCGATGCGATCCGCGTGCAGATAGGGCGATCCGGGAGGCCACAGCGTCAGCACCTGGCCTCCGGCGACGATGGGCTTTGGCTCGTAAGGCGCCTGCGCCCACGCCGCGGCGCAGAGTGCGATTACGCCAGGCAGTTGCGGCAGTACTCGACGCATTTGGCGATCTCCTTCAGCACATCGGAGCCCTGCGGCACCGGATACTCAAATTCGATGGTTGCCTGGAACTTGTAGTGCTCCTTTTTCATCAATTGCAGGACTTCCTTGATGGGCGTGTCGCCTTGGCCGAAGGGAACATTGGGGCCGTTGTTGAACTTGCGGTCCTTCACGTGGACGTGGGTAATGCGGTCGATATGCTTCTGCAGGAACGGAATCGGGGAGGTATTGTTGGCCGCGGTGAAGTGGCCTAGATCCAGATTGATGCCGTTGTATTTCGAGTAAGACATCGCCTTCTCCCAGCTCTCCGGCTTGGCGAACGCCTCCGGGCTGGTGACGTTGGTGTGGCCGTGATAGCCCACCATCAGCTTGTGTTTGGTGGCGAACTTTCCGAGCCACTCCGTCTTGCTCAGCGGGATTTCGCAGGAAAGCGCGTGCGCCCCCAGCGTATGCGCCACGTCAAAGGCATAGTCCACCACGTCGTCCTTCATCTTGTCGACGCCGTCGAACTTCACGATTTGAATCAGGATACCGGCGTCTTCGTACTTCTTGCGAAACTCCTTGAACTTCGCAATCGGCTCAGAGAGGCGCCACTTTTCGAGCTCCTCCGCGCCTTTCTGCGCCGCGGCCTTCTCCTCATCGGTCTTCGCGCGGGGCGTCCCGATGCGCGAGGAATTGGGCGCGCCGAAAAACGCCTCGACTGGCTGCGAGCGCAGTTCGACGGCGCTGATATTCAGGTCGCTGGTGAATTTCAAAATATCGTCGGCCGTGCCGGGCAGGCCGTGATAGCTGTAAGGAACGTTGAGGCCGATCTGCACGCCTCCAACGTTCGAGTTGGGCTTGGCAAGAAGAGTGGCCGGCAGCGCGGCCAGAGCAAGTTTTCCGAGATCTCGGCGGGAATAGAGCATGATGCCGCCATTCTATCGCGTACAGC
>JBBIVT010000107.1:8078-15397 GCA_037439565.1 Acidobacteriota bacterium | reverse complement strand
GTGCGGATCAGGGCAATCGGTCCGCCGTCCTGCGCTTCCGGCGTGATGTGGCCGACCAAAAAGCCGTGCGAACCGCCGGAGAAACGGCCATCGGTAATCAGCGCGACGTCCTTGCCCATGCCCGCGCCCATGACGACGGAGGTGCAGGTGAGCATTTCCGGCATGCCGGGTCCGCCCTTGGGGCCTTCATAGCGGATCACGATGATGTCGCCTTTGGCGATCTCCTTTCGCTCAAACGCATGGAGCATGTCCTCTTCGGAGTCGTAAACCTTGGCAGGGCCGGAAAATCGCAGGCCTTCCTTGCCGGTGATCTTGGCGACGCTTCCCTGCGGCGCGAGGTTGCCTTTCAGGATTTGCAGGTGTCCAGTGGCCTTGATGGGCGCGGACAGTGGCTGCACGATCTGCTGGCCCGGCGTGAGGCCCGGAAGATCCTTCACATTTTCGGCGACCGTTTTTCCGGTCACCGTCATGCAGCTTCCGTCGATGCGGCCGACATCGAGCAGCATCTTGATGACGGCCGGAACGCCGCCGGCGGCTTGCAGATCCTCCATCACGTACTTGCCGCTGGGCTTGAAATCGGCCAGCATCGGTGTGCGATTGCTGACGGCCTGAAAATCGTCGATGGTGAGCGAAACGCCGACTGCGCGCGCCATCGCGATGAGGTGCAGCACGGCGTTGGTCGATCCGCCGAGCACGGTCACCAGCACCATGGCGTTTTCAAAGGCGGCGCGCGTCATGATGTCGCGCGGCTTGATGTCCTTTTCGAGCAAATTGCGGATAGCCGCGCCCGCGCGCACGCATTCGTCGAGCTTCAGAGGATCCTCTGCGGGAGTGGAGGAGCTGTAGGGCAGGGACATGCCGAGCATCTCGATCGCGGACGCCATGGTGTTGGCCGTGTACATGCCGCCGCAGGCGCCCGCGCCGGGAACGGAGTGGCGGACGATGTCGCAACGCTCGGCATCGTCGATGTTGCCCGTCAGGAACTCGCCATAGCTTTGGAACGCGCTCACCACGTCGAGCTTGGGGCGCTTGGCCGTACAGCCAGCGCGAATCGTGCCTCCGTAGACCATCAGGGCGGGGCGATTCAGGCGTCCCATTGCCATGACGCAGCCGGGCATGTTCTTATCGCAGCCGGGAATGGTGACGGCGGCATCGTACCACTGCGCGCCCATGATGGTTTCGATGGAATCGGCGATCAGGTCGCGGGACTGCAGCGAAAAGCTCATGCCGTCAGTGCCCATGGAGATGCCGTCGCTCACGCCGATGGTATTGAAGCGCATCCCGACCAGTCCTGCAGCGGTGACGCCCTCCTTCACTTTGGCGGCCAGGTCGAGCAGGTGCATATTGCAGGGGTTGCCCTCGAACCAGACGCTGGCGATGCCGACCTGCGGCTTATTAAAGTCGGCGTCGGTCATGCCGGTGGCGTAAAGCATCGCCTGGGATGCGCCCTGCGATTTAGGTTGGGTGATGTGGGCCGAAAATTTGTTTATGGACATGAAGATTCAGGTTATCAAAGGGGGCGAAGGCTACTTCAGCGCGGCTGCGATGGCTTTTTCCGCCAGCGGCTCCATCACGGCGTAGCCGGCTTCATTGGGATGCAGGCCGTCGTAAGTGATCTCCTTTTGGAGCATCTTCTGATCGTCGAGCATGGCGGAATAATAGTCCAGATAGACGAAGCCGTTTTTCTCGCTGTAATCCTTGATCCATGCGTTCAAGGCGATGATCTTGGCCGGAGGGCGGCGCTCGGTTTGCGGGCGGATGTAATCACAGACAGGCATCACGGAGGAGAGCACGACCTTGATACCGTTGGCTTTGGCGAGTTCGGCCATTGAGGTGAAGTTGTCCTCGATCATTTCGAGCGACATGGGGCCCGTGTTGCCCGCGATGTCGTTGGTCCCGGCAAGGATCACCACCACCTTCGGCTTCAGCGCGATCACGTCCGGGCGGAAGCGGATGAGCATCTGCGGCGTGGTCTGGCCGCTGATGCCGCGGTCGATGCAGTTAGGATGATCGGCGAAATATTTGGGCGAGCGCTTAATCCAGCCGTCCGTAATGGAATCGCCCATGAACACCACGCGGGTCTCGCCGGCGGCGGGCGCGGCGAGCCTGGCATTGTCGGCGGCGTAGCGCGAGAGGGCGGGCCAGTCTTGGAGAGTCTTCTTGTCGCGGTCGAGCTCGGCTTTCAGCTTGGCGGGATCATCGGCGAGAGGCGTCTGGGCGAACGCGAACGAACAGACCAGAACAGCAAAGGCGGCGGGTTTCATTCTTATAGATTACGCTGAAAGAAGGCGTTTCATGCCGAGAAGAAAACCCGAAATCATGAGTCCGGCCGGATACTGGCCGCAGCTCCGCGCCGCGATCGAGGCGGGCGCGGACGCGGTGTACTTCGGACTGCACCACTTCTCGGCGCGGGCCAAGGTCGGTTTTTCGCTGGAAGAGCTCTCCGAGGTGATGCGGACGCTGCATACGCGCGGGGTGCGCGGGTTCGTGACGTTCAACACCCTGGTGTTCGAGCACGAAATCGAGGAAGCGGCGCGGACCATCGCCGCAATCGCGCGCACCGGCGCCGATGCTCTGATCGTGCAGGATTACGGCATCGTCAGGCTTGCCCGGCAGATCGCGCCGGATCTCGAATTGCACGCCTCCACGCAGATGAGCATCACCAATGCCGAGGGCGTGAAGCTGGCGCAGAGCTTCGGGATTGAGCGGGTCAACCTGGCGCGCGAGCTGTCGCTCGACGAGATTCGCAAGATTGTCGAGGAAACAGGCTGCGACCTGGAAATGTTCGTCCACGGCGCGCTGTGCGTTGCGTATTCGGGGCAGTGTCTTTCCTCTGAAGCCTGGGGCGGGCGCAGCGCCAACCGAGGACAGTGCGCGCAGGCGTGCCGCTTGCCGTATCAGATGATCGTCGATGGGCGGATTGAACCGTTGGGCGATGCGCGCTACCTGCTTTCGCCCGGGGATCTGTTCGCGCTGGAACAGATTCCGGAAATCGTCGAAATCGGCGTCGCCGCGTTGAAAATCGAGGGCCGGTACAAGGATGCGGACTACGTCGCGCTGACCACGCAGGCGTACCGCAAAGCTGTCGACGCAGCGTGGGAGGGCCGCGCGGCAAGCGTCCCACGCGGGGAAAAGCTGCTTCTGGAACAGGTCTATTCGCGCGGCCTCGGGCCGTTCTTCCTCATCGGGACGAATCATCAGGCGGTGGTGAAAGGCCGTGCGCCGAGGCATCGCGGCGTGGAGATGGGCCGCGTGACGCGCGTTCATATCGATCACGTGGACATGGAGCCGGGAGATGCCCAGCAGATCGCGCCGTTGAAGCCGGGCGACGGCGTGGTGTTCGACGCGGCGGACTGGCGCAGTCCGGGCGAGCCGGAAGAAGGCGGGCGAATATATCAGGTGCAGCCGGGGCTGGACGGCACGTTGGCGCTGAAGTTCGGCAACGGCGCGATTCAGTTCGGCCGCATTCACGCAGGGGACATCGTGTGGAGGACCAACGACGTGGACGTGGCGAAGGCCGCGCGGCCGTTTCTGGAAGCGGCTGCGCCAGTAGCGAAGCAGCCCGTCCGCGTCCATGTGAAGGCGGCGGAGGGCGCGGGGTTGTGGTCGGAATGGTCGGCTGGCAATGCGCGGGTCGTGGTAGAGAGCGAGGCCGCTTTGCAGCCGGCGCAGAACCGCGGCTTGACGGAAGAATCGTTAAAGAGGCAGTTCGAACGGTTGGGGAACACGCCGTATGCGCTACGCGAACTCACTCTGGAGAGTCAGGGCTCGCCCTTCGCGCCCGTGTCGGTCCTGAATCAGATGCGCCGCGAGGCGGTGGAGAAACTGCAAGCCGAGCAGGCGAGGGTGCGGCCCGCTGTGGTGCATGACGCCGTGACTCTATTGCCGCCGCCGCGGGAGCCGCGTCCGGGCGCGTGCGAACTGCATCTTTTGGTGCGAAACGCCGAGCAGTTGGACGCGGCCATCGAACTGCGCCCGGCGAGCGTCACGCTCGATTATCTTGACCTATACGGTTTGCGGCCGTCGGTCGAACGTGGGAAGCAGAGCGGTGTTGCGATCCGGGTGGCGAGCCCTCGTGTCTTAAAGCCGGGGGAAGCGAGAATCCTGGATTTCCTGCTGAGCCTGGATTGCCCCATCCTGCTGCGTCCGGCGGGGATGTTGCACGCGCTGCGCGAGCGCGCGCATCCGCCGCTGATCGGCGATTTCAGTTTGAACGCCGCCAATTCCGTCACGGCAGAAACGTATTTCGCGCTCGGCCTGGATCGGCTGACGCCGGCGCACGATCTGAACGCCGCGCAAGTGGCCGATCTGGCGAAGCGCTCCGGCGCGGACCGCGTGGAAGTGGTGGCTTATCAGCATCTGCCCGTGTTTCACACCGAGCATTGCGTATTTTGCCGGTTCTTGTCGGCCGGCACGACCTATCGAGACTGCGGGCGGCCTTGCGAGACGCATCGCGTGGAACTGCGCGATGAATCGGGCAGGGCGCATCCGGTGCTGGCGGACGTCGGGTGCCGCAATACGGTGTTCGGGGCGGAGGCGCAGGAGGCGAGCCGCCATCTGGAGGCGTGGAAGCACGCCGGGATCCGCCATTATCGCCTGGAATTCGTGCATGAGACTCCGGAGCAAGTGAAGCGCGTCGCCAAAGCGTTCGCCGCTGCGCTAGGCGGAGAAATATCGGCGCAGCAGTTGTCGGCGGACATCAAGAAGATCGCACCGGAGGGTACCACCGAAGGCAGCCTGTTCATCCCCGCCGATTATTTGAAGCTCCCCATTCTACAATGATCGATAAAATCGGCCTGCTCACGATTCGCGACGGAAAAGTGCTGTTGTGCCGCAAGAAGCGCGGTACCCAACTGTTAATTCTGCCGGGCGGCAAGCGCGAGCCGGGCGAATCCTCGCTGGAATGCCTGGCGAGGGAGCTACGCGAGGAGTTGGGCGAAGTCGACGCCGTCTCGCTGGAGTTGCTCGGGGTGTACACGCACGCGGCGGCGGGCGAATTCGGGAAGACGGTTCGCATCGAACTGTATCGCGCGGAACTGGCGGGCGACGTGCGGGCTCGATCGGAGATCGGCGAACTGGTCTGGTTTGGCGCGGATAGCGACTGGGCGGCGTTGGCGCCCAGTTTGTCCGAGGCGATTTTTCCTGACCTGGTGGCGCGCGGCATCCTTTCCTGGAACATTCAGTTTCGCTAACGACATCGTTCAGCGAAACCGTCATTGACGGCTCGCCAGGCAGGGGTATATCGTGCGGGAAAATGCTCTCTGCAGATCAAATTCGCTCGGCCGTGGAAGCCGAATTGGCCTCGACGCCATTTGTAGACGTCCATACTCACCTATTCATGCCCTCGCTAGGCTCCATCGGGTTGTGGGGCATCGATGAACTGGTTACGTATCATTATTTGGAAGCCGAACTGTTTCGTTCGTCCCCCATCAAGCCGGCGGAATACTTTGCCCTGTCGAAGCAGGAAAAGGCGGACACCATCTGGCGCGCGCTATTCGTCGAAAATGCGCCCGTATCGGAGGCGACGCGCGGCGTCATCGCCGTGCTGCACGCGTTCGGCCTGCCCACCAACAGCGCCGATTTGAAAAAGGCGCGCGAGTTTTTCGTCAGCCGCAAGTATGAGGACCACATCGAGGATGTGTTCAAACTGGCCGGCATCAGCGAAGTGGTGATGACCAACGATCCTCTGGATCCGGAGGAGGCGCCGCTATGGGAGAAAAGCGCGGAGCGGCATCCGCAGTTTCATCCGGTGCTGCGCCTGGATCGTATTCTGAACAGATGGCCGGAACATTACCAGGCGCTGCAGAGTAAGGGCTACAACGTCGACGCGGATCTGGGCGGCGAATCGCTGGCCGAGGTGCGCCGATTCCTGAGCGTCTGGACCAAGCTGATGCGGCCAGTCTACATGGCCTGCTCGTTGCCGGATACGTTCGCGTATCCCGAAGACAGTATCCGCGCGAAACTGCTGGCGGGCGCCGTGCTGCCGGTGTGCCGCGAATACGACTTGCCGTTGTCCCTGATGATCGGTGTGCGGTATCAGGTGAATCCGGCGCTGAAGCTGGCGGGCGACGGCGTGGGGAAGGCGGATCTGCGCGCGCTGGAACATCTGTGCTGCGAGTTCCCGGAGAACCGCTTTCTGTCGAGCGTCCTGAGCCGCGAAAACCAGCATGAGCTTGCTGTCTATGCGCGAAAATTCCGCAACCTGATGCTGTTCGGCTGTTGGTGGTTCTTGAATAATCCGTCCATCGTCGAGGAGATTACGAGGGAGCGGCTGGAGATGCTGGGCACGACGTTCATCCCTCAGCATTCCGACGCCCGCATCCTGGAACAGGTGATTTACAAGTGGCACAATACGCGCCGCACGATGGCGCCGATTCTGGCCCACAGCTATGAACTTCTGGCGCAGGACGGCCGCGCGGTGAACGTCGGCGATATTCAAAAAGACGTTCGCCGCCTGTTCCGCAAGAACTTTGAGCATTGGACGAACCTGCGATGAGGCGCCGCGAGTTTCTGGCGCTCGCCGCGGCCGCTCCGGCGTTCGGCTACGACGAACAGGCGGCGATCCTGAGCCGCATTGAAGCGCCGAAGTTCCCGGATCGCGACTTCGACATCGTGAAATTCGGCGCGGCGGAAGGCGGCAGGAAGGATTCGACGGAGGCGGTCGCCAAGGCCGTCGCGGCATGCGCGGCGGCGGGCGGCGGACGCGTCGTTGTTCCCGCGGGGGTGTTCCTCACCGGCCCGATTCACCTGAAAACGGGTGTCAATCTGCATGTTTCCAAGGACGCCACGCTGCTGTTCAATCGCGATCCGAAACTGTATCTGCCGCTGGTGTTCACGCGCTGGGAAGGAACCGAGTGCATGAACTATTCACCGTTCCTTTACGCTTTCGAGCAGAGAAACATCGCCATCAGCGGCGAGGGCACGTTGGACGGCAACGCCAGTTGCGATTTCTGGTGGAACTGGTCCGGCAAGGGCGGGTGCGGAAAGAAAGGCGAGCCAACGCAGGCCGGGGCTCGCGCGGCGCTGGTCGCCATGGCGGACAAGGATCTGCCGGTGAAGGAGCGCGTGTTCGGCGAAGGCCGCTGGCTGCGTCCGCAGTTCATCCAGCCCTATCGCTGCACGAATGTGTTGATCGAAGGCGTGACGATTCGGAACTCGCCGATGTGGGAGATCAACCCAGTGCTGTGCCGCAACGTGACCGTGCGAGGCGTGAAGATCAACAGCCACGGGCCGAATAACGACGGCTGCGATCCCGAATCGTCGGCCGATGTTTTGATCGATAACTGCGAGTTCGATACGGGCGACGATTGCATTGCCAT
>JBBIVT010000107.1:0-7978 GCA_037439565.1 Acidobacteriota bacterium | reverse complement strand
CTGAACGTCGGGCTGCGGATCAAGACCAATTCGTACCGCGGCGGCGCGATCGAGAACATTTTCATGCGCAATTGCCGCATCGGCCAGGTGGCGCAAGCGGTACTGGACGTCGATCTGTTTTATGAGGAAGGCGAGGGCGGCGCGTTCACGCCCACGGTGCGCAAGATCGCCATGGAAGACGTGACCTGCGGCAAGGCGAAGGTCGCGGTGTCGCTCAAGGGCTACAAATCCGCACCGCTGCGGGACATTTCTCTCACACGGTGCACGTTCAGCCATGTCGAGAAGGACAACGTCATTCAGAACGTGGACGGATTGCGTGTGAGCGATGTCACCATCAACGGCCAGAAGTGGCTGTTGTAATATGATGGAAACCCATGCGTCTTTTCCCTCTGCTGCTCCTCTGGGCGCCGATCTTCGCCGCCGACCTCACGGATCAGTACAAGCCCATCGCCGACAAGATCATCGACGCGGCGCTCGCCGATAACGACGGCTACGCCAAGCTCGCCTATCTGTGCGACCGCATCGGCGCGCGCCTCTCCGGCATGCCGAGCCTGGACCGCGCCCTCGAATGGTCCGCTGCGACGATGAGGGCCGACGGCCTGAGCAACGTCCGCGTGATCCCTGTGAAGGTTCCCAAGTGGGTGCGCGGCGTGGAATCGGCGCAGTTGATCGAGCCGTACGCGAAGCCTCTGCACATGCTCGGGCTGGGCATGAGCGTTGGAACGCCGCCGGGAGGCATCACCGGCGATGTCGTAGTGGTGGAGGACTTCGATCAATTGGAGAAGCTCGGCGCAGCGGGTGTGCGCGGAAAGATCGTGCTGTTTAACGAAAAATGGATAAACTACGGGGCCACTGGGCAATATCGCCGCGCGGGTCCGTCGCGAGCGGCGGCCTTGGGAGCCACCGCTTTGTTGATCCGGTCGGTGACGCCCCTGGCGATGCAGATCCCGCATACCGGCACGCTTGACTACGATGACGCGCAGCCGAAAATTCCGGCCGCGGCGCTGAGCGTCGAGGACGCGCTGATGCTCGGGCGTTTTGCCGCGAACAAAATTCCCATCAAGGTGCATCTCGAAATGGCCGCGCGCATGGAGCCGGACGCCGATTCGGGCGATGTGATGGCGGAGATCCCCGGGCGCGAACATCCCGAGGAAATTGTGGTTATCGGCGGGCATATCGATTCCTGGGACGTCGGCCGCGGCGCGCAGGACGACGGCAGCGGCATCATCGCGAGCCTGCAGGCCGTCGCGCTGATCAAGAAGCTCGGTCTGCAGCCGCGGCGCACGCTGCGCGTAGTGTTCTGGGTGAACGAGGAAAACGGAGGCCGCGGCGGCGATGCGTATCGCGCCTGGCTCGGGGACGCGGTGAAGAATCATGTGGCCGCGATTGAGATGGACGGAGGCGCGGAGGCTCCGCGCGGCTTCGGTTTCGGGGCCGGCGGATTCGGAGGCCGGGGAAGGGCCGGCGCGATGAACGATCCTCACTCGATGGAAATGCTCCGGCAGATCGGTGCGCTGCTGAACGGCATCGGCGCGGGCGAGGTCACTGCCGGCGGCGGAGGCTCCGACATCGGCCCGTTGACGCGCGATGGCGTGCCGTCGTTAGGCGAACGCTCGGTGGGGACCCATTATTTCGACTGGCATCACACCGAGACGGACACGCTGGATAAGGTGGACCTGGAGGATTTCCGCAAGAGTGTGGCGGCGATGGCGGTGATGAGCTATATCCTGGCCGACATGCCGGAGCGGCTGAAGTAAAAGCCGGTGACGTAGGCTGTTCCGCCTGCCGGTTTACTTGCGCGGCTCCAGCATCTGCCGTACGCGGTCCAGCTCCTTGCGCAGCCGCCGTTCCCGGAGGCCGAGTAGGACGACGTAAAACCCGATGATGGCCCATCCGGCGAAAAAGCCGTAGAACATGAAAGTGAAATTGCGATTGTCCATGATCGTTCTCCTTTAGTACAAGTGCGCCTCGCGGCGCAGCGAGTCGATTTCGCGCGAGGTCTCGTCCTGCTTCATGCGGATCATCACCATGGCGGTGGCCAGGCAGACGAATGCCAGCCAGTTCCAATAAATAGGGCCTTCCATGCCCTTGGCCATGCCTCCGCCGCCGCGGACGCTCAGCACCGCCTGCGGATGCAGCGTGCGGAACCAGTCGATGGCCTTGTAGACGATGATCACTTCCACGAAGCCGAAGATCGACACCACGGCGGACAGGCGCGCGCGCTGCGCGGGCTCGTCGATGGCGCGGCGCAGCATCAGGTATCCGGCGTAGGTGAGCCAGCAGATCAGCATGGAAGTGAGGCGCGGCTCCCAGGCCCACCACACGCCCCAGATGATCCGCGCCCAGATGCTGCCGGTGACCAGCACGATGGCGGCGAACACCAGCGAAACCTCGGTGACGCCCGCGGCCAGCGAATCGTACTTCATGTCGCCCTTGGTCAGGTAGAGGATGCTCGATACCAGCGCCACCATGAAGCCGAGAAAGCCGGTGAAGATCGTCGGCAGATGGATGTAGATGATGCGGAAAATCGCGCCCTGATTGGCCTCATCTGGCACTACCATGAAGATGTTGTACAGATTCCAGCCGAGCAGCGCGACGGCGATGGCAACCAGGCCAATGATAATTTTATCTCGCATAGTTTACCCCACTAAAACAGTATCCACCAGAGTGACGGACAGCGCGGTGAAAATAATATCGAAGGCCACCAGCAGGCGCACCCAGATCAAATTTTCGCCGGAAAGCGGCTGGGCGTTCAACAGATCCCGGGTCAGTTCCATGGCCGCCATCAGCGCCGGGATCATCACCGGATAGACCAGTGTCGGCAGCATCAGCTCGCGCAGCCGCAGATTCACGGTGAGCGCGCTGAACATGGTCCCCACCACCGTTAGGCCCCAGGTGCCCAGCAGAACCACGCCAACCAGAGACCAGAAATACGTCGCCCAGGGGATGTTGAACAGGAATCCAAATGCCGGCAGGCAGACCGATTCCACCGCCAGCAGCATGGCGAAATTCGCCAGCGCTTTTCCCGCGAACAGCGCCGCCGGAGGCACCGGCGAGGCCACCAGCGCGTCCAGACAGTCGTTCTGCGTCTCCCGCGCGAAGCTGCGGTTCAGCACCAGCGCGCCGGCGAAGCTGAATACCAGCCATAGCAGGCCGCCGGAAAATTCGGGCATCGATTCAGGGTCAATGGCGAAGCTGAACAGCACCAGCATCACCAGCGAAAAGGCGATGGAGGCGTTCAGCGCCTCCTTGGTGCGCCACTCGGCGCGGAGATCCTTGGCGGCAATGGTGAAGGTCTGATCGAGAAACAGCTTCACGAGGCGGTGTCTCCCTCAAACGTGCGATACAGCCAGCCCGGATCTCCCACCATCTCCTCGCGGCGAACCCCCGCGTAAGCCACCTGTCCTTTGCGGATCAGCACCGCATGCGTGGCCAGCTCAATCGCCTCGCGAAGCTGATGCGTCGACATGATGACCGTCGAGCCGCGCTCCTTCGCTTCCAGAATCAGCTTCTGCAGCACCGCGATGGCCTTGTCGTCCAGCGACGTGAACGGCTCGTCGAACAGCAGCACTTCAGGCTCGTGAAGAAACGTCCGGGCCACCGCCAGCCGCTGCCGCATGCCGCGCGAAAATTCCCGCACCAGGCCGTCGCGGACGCGCTCCAGGCCGGTTTTTTCCAGCCACTGTCCGGCGCGCTGAACGGGATTGTCCAGCCCGTAGAGTTTTCCGAATAGCACCAGATTTTCCATGGCCGACAATTCGTCGTACAGCGAAATACCGTGGCCCAGCACGCCGATGCGCCGCCGCGTCGGCTCATCGCGCACTTCGGAGCCGTGGATTTTTACCGATCCCTTGGAAGGCTTGGCCAGCCCGGCCAGAATCCGCAGCAGCGTGGTTTTTCCTGCCCCGTTGCGGCCCAGCAATGCCACCACCGAACCTGGTTGAATTTTGAAGCCGACGTCGCGCAGGGCAGGGAAGTCTCCAAAATATTTCCAGACCGCGTCGACTTCGAGGGCGTTCATGCGCCGCTTTTCCGGTAGAGGAGCACGCCGCCCAAGCCGAGAATCGCGAAGGCGAAGCCCATCACCCACTCCATACGGGAGTAGACGCGGGCCGGCTTTTCCTCGATCTGAGGCTCGCCCGTATCCTCATCCGGCCCCGGCGCGGCGGCCTGCTGATTGCGCAGCGAGCCCGTGCCCGTGATCTGGACGCTGTAGTCCGCGGCGGTCGCGTTATAAATGTGGGCCTTGGTGGTCGGCTCCTGGCCAAGTTCTTCCAGACCGGTTCCAGCCAGCGTGACTGTGGATGGCGTTACCAGACGCGTCAGGCCTTCGGCGTGCATGATCTTGCTCGAAAATGTCTCCGAGGGCGGCAGCGAATAACTGATGTCGAAACGGCTCTCGCCCGGTTTGATCGGATAGCTCACTTTGTAGACATTCTTGACGGCGGTCTTCTCGGCGGAGCGCTCAATCGGCATGCCTCCGGGCGAATTGATGGTCACCTGCACTTTTCCGTCCGCGGCTTCGGGAAGGTAGAACTGCACCGAGCCTTTCACCGGATCCTGAAATGTGGTGGTGGTTTGGTTCTGCAGCAGAAAAGTCTCGGCGATGTCGAGCGACTTTTCGCTAGGCTCTACCAGGATCATGTGCTGGGAAACCTTCGCCACGCCCGCTTTTGAGGTGGAGTCGTACACCTTCAACTGGACGCCCGAGGTGGGCGTTCCTGGCTGAAGAACGAGGTTGTACGTCGCTCCCTGATAGATCGCCTGCAGCAGCGCAGGACCCTGCGGCGCGCTGTCGAACTTAAATTTACCTTCGGGGTCGCTCTTGGCGTTGCCCAGGGTCTGCATGCCTTGTTGGCCGGGCTGCACCAGCATCACGATGACGCCGGCTTGCGGCTTTCCTGCCGTGACGTTCACGACCGTTCCGTCGACGGAGGCGAGCAGCCAAGAGCCGGTAGCCAGGAGGCAGACGAAAAGTCTCATGACATCGCCTTTCCGCATTCCCCGCAGAATTTCATGGCGTTCGGGAACGTCGCATTGCAGTGGGGACAAACATGCGAGGGCGCGATTTTCACCGCGGCAGGCGCGGGTGCCGGCGGCGCGGGCGCGGCGGCCGGGCTGCCTCCGAACTTTCCAATCTCCGCCAGAACCCCGGCGAGTTCCTTTTGCAGCCCGAGCTTGGTCAGCTGATAGTCCTCATCGGACAATTTTCCCACGCGATATTCGAATTGCAGATCGCGGAGGTTCTCATAAATCTGCCCCTTGCGGTCCTCCAGATGTTGCGTCGGCGATACCGGATTCGGCGGAGGCAGATCCTTGGTTCGAATTGTCAGCGTGAGGAACAGCGTGACGGCAACCACCAGTGCCGCCGCAACAAAGAGAGTCATTCGTCCAGCTTCGCCATATCCTTATTGATTTGCTCCAGGACCTTCGGGTCGATCTCCGGCGCGGCGGCAACCGCGTGAGGCTTGCGATACCGGCGGATGGCGAACAGCACCACGATCGCGCCCAGGCTCAGGGCGATGAACGGCCCCATGGTCCCGAACGGGCCCGGCGCGATTGCCAGAATCTGCCTGCCGTTCTCCGCCACGAACTCGTCCAGGATCTGCGAGTCGCTCTTGCCCGACTGCTGCAACTGGAAGATCTTGATCTTCGCCCGCTTGCAGATGCCGCAGCCTGGCTCCATCTTGCAGCTCATGTCCTGCTTGCACCCGCAGTCGCACAACATCTTTCTCGCCACCCGGTTGACCGGTTCGGAATCGAGGTCCACCGCCGTTTGCGCTGCGCATAGCCCGGCGGCCAGCGCCAGGAGAATACTAAACCTTGACATGTTTCCCCGCTACGGCTACCACTTCTGTCCGGGGATAGATCAGCCGCGATTTGCTCGGCGTCAGGCAGATCAGCGTGCCCGCCAGCACCACCCAATAGCCCACCCAGATCCAGCTCACCAGCGGAAAGACATAAGCTTCGATCACGATCTTTTGTCCGTCGTCGGAGACCCCCGCGAAATTGATGTATAGATCCTCGTTCAGCCGCCGCCGGATCGCCACCTGGCTCGCCGGTTCTTTCTTGGCCAGATATAGCCGTTTCTCCGGCTCCATTGTCTCGACGAGGGCGCCGTTCTTCGACGCGTCCACGGTGATTCGTTCCCAGCGGTAATTGTCGTTTTGGCCCTGATCGAGCTTCAACAGGTGAAGCTGGTAATTGCCCAGCGTCACGGTCTCTCCCGGCGTCATTTCCACGGTCAGTTTTTGATCGAAAGCTTTGCCCGTGAAGCCGATGAACATGATCACGACGCCGACGTGCACCAGATAGCCGCCGTAGCGCCGCGTGTTGCGGTAGGTCAGTTCAATCACCGAATGGATGAAGCTGTTCTTATCCTTCGCCGCGATGGCATTGGCGCCCTTGACGAATTCCATGGCCACCGTCGCCAGCACGAACGTGCACAGCGCGAAGGAAACCAGCGCGTAAAAATCGCGGACGCCGAAGGCGAACAGGCCCGCATCCACCGCCAGGCCCGCCACGGCCGGCCAAAGGAACGCCATTCGCAGGCTGGCGAAGGAACTCTTGCGCCAGGCGATCAACGGACCCACGCCCGTCAGCAGCAGCAGGAACATCGCGATGGGGATGTTGATGCGGTTAAAGAACGGCGCATCCACGCTGATTTTTTCGCCGGTGAATTTTTCCGAAATCACCGGGAACAGCGTGCCCCACAGAATGGCGAAGCAGCTCGCCAGCAGCACCAGGTTGTTAAACAGGAAGCTCGACTCGCGCGAAAGCACGCTTTCCATCTGCGCTTCGCTCTTTAAAAAGTCCAGCCGGGAAAGGATCAGCGCGGACGTCGCCGTGATGCCGATGCTCAGGAACACCACGAAATACATGCCGATGGGCCCCTGCGAAAATGCGTGCACCGAATTCACCACGCCGCTGCGCGTCAAAAACGTTCCGAAGATGCACAGGAAGAAGGTGGCTGAAACCAGCACCATGTTCCACACCTTCATCATCCCCTTCTTCTCCTGCATCATCACCGAATGCAGAAAGGCCGTCGCCGTGATCCAGGGCAGCAGGGAGGCGTTTTCCACCGGATCCCAACCCCAATATCCGCCCCAACCCAGCACCGCGTACGCCCAGCCCGCGCCCAGCAGGATTCCCGTGGTCTGGAACATCCATGTCACCAGCGTCCAGCGCCGCGTGGTGTGGATCCACGCCTCGCCCGGCTGCTTGGTGATCAGCGACGCCATCGCGAACGCAAAGGGCACGATGAAGCCCACATAGCCCAGATACAACATCGGCGGATGGATCACCATCGTCCAATATTGCAGCAGCGCGCTCAGGCCCTGTCCGTCGCCGACGTCGATCACGCGCTTGCCGGCCATCAGCACCCGGAACGGGCTCTCGATGAACACGATCAGCGTGAGGAAGAAAATCTGGGTCGCCATCATGACCGCGACCACGTACGGCATCATCTCGCGGAATTTGGCGCGATTCTTGAACACCACTACCGACGCATAACTCGCCAGCAGCCAGTTCCAGAACAGCAGCGAACCCTCCTGCCCGCCCCACCATGCCGAGTACTTATAAATCGCCGGCATCGCCTTATTTGAGTAGTGCGCGACGTAGGCCATCCGGTAATCGCCCGCGATCAGCGAGTAAATCAGGATGCCCGCCGCGACGGTGATCAGCACCCAGATCGAGTACACGGCGCGTTCGCCGGAGATAGTCAGGAAAGGCCGTTTCGTCAGTTTCCCGGTGACCGATGCCAGAACCGAGTAGATGGCGAAACAGAAAGCCAGAAGTACAGAGAGAGCGCCGATATTTTCCATGATGTATGTACGAGTCGCGCTTAAAGAGCCGCGCGGGATCCGGAACCGGGTTGCTGAATCGGCTTGGCCTCGTATTTGGAGGCGCATTTGGCCTGAATCTTGGTCGCGTGGAACACGCCGTCCGCGCCCATTTTGCCGTCGGCCAGCGCCTGCGC
>JBBIVT010000106.1:3816-15449 GCA_037439565.1 Acidobacteriota bacterium | reverse complement strand
GATGAAGATCACCCGCGTGCGCGCCTACGCGCCGCCGGATCTGAATCCGCTCTTTAATCAGAGCAATATGGTGATCACGGTGGAGACCGACGCCGGCATCACCGGCATTGGCGAGGGCGGATCGAAGGACACCATCGAGCAATGCGCCGGCCGACTGATCGGCAAGGATCCGCAGTATATCGAAAAGCTCTGGCAGGACATGTATCGCTCGTTTTTCTATCCTCCGGGGAGAGAAAAAATCGACGCGCTCGGCGGGCTCGACCTGGCGCTGTGGGATCTGAAGGGCAAGGCCCTGGGCCAGCCGGTGCATGCGCTGCTGGGCGGCCTGGCGCGCAATTACTGCGAGTGCTACATCACGGGAGGCGTGGGCGGCGGGCCGACGTTCAAAGAAAAAGCTCAGGCGGCGATGGCGGCGGGCTATCGCGCTTATCGCATGGACGCGGCCAGCGTGCCCAACGGCGGCACGACGTTCAACGCCCGCGAACGCATCCATCAGATGCGCCGCGATTGCGAGCAGGCTCGCGAGGGCGTGGGTAAGGACGGCGACTGGCTGATCGACTTTCATCAGCGCTTCGATCTGGCCGACGCGCTGCGCGGCTGCAAGATTCTGGAGGATCTGGAGCCCTTTCTGGTGGAAGATCCGGTGCGGACGGAGGCCTTCCTCGAAGACATTCCCAAGCTGCGCCGCCAGACGACGGTTCCGCTGGCGGCGGGCGAGGAATGGGGCCAGCGCTGGGACTTCAACAAGCTGGTGGAGAATCACGACCTCGACTACGTGCGCGCCACGCTGCCCAACGTCGGCGGCATCACGGAAATGCGCAAGATCGCCGCGATGTGCGAGACGCACTTCGTGGGTATCGTGCCGCATTTCACCGGTCCGATCGCCGAAGCGGCGCTGGTTCACGTGCTCGGGACGTTCCCCGGCCCGGTTCTGTTCGAATACAACTACCGTGGACGGCAGATCCCATATTTGCCTCTTTACGCCGACTTCAAAGACGGCAAGCTGTGGCCGAATGAACGGCCCGGCCTGGGCGTTGAGCTGGACCTGAAGCCTCTACGGATGGCGGCGGAAATCACGCAGCCCATCACGGATCGAATTTTGTACTACCGGCCCGACGGATCGATCACGAATTGGTGAGGGGGGTAGAATAGGTCAAATATGCGTTGGACCGCGTTCTGTCTTTTCGCCGCCAGCGGGCTGGTTCGCGCCGAGGTGAGTTTCAATCGCGACATCCGGCCGATCATGGCCGACACGTGTTTCCGCTGCCACGGTCCGGACAAGAGTTCGCGCATGATGGGCCTGCGGCTCGACCTTCGCGACGAGGCGCTGAAGACCACCAAGAGCGGCGTTACGCCGATTGTCCCCGGCGCACCCGAGCGCAGCGCCGTCATTCAGCGCATTTTCGCCACGGACCGGAAGATCATGCCGCCCGCCTCCGCTCATAAGGAATTGACGGCGGCGCAGAAGGCAACCATCCGCCAATGGATCGCCGAGGGCGCCAAATACGAAGGGCATTGGGCGTATCAGCCGGTGCGGCGGTATCCGGCTCCGGCAGGCGAAAATCCAATCGATTCTTTCATTCGCGCGCGGCTTGACAAAGAGGGCCTGAAGCCGTCGGCCGAAGCCGATCGCCGCACGCTGATCCGCCGCGTGACGCTGGATCTGACCGGACTGCCGCCCACGCCCGCGGAGGTAGACACGTTCGTGAAGGACGGCGATTACGAAAAACTCGTCGACCGGCTGATGGCCTCGCCGCGCTACGCGGAGATGCAGGCGATGCACTGGCTGGACGCGGTGCGCTACGCAGACACCTGCGGATTCCACGGCGACAATGTTTTTCCCGCGTGGCCTTATCGCGATTACGTTCTGCACGCGATTCGCGACAACATGCCGTTTGACCGCTTCACGCGGGAGCAACTGGCGGGCGATTTGCTGCCGAACGCGACGGTGGATCAAAAGGTCGCCTCGGCGTACAATCGCATGAATCGAACGTCGGCCGAGGGAGGGTTGCAGCCGAAGGAGTATCTTGCCAAGTACTCCGCGGATCGCGTGCGGACCACGGCCGTGGCGTGGATGGGAAGCACCGTGGGTTGCGCCGAATGCCACGATCACAAGTTCGATCCGTTCACGTCGCGCGATTTTTATTCGATGGAGGCGTTTTTCGCCGACATCAAGGAAACAGGCCTGGTCCCCGACCGCGGAACGAAGGCCTGGGGCTCGCTGCTCGAACTGCCTAGCGATCCGCAGCGGGCCCGCCAGCAGGATCTGACGGCCAGGCTGGAGGCCGCGAAAAAGGCGCTCGACGAGAAAGCCGCAACGATGACGGCGCACGAGCAGCAATGGGAGAAGGACGTCCTCGCGGCCTACAAGGCCGGCAAGTTGAACTGGAAGGATCAACGCCCGTTTGAGGCGAAGTCCCAAAATGGCGCCAAACTGACCATTTACAACGACGAACCGCTCGACTTCACCTACTATGACGGCGGCACGCAGCTTTTTGAACACAAACCCGGCGGAGGCCTGGTGGTGGCCAGCGGCCCGAATCCCGACAACGAAACGTACACCGTGAAGTTCAAGCCCGGCGAAGGAAGCTGGACCGCTCTGGGCGTCCACATCGTTCAGGAGGACAGCCTGCCCGGCGAGCGCCTCGGCCGCGGCGCGGACCGCATGGTGATCACCGAAGTAGACGCGGAACTAAACGGCCGCAAGCTGAAATTCGTGCTCGCCAATCAGAGCAACAGCACCGATCTTTCGCGCGACGTTCCGGCGATGGCCGCCATCGACGGCGATCCCAAGACCGGCTGGGGCATTTCCGGCCCGGGCGATAACAACGACATCATGCTGGCGCTGCGCTTCGCCGAACGGTTGCGCACCCAAAAGGATTCGGTGATCACGGTGCGGCTGCATCAGGACTCCGAGGTGCGCCGCGCTACCGCCGGCCGGTTCCGGATCGCGCTTTCGGACGCTGAGTACTCATGGCCCAGTTTCCTGAAGCGTCCTTACAAAGAGGAAAATTCCAAAAACGACGGCCTGCCGGAGTCGATCGTCAAAGCGCTGGAAGAAAAAGATCGCAAGGACGAACAGAAGAAGGCGATCCTCAACCACTTCGCCTGGATGCCGCCGGATCTTCAGCCGCTAGTGATCGAAGTGGCAAAGCTCGACGGGGAATTGGCGATCCTGGAAGGCTCGATTCCCAAGGTGGTGGTGTCGGAAGCAACCGAGCCTCGCGAAATTCGCATTCTGGCGCGCGGGAATTTCCTGGACGAATCGGGCGCGGTAGTGCAGCCTGCGATTCCGGCGTTCCTGGGCAAGCTCGATACCGGCGCGCGGCGCGCGACGCGGCTCGACCTGGCGAACTGGCTGGTTTCGGATAGGAATCCTCTCACGGCGCGCGTCTATGTAAATCGTATCTGGCGCCAATTCTTCGGCGTGGGCATTTTCAAGACTGTGGACGATTTGGGCTCGCAGGGCGAGTGGCCGAAGCATCCGGAACTGCTGGACTGGCTGGCGTCGGAATTC
Organism: Acidobacteriota bacterium; assembly: GCA_037439565.1. Lineage (GTDB taxonomy): Bacteria > Acidobacteriota > Terriglobia > Bryobacterales > Bryobacteraceae > Palsa-187. Next base: position 11,932 of record JBBIVT010000106.1, on the reverse strand, counting down.
ATGCATCCTCAGTATCAGGCGAACGGCGCGCACGATTGGGACATGAAACACATCGTGCGAACGATTGTCCTCAGCCGGGCGTACCGGCAATCCTCAGCCCCGAGGGCCGATCTTGAAGAAAAGGATCCCGACAATCGCCTGATCGCGCGGCAGAACCGGTATCGCGTGGACGCGGAGGAAGTGCGCGACGTCGAATTGTCGGTCGCCGGGCTTCTGGTGGAACGATTCGGCGGCCCCAGCGTCAAGCCCTATCAGCCCGACGGATATCTGGCCACGCTCAATTTTCCCAAGCGCGAGTATGCGGCCAGCCACGGAGACGATCTGTACCGGCGGGGTATTTACACGCTCTGGCAGCGGAGCTTCCTCCATCCGGACCTGCTGAATTTCGACGCGCCCACGCGGGAAGAGTGCGTCGTCAACCGCGTCAATTCGAATACGCCTCTGCAGGCGCTCGATTTGTTGAACGACCCGATCTATGTGGAAGCGGCGCGCGTTTTCGCGCAAAATATTCTAAGGTCGCGCGGCACGCCGCAATCGGAAATCAACGCGGCGTTCGAGCGCGCGCTGAGCCGTAAGCCCACGCCGGGGGAAACCAAGGTCCTGATGGGCTTGTACCAGGAATCGCTGGCCGAGTACCGGGCGAACGGCAAGGCAGCCAGCGAATTTATTCATACCGGTGAAAAGCCCGTCGATCCGGCGTTGAAGCCCGCCGATCTGGCGGCGATGACCACTGTGGCGAGGGCCATTCTGAACCTCCATGAAACCATTACGCGGAACTGACGAAATCTGCCGCCGGACGTTCCTGTCGCGCGGCGCGGCGGGCATGGGCCTGCTGGGTTTGAACTCGCTGCTGAGCCCCCATCTTTTCGGCGCGCCCATCACAACGTCGAAAGGCGTGGTGAATCCGCTGCATCATCCGGCCACGGCCCGGCGCGTGATTTTTCTCTATCAGGCGGGCGGCCCGTCGCATCTGGAAACTTTCGATTTCAAGCCGAAGCTGCGCGAAATGGACGGCAAGGGCATGCCCGAATCCTTCACCAAGGGCCAGCAGATCGCGCAACTGCAGGGCAAGGAGTTGAAGTGCTTCGGCCCGCAGTACGGTTTCAAAACATTCGGTAAATCAGGCCAGCAGATCTGCGAGCTTTTTCCGCACATCGGCTCGATCGCCGACGAGGTCACCGTCATCCGGTCCATGCAAGGCGAGCAGATCAATCACGACCCGGCGCACACGCTGATGAATACGGGTTCGATCATTGCTGGCCGTCCGAGCATGGGTTCGTGGGTGCTGTACGGGCTCGGCTCGGACGCGGAGGATCTGCCCGGATTCGTCGTGCTGATGTCCTCAGGCCGGGGAGGCCAGGCGCAGCCCATCGCCGCGCGGCAATGGTCGGCGGGGTTGCTGCCGAGCAAGTTTCAGGGCGTGAAATTCAACTCCGCCGGCGATCCGGTGCTGTACATCAAAAATCCCAGCGGCATGAGTTCCAGGCTCCAGCACGATTCCATTGAAGCGATCAACGCGCTGAACACAATCGAAGGCGCGGCTGTGCAGGACCCCGAAATCGCCACCCGCGTTTCTCAGTACGAGATGGCGTTCAAGATGCAGTCGAGCGTGCCCGGTCTCATGGACATGAGTAAGGAACCGCAAAGCGTGCTCGACGCCTACGGAGCGCATCCCGGCGACGGATCGTTTGCGTCGAACTGTTTGCTGGCGCGCAGGCTGGCCGAGAAAGGCGTGCGCTTCATTCAGCTTTACCACCGCGATTGGGACCACCACACCGGCCTGAAATCGAACATCGCGCTGAAGGCGGAGGAAGTGGACCGCGCCACCGCCGCGCTGATTGGCGATCTGAAGCAGCGGGGCATGCTCGACGACACTCTGGTCGTCTGGGGTGGCGAGTTCGGGCGCACGCCGATGTCGCAATCGGGCGACGGGCGCGATCACCACATCAAAGGCTTCTCCTTCCTGGTGGCGGGCGGCGGCATCAAGCGCGGCTTGAGCTACGGCTCGACCGACGAACTGGGCTACGCCGCGGCGGAAAACCCCGTGCCCATCGCCGATTTCCACGCCACCATGCTGTACGCGCTCGGCATTGACCACAAGCGGCTGACGGTGAAATTCCAGGGCCTCGACGCGCGGCTCACCGGCATCTCCGGCAACGTGATTCGCGATATCCTGATCTAACATGAAACTGTCTTTTGCAATTTTCGCCGCGTCCGCGATCGGCCTTAGCGCGCAGGGACTGCCCAGCACCACCAGCCCGTTCGAAGGACGCTGGGACATTGTCCTGACGATGCCCGACGGGTCAACCTCGCCCCGCTGGATGGATTTCGTCCAGGGCCGCGATCCACTGATCCGCATTCAGCCCGGCGGAGGCAGCGTGCATCCGGCTTATGACGTCGATGTCGACGGCCCCCACCTCACGTTGACGATGGAGAAGGGCAACGACAAGCGTCCGCCCACCAAATGGGATCTGAAATTTAAGAACAAAATGATCACGGGCACGCAAACCACCGGCGATCGCGTCGCGCAAATCAAGGGAGTGAAGGCCCCGGAACTCCGCCGCGATCCTCCGCGCAAATGGACCAGCCCCGAATCCCTGTTCAACGGCAAGGATCTCACCGGTTGGGAGCCGACCAGCGACAAGGCAAAGAATAACTGGGTCGCGCAGGACGGCAACCTGGTGAATCTGGCGCACGGCGCGAATATCAAGACCACGCGCAAGTTCGACGACTTCAAACTGCACATCGAATTCAACTGCCCCGACGACGGCAACAGCGGCATCTACCTCCGCGGCCGCTACGAGGTGCAGGTGGAGTATGAAAAGGTGGACGCCAACGATGCCTTCCACTCCATCGGTTCGATTTACGGCTTCATCTCCCCGCAGCTCGACCTGCCGCGCAAGCCCGGCACATGGGAGTCGTTCGACATCACGCTGGTGGGCCGCATCGTGACGATCGTTCGGGACGGCAAGAAGACGGTGGATGCCAAGGAGATCCCGGGCATCACCGGCGGAGCGCTTGATTCGAACGAAGGCGAGCCTGGACCGTTCTACATCCAGGGCGACCACACCGGCGGGATGAAGTACCGCAATATCACGATCCAGGTGCCGAAGGAATGACGGGACAAGACGTGGCAGGGCGACCGCATGCGGGTTCGCGCTGGCTTTTGGCGCGTGTCACGGTGACAATTTCTTAAAAAACACCGTCGTATCGCAGAAACGCCCATCGGGAAACAGCGCGTAATCCGGAATCACGCCGACGACCGTCCATCCCAGATCTTTGTACAGTTTCTCGGCGACGCTGCCCGTCACTGTATCGAGCACCAGCAGAGTCTTGCCCGCGCGCAGGCTGGCTTCTTCAACGGCTTGCATCAGAAGCTTCGCCACGCCTTTTCCCCGAGCCGAGCGATGAACCAGCAGCTTTGCCACATCTGCCCGATGCGGCTGATTGGGAGGCGTCGACAGCACGATCTGCACCGTGCCAATCAGCCGGGAGCCATCGAAGGCGGCCAAAAGAATCCGCTCGCCCTGTTCCACTCCGGTCGCGACCTTTTGAAAAAACGCCTCGGCGTCGGCTTGGGAAAAGGGAGCCATGAAGCTCACCGACGCGCCTCCTTCCACGCAATCGTGGAGGACTTCGGCCAGCGCGCTCACCTTCTCCCGCGCCTCGGCGGCATTGAGTAGCCGGATCTCGACCATGAGAATAGGTTACGATTCCGGCCCGCAAGCGGTAGTCGGGGCCGGTAAGTCCTCCGATGCTTCCTTTTTGCATCGGCCCGCATGCTGACGCGTGGCGGTTCAGGTCACCGCCGGCGCAACTTCAAATACAGCGCCAGCGCCGCCCACGCGACGCCGAAGATCACCATCACGTTGCCGAAACGGAATCCTCCTGACATCAGCAGCAATCCACCCAGCAGCAGGCAGCTGATCCCGGCAAACGGAAACGGAGGTGAGGCCTTTTGCTCCATCAGTGCGTCAACGCGTAAAGAATGTAGTTTACCCCGATGCGGATTGCCAGACCGGAAAATTTCTCCGGATAATACGGATCGTCGGCGTATTCCCAGGCGTCGCCGATATCGGAGTTGAAGGAGATCGCCACCATCACGCGGCCCTTGTCGTCGAAAATGCCGCGCCAGTGGGCGCCCTTGCCGTCGGCTTTATATCCCATTCGCAGGTGCGCCTGTCCGGGAATTTGCATCTTGTCGTCCAGATCGTATACGGTGTGAAAAATCGCGTCTTTGTCGTCGATCTCCAGAATCGGACGGTCCGGGAACACCCGGTGCATAGACTCCTCGAACACGCCCCATTCGGTGGTGCCGTGAAAATCGTCGGCCATGAAGAATCCGCCGCGCAGGCAGTAATCGCGCAGCTTCGCCGCCTGCGCATTGGTGATGCCCCATTCGCCCGGCTGCACGGCATAAAGCCAGGGCCAGTTGTAGACTTCGTCGCCGTCGTCCAGGTTCACCACTTGCTCCACGCTGCGCGCATGGACGCGCGCGAGCCTTCGGAGGGCCATCAGGAAATGGCGGTCGGCGGCGGGAAAATCCTGGCTCCATAGCGAGATTCCCGTGTGCCAGTCCAGGTCCCGGCCCGCGTATCCGTTGTTCCAGCCGGGCGGAAACATCAGGCGCGCGAAGGCAAAGTCGGTCTTCTCCTGATAATCGGGCGGCAGCGGATAGGTTTCGTGCTCAATGCCCGGATATTGCTTGAAAGGCTTCTGGAAGGCGGAAAGCGTCGCGATCAGGAGCAGGCTGCAAGCCAGGCGCGAAGCTCTCATGGTGGGGCTCAGAGGTGACCTACCTGAAGAATATCATTGAACGGAGGTACACTAGCGTCTATGTTTAAATCCGCCTTTGCAGTTTTGCTCGCGTCCTGCGCGGTCCATGTCGCCCTGTCGCAAAACGCCTTTGCACAGAACAAAATCACTGCCGACAAAGAAGCCTCCATCAAGGCCGACCTGGCCGGACAGATCGACGGCATGAAGAAACAGGCGCAGGTCATGGTGGACAGCGTCTTCAGCTTCGGCGAGTTGGGAATGCAGGAATTTGAAACGTCGAAATACTTGAGCGGGATTCTCGAAAAAGAAGGATTCAGGATTCAACGCGGCGTCGCGGGCATCCCGACGGCGTGGGTCGCCGAGTGGGGATCGGGCAAGCCGGTGATCTCGCTCGGCTCCGATATCGACGATATTCCGCAGGCCTCGCAGAAGCCGGGCGTAGGCTATCACGACCCGATGATCGAAGGCGCGCCGGGCCACGGCGAAGGCCACAACTCGGGGGTACCTCTGAACATTGTCGCGGCGCTTGCGGTCAAGAAGATCATGGAGCGCGAGCACATGCATGGCACGATCCGTCTGTGGCCGGGCGTGGCCGAGGAAGAGGTCGCGACGAAGGCTTATTACGTCAAAGCGGGCCTCTTTAAGGACGTCGACGTCTGTCTGTTCACGCACGTCGGCTCGAACTTCGGCGTGGGTTGGGGCGGGTCGCTCAATCAGAACGGCCTCGTTTCGGTCGAATATCTCTTTAAAGGCGAGTCGGCACACGCGGCCGGCGCGCCCTGGCGCGGCAAGAGCGCGCTCGATGCCGTCGAGCTGATGGACGTAGGCTGGAATTTCCGCCGCGAGCATCTGCGCCTGGCCACGCGTCTGCATTACGTGATTACCAATGGCGGCGATCAGCCCAACGTGGTTCCTCCTACCGCCAGCGTCTGGTATTACTATCGCGAAGCCGATTACGACCACATCATGAACCTGTGGCGCATCGGCGACAACATGGCCAAGGCCGCCACGCTCATGACGGATACGACGTATACCTCGCGTCTGCTCGGTCAGGCCTGGCCGGGTCACTTCAATAAGGCCATCGCAGAGGACATGTACGCCAACATCCAGAAGGTGGGCTTGCCCACCTGGTCCGAAGCCGATCAGGCACTTGCCAAGGGTCTGCAGAAGGAACTGGGAGTCAACGTGAATGGCCTGCCCAGCAAGATTCCGCCGCTGCGCGCGCCGCGTCAGGCTCCCGCGGCGGGCGAGGATGAAATGGGCCCTGGAGCCCAGCAGCCCACCGGCGGCGGCTCGGACGACATCGGCGATATTTCCTGGAACGTGCCGACCGTGGTTCTGATGTTCCCGTCGAACATCCCGGGCGGTCCCGGCCACAATTGGGCGAACGGCGTTTCGATGGCCACCCCGATCGCGCATAAGGGTGTGGTCGCCGGAGCCAAAGTGCAGGCGCTTACCATGCTCGACATCCTTCTGCATCAGGAGATCGTCGACAAGGCCTGGGACTACTTCAACAACGTCCAGACCAAGGAAACCAAATACAAGACCTTCATTCGCGATGGCGACGTCCCGGCAATCTGGCTGAACAAAAGCATCATGGATAAATATCGCCCGCAGATGAAGACCATGTACTACGACCCGTCTAAGTACGATACCTACCTGGAACAGCTAGGTATCAAGTATCCGACGGTGCGCGAAACAAAGTAGCGGCCGCCGGAATCTCCTCCATATAGCCGGGGCTTCACGAAAGCCCCGGCCTGCCGTTCCGAAGGAGGAACATGAGAGCTTCTTTCCTCACATTGATGATACTGCTCGCCGGAGTTTCCTCCGCGCAGTCGATTTCCGTCACCGTGAACGGGAATCAGGGGCCCTGGCAGCAGAGCCTCAATCCCGGCTTCAGCTACGGGCCCACGCCCGCCGACAGCGCCGCGCCCCTGATCGTCAGCGGGTCCAGCGCGCTGCCGTTTCCCGCCGGAGGAGTTCTCACCGTCACCTATGTCAGCGGCCAGGTGAATGTGTCCCCAGGCACCGGGCTTCCGCCTACCGACGCGAACGGATACGTGCAAAACACCGCCGATAACAAGGTAAGCCCGACCTGCGGCAGCTATCCCAGCTTTTTCATGAACCCCAGCCGGTATCCCATTTATAGTTCGGAACTGGTTGGCACGTTCGCCAACAACGGAGTCATCGTGGGAACGCCTTTCCCCGTGCGCAATGGCCCCGCCCAGCTCACGATCCCGCAGGGCGCGAATCAATTACTGCTGGGCGTCAACGACAATTGCTATGCCGACAACACCGGATCCTGGCAGTTGAACGTCTCTTATTCGCCTCCGGGTTCGCCCACCATCCTGAATGGAGGCATTGTCAACGCGGCCAGCTTTGCGGTGGCCAATGGCGTGGGATCGCCGGTTGCGCCCGGGTCCCTGGCCGCCATCTTCACGTCTCCGCTCGCCACCCAACCGGCGACCTTCAGCACGCCGGCGCTGCCGCCCTCCCTTTCAGGCGTGAGCGTGACCTTTGGCGGTGTCACGGCTCCCATGGTGGCCGTGGTGACGCCCAGCGGCCAGAATCCACAAGTCAACGTGCAAGTGCCGTTTGAAGCGCTGCCCTCGGGTGCAAGCGCCGCGACCGTGCCCGTGGTCGTCACGGTGAACGGCACCAGTTCGGCGCCAGTGCAGGCGAGCATCGTGCGCAGCGCGCCCGGCATCTTCACGATTCCTCCCACCGGGCAGGGCAACGCGATTCTGGTCTTTACGAATCCGGCCACCGGCGCTGCCACGATTGCCGGTCCAGCGGGCGCCTCGCTCGGCTATCCTTCCGCGCCGATTCCTCGCGGAACCACTGGGTATTTCTACGTCACGGGACTGGGCAGCCTGACGCCGGCGGTCACCGATGGCAGCGGCGTCTGTCCGGCATCCACCGGGCTTTGCTACGCCGGCACGCCCCTGGTCTTCCTCGGCGGGATCTCCGTTCAGCCGCTGTTCGCGGGACAAGCGCCCGGCTTCCCCGGCGTCTATCAGTTGAACATCACAATTCCCCAGGGCGCACCCACCGGCAACGCCGTGCCTCTGGTGGTGAAATCGATCGACAGCACGGTGACCAGTAACACCGCCACCATCGCGATCCAGTAGTGAGGTTCCTGTTTCGCTGCCGGGCCGGGATGGTCGTGCGCGTTCAAATCGCCTGAAAATGAGATAGACTCCTGTCGAGAGGTGTCCGATGAAGAAGTTGATCCTCGCCTCGATGTTTTGCCTTGCGTTCGCGGCCACATTGCGCGCGCAGGAGCCGGTGCAGTCTCCCAACGTCGGCGTCTGGCACGTCGTGCAGAATCTCCAGAACT
>JBBIVT010000106.1:0-3716 GCA_037439565.1 Acidobacteriota bacterium | reverse complement strand
CCGAAAATCTCCTCCCGCATGATGGACATCCGGTCATTCACGTCCACCAGCAGCGTCGGCGGAAACACCTGGTTGGCCTCATTGCACGGCTCCTTCGCCGGATTGATCTCCACCGCCCGCGCGCCGTTCGCTTTCGCGTCGTCCAGATGCCCCTTCAGCGTCCGGTAGTGCGCGGCGTCGATGATGCGTGTGTAATCGGCGTTGTCCACCAGCTTCGGGTAGAGCCGCGCGGTCTCGGCTTCCGCGAGCCGCAAAAAGTCCTCGCCGCGCGAGCGCGGAATCATCACGTAATCCGGCGCGACGCAGGTCTGCCCGGCGTTATATAGCTTGCCCATCAGGATGCGTTCCGCCGCGGTCTGCAACGGATAATCCGGATGCACCAGCGCCGGGCTTTTGCCGCCCAACTCCAGCGTCACTGGCGTCAGATTCTCCGCCGCGGCCTCCATCACCAGCCTGCCGACCCTCGTCGAACCGGTATAGAGCAGGTGATCGAAGGGCAGGCTCGAAAACTCCCGCGCCACCTCGACGCCGCCGTTCACCACGGCAAGATACTCCGCCGGAAACGTCTTGGCGATCATTTCCTCCAGCAGCGCGCCTGTTCGCGGCGCAAGTTCCGACGGCTTGATCATCACGTGATTGCCCGCGGCGATCGCGCCGATGGCCGGTCCTACGGTCAGAAACAGCGGATAATTCCAGGCGCCCAGAATACCGACGACGCCCTTGGGCTGCATTTCCAGCCGGGCGCGGGCGGGCCAGAACTGCCAGTCGACCGGAACAGCGCGAGGCTCCATCCAGCCCTTCAGATGTTTTCGCGCGTCGCGGATCTCGCCGAGCGTCGGCACCAGCTCCAGAGCCAGCGTCTCCTCGGCCGCGCGGCCCTTGAAATCCTCTGAGATGGCGCGCACCATCTGCTCCTGATGGTCGAGCAGCATGCGCGCCAGGCGCCGCAGCGCATCCATGCGGTCGCGATAGGAACGGCCGCTGGGGCGGAACGCGGACCGTTGAGCGTCAAAACACGGTCGAGCAAGCATCGTTACATTGTCGCTACAATGAATGGCGGTATGCATAGCCCCCGTCGGCTGATCGCAGAGGAAGCACTGTCTTGAACCGCACAAATACAGCAGATCCGTCTTATTACCACAAGGTCGTGGACTGCCAGTGGGCCTGTCCTGCCCATACCAACGTTCCCGAGTATATTCGAATGATCGCGCAGGGGCGTTTTACCGACGCTTACATGCTGAATCGCGAGTCCAACGTGTTCCCGGGAATTCTGGGGCGCACCTGCGACCGGCCTTGCGAACCCGCCTGCCGGCGCGGCCGCCTCGACGGAAAGCCCGTCGCCATTTGCCGTTTAAAACGCGTGGCGGCGGACCACCGCGGAGACATCGCGGATCGCCTGCCGCCCATCCCTCAAAAGAAGAACGGCAAGCGAATCGGCATCGTCGGCGCGGGGCCCGCGTCCCTGACCGTGGCCAACGACCTGATGCCGCAAGGCTATGAGGTCGTGATCTTCGAGCAGAACGCCCGGCCCGGCGGCCTCATGCGCACCAATATTCCCGCCTTCCGCCTGCCCGCCAAGGTGCTCGACGAGGAAACCGCCAACATCATCAATATGGGCGTCGATATCCGCTATAACACGCCCATCACCAGCATGAAAGCGCTGCTGGCCGAGAAGTTCGACGCCATTTTCATCGGCAGCGGCGCGCCTCGCGGCAAGGAACTGGAGATTCCCGGCCGCCACGATACCGATCGCATCCACATCGGAATCGACTGGCTGGAATCCATCGCCTTCGGCCACACGGATTCCGTGGGCGAGAATGTGCTGATTATCGGCGTCGGCAACACCGCCATGGATTGCTGCCGGTCTTCGAAGCGCTTGGGCGCGAAAAGCGTCAAGGTGATGGCCCGCCGTCCGAGGGCCTATTTCAAAGCCTCCCCGTGGGAACTTGACGACGCGGAAGAAGAGGGCGTGGACATCGTCATCAACCACGCGCCGAAGCGCTTTATCATCGAAAACGGCAAGCTCACCGGCATGGAGTTCGAACGTCTGGAATGGGACGCGGCGGCGAAAGCCTCGCGCACCATCGACACCGTGATCCTGCCGTGCGACGACGTGATTCTCGCCATCGGCCAGGAGAACGCGTTCCCCTGGTTTGAGCGCGACCTCGGCGCGAAGTTCGATAAGTGGGATCAGCCGGTGGTGGATGATGCGACGTTCATGTCCACTTTGCCGGGGGTCTTCTTCGGCGGCGACGCGGCATTCGGGCCGAAAAACATCATTTGGGCCGTGGAGCACGGCCATCAGGCGGCCATCTCCATCGACAATTACTGCCAGGGCGTGCCCGTCACGGAGCGCCCGGCGCACGGCATGAACCTCGTCAGCCAGAAAATGGGCATGAGCGAGTGGAGCTATCACAACGATTACAACCCCGCGCCGCGCCAGAAAATGCAGCATATCGATCTGGCCGCGCGATTCCGCCAGCTCGATATCGAGGTCGAACTCGGTTTCGACCCCGAGCAGACCGCGCGCGAAGTGCAGCGCTGCCTGAACTGCGACGTCGAGACCGAATTTACCGCCGCCCGCTGCATCGAATGCGATGCCTGCGTGGACGTTTGCCCGCTGCAATGCCTGACCATCACCCGCGACGGCGTAGAGCAGGAACTGCGCACGCGCCTGACGGCTCCAGCGCTGAATCTGACGCAGGATCTTTACGCGTCGCCGCCATTACCGCAAACCGGAAGACTCATGATCAAGGATGAAGACCTGTGCGTCCACTGCGGACTGTGCGCGGAACGCTGTCCCACCGCGGCCTGGGACATGCAGAAGTTTGAGCTGGAAATTCCATACGCGGGGAGGGCGGCATGCATCAGCTCCTACGTACCCGCGTAAACGATTTCGCGGTCAAACTGGCCAACGTCAACGGCACCGGATCGGCCAGCGCCAATTCACTGCTGATGCAGGCGATTTTCCGCATGGGCATTCCCGTGTCGGGGAAGAATCTGTTCCCGTCGAACATCCAGGGCCTGCCCACCTGGTATGAAATCCGCGTGAGCAAGGACGGCTATAACGCCCGCGCGCTCGATTATGACCTGATGGTCGCCATGAACTCGCAGACCTACGCCCGCGATGTGGCCGAAGTCCGCGAAGGCGGCTATGTGCTCTACGATTCCTCCTGGCCGCTCGACAAGAGCCTGATCCGCGACGACGTCACGTACCTGGGCGTTCCGCTCGCCAGGCTCTGCAACGATCTTTTCAAGGACCCGCGCGAGCGCATTCTGATGAAGAACATCGCCTACGCTGGCGCGCTGATCGCCGCGCTCGGCGTGGACGAGCAAATCGTGGAGCAGCTCCTCGACGAAAAATTCGCCAAGAAGAAAGCCCTGCGTGAATCGAACTTGAAGGCCCTGAATCTGGGCCGCGATTACGCCAAACAGCACTTCGATTGCCCTCTGCCGTTCTCTCTCGAAAAGATGGACGCAAACGCGGACAAAATTTTGATCGACGGCAACACCGCGGCGGCGCTCGGCTGCGTCTACGCCGGCGCGACTGTGGCCGGCTGGTATCCCATCACGCCGTCCACCTCCGTGATGGACGCCTTCCGCGGCTTCTGCGATCAGTATCGCCGGGATCCGGAAACGGGCAAGAGCAATGCCCTGATCATTCAGGCCGAGGACGAACTGGCCGCTATCGGCATGGTGATTGGAGCGTCCTGGGC
>JBBIVT010000105.1:10674-15524 GCA_037439565.1 Acidobacteriota bacterium | reverse complement strand
GCGTCGATGGACATGTCCACCACGGCGCCCATCCGGAAACCGAGCAGCACTCCTTTTTTCACCCACGCGTTGACATGCCATCCGCTGTGCGCGGAGCGGTCCGGCTCAGCCGAGCGCACATCGCCGGCGTTCAGGGCCTGTTTGAACCGTTGAAATAATCCAAAATGTTCTTCTGTGTAGGTGCTGGGTTTTTGGTCAAACAGCGCTTCGATTTCAGTCCGCATGCGTGCTCCGCGCAGATCCCCCGATGAGGCCCGACGCTTTCAAGACGGCTTCGATCTTCTGGTGATTCTGCGGAGAGGGATGGGTCATCGGCAATCGCCACACCGGCTCGCACAATCCCATCATCGCCATGGCGGCCTTCACGGGAATGGGATTCGATTCGACGAAATTCGCCTCCATCAGCGGCAGCCACTGGCGCTGGAGGGCGCGCGCGCCGGCGAAGTCGCCTTTCAGCGCAAGGCGGGTGAGCTTCGTCATTTCCGCGGGGATTTCATTCGAAACCACGGAGATGATGCCGCGGCCGCCGAGCGCGATCAGCGGGATGGTGATGGAATCGTCGCCGCTGAGTACGTTGAACCGCTCCGGCACGTGATGGATCACCGAGGCCATCTGGCCGATGTTGCCCGAAGCTTCCTTCACGCCGACGATGTTGTCGATTTCGGCCAGACGCTTCAGCGTCAGCGGCTCGACGTTGACGCCGGTACGGCCCTGCACGCTGTAGACGACCATCGGCAGAGGTACCGCGGTGGCGATCGCCTTGAAGTGATGATAAAGACCCTCCTGCGTCGGCTTGTTGTAATACGGGGTGACGGAAAGGATGCCGTCAACGCCCAAGTGGCGCAGTTCGCTGGCGAGTTCGATGACCTCGGCGGTGTTGTAGCCGCCCGCGCCGCCCAGAACGGGCACTTTGCCCTTGGCTTGTTCGAGCGTGATTTCGACCACGCGCAGATGTTCTCGCCGCGTGAGCGTGGGGCTTTCGCCGGTGGTTCCGCAGGGGACCAGGAAATTGATTCCCGCGTCGATCTGCCGCTGAACGAGCCGGCGCAGCGCGTCTTCATCGAGAGAAAGATCTGCGCGAAACGGAGTGATGAGAGCAGTGCCGCATCCTGTGAACATGGTTACCTCGCAAACAAAATATCGCTAAATTCAAAAACACCTTTTTTACCCGGGATCCACTGCGCCGCCTTGAGCGCTCCGCGCGCGAATCCTTCGCGGCTGCGCGCGGCGTGGCGAAGCGTGATGGTATCGGCCGCCGAATCGAAGCCGATTTCATGCGTGCCCGGATGCGCGCCGGCGCGATTGGAACTGACGCTGATCCCGTGCGCGTAGCCGGCGCTTTTCATGTCGTTCACCAGCTTGATGAGCGTGCCCGAAGGCGCATCCTTCTTGGTATCGTGATGAATCTCCCACGCCCACGCGCCGTACTGAGGCTCGTCCGCTAAAAGCTTCGCCGCTTCCTTTACTAAGCGCGAAAACACGTTCACGCCGATGGAGAAATTGGGGCTCCAGACCATTGCCGCGCCATGCGCCTCCACCGCCGCGCGCGCGCGATCCATTTCGCCCAGCCAGCCGGTGGTGCCGACGACGACCGGCACCTGCAGCGCCGCAAGCTTTTCGAGATTGCCGACGGCCGCCTCCGGCGTGGAGAATTCAATCGCCGCGTCCGCCCCGCGCGCGGCTTCCATGCTGTCTTTCACGTCGATCTTCGCGTGAATGGCGAAGCCGTACTCGGGCGCGAGCGCCTCAATCATGCGCCCCATTTTGCCGTAGCCGACAATCGCCAGTTTACGCATCGAAAAACTCCCGGTGCAGCGATTCTACCGCGCGATGAAGGTCGGCGGCCGGCACCACCAGGCTGATATTCAGCAGCGAGGCGCCCTGGGAGACCATGCGGACGTTCACGTCCTTCAGCGCGGCGAACACACGCGCCATGGTTCCTGGTATTTTGCGGATATTTTCGCCGACAAGGCAGACGATGGCGTGATCCCCTTCAATCGAAACGTCGGCAAATTGCTCGATTTCGGCGCGGATGGCAGGTAGGGCGCCAGTATTGTCGATGGTGAGCGACACGCTGACTTCGGAAGTGGCCAGCATGTCGACCGAAGTCTCAAACCGGTCGAAGACTTCGAAGATGCGGCGCAGGAATCCGTGCGCGCCGAGCATGCGCGTCGACACAATATGCATCAGTGTGATCTTCGTCTTGCAGGCGATGGAGCGGATGGGCGCGGTGCTTGGCGGAGCTTCGGCCACAATCAACGTTCCCTCCACTTCCGGGCGCCGCGAGTTGAGAATCCGAACCGGGATATTTTTTTCGATGGCTGGAATCACCGTGGCGGGATGTAGCACTTTCGCGCCGAAGTAGGCCAATTCAGCCGCTTCGGCAAAGGAGCAGGCCTCCACGCGATGGCCGCCGGGTAGAATGCGGGGATCGGCGGTGAGCATCCCGTCAACGTCGGTCCAGATTTGAATTTCTTCCGCGCCGATACCGGCTCCGACGATGGCCGCGGTGTAATCCGATCCGCCGCGGCCGAGCGTGGTGGTCACGCCGTCCTCGCTCGCGCCGATGAATCCGCCCATGACGACCACCTGATCTTGAACCAGCGGAGGAATCACCGCCGCCAGTTTCGCATCGGTCTGCGCGAACAGAGGAGCAGCCTGCATGTGCTTCTTGTCCGTGACGATCACGCGACGCGAATCCACGTGGACGGCGGGCATTCCAGCGCGATCGAAATACGCCGCCACGATGATGCTCGAAACACGTTCACCGTAGGAGGAAATCGCGTCGGTGGCCCGGGGTGTCAGCTCGCCCATCACGGCAAGGCCTTTTACCAACTCCGCCAGTTCGTCGAAATGTGCGCCCACTTCCACGTCGACACCCAGGCCGTCGGCCTCGCGGAGGTGGAACAGCCGCAAATCCGTCAGTTGTTCCAGGGCTTCCTCGCGGCGCCCCGAAACCGCCGCCGAGGCGATCGCCAGCAGCCTGTTGGTGGTTTTCCCCATCGCCGAGACCACCACCACGGGCTTGCGCGCCACGCGCGCGCGGACAATCTCTGTCACGCGTCCGATTGCCTCGGCGGACTCGACGGACGTCCCGCCGAATTTCATCACGATCATGGTTACAAAAGCCCCTGGGCGTGCATCAGTTCCGCGTTCAGCACCGCCGCGCCCGCCGCGCCCCGCACCGTATTGTGTCCCATGGCGACGAATTTATAGTCGAGCACGGGGCATTTGCGCAGGCGGCCGACGAAGACCGCCATTCCGTGATCGCGCTCCACGTCGCGGCGTGGCTGTGGGCGATTCTCCTGCTCCATGTAAACCACGGGCTGTGCGGGCGCGCTGGGCAGATTCTTTTGCTGCGGCACGCCGCGGAAGCCGTTCAGCGCGGCGATGATCTCCTGTTCGGTTGGTTTTTTCTCGAACTCCACCGAAACGCAGATTGTGTGCCCATCGATCACCGGCACGCGGTTGCAGGAGGCGCTTACTTTGGCGTCCAGGGGCTCGATTTTCGCGCCGGCGAACGCGCCGAGGATTTTTTGTGTCTCCGATTCCATCTTCGGCTCTTCGCCCCCGATGAACGGAATGACATTGCCCAAAATGTCGAGCGAGGCGACGCCGGGATAGCCCGCGCCGGAGATCGCCTGCATCGTGGTGACGATCACTTTCTTGATGCCAAACTGCTTCAACGGCGCCAGGGCCATCACCAGCACCACAGTGGAGCAATTGGGATTCGTCACGATGCGTCCGGACCAGCCTCGTTTCGCCTGAGCGGGCAGCAAATCCAGGTGATCGGCGTTGGCTTCGGGCACCAGCAGAGGAACGTCCGATTCCATGCGGTGATTGCGCGAATTAGAGACAATGATGTGCCCGGCGGCCGCGAAAGCCTGCTCGATTTCGGTGGCCACGGAGGCATCCATGGCGGAAAATACCAGCTTCGGCGCACCCTTCGGGACGGAATCGGAGACCACGATGTCGCGCACATAGGCGGGCGTTTCTCCGCCCAACCGCCACATGGTAGCCTCGTGATATTTTTTCCCGGAGGAGCGGTCGCTTGCTCCGAGCCACGTCAAATCGAACCAGGGATGGTTCTGGAGGAAGCTGACGAACTCCTGCCCCACCATGCCCGTCGCGCCTAGAACACCTACAGGGATCTTCTTGCTCATTTATTCTTCAATTGCCTCACTAGGTTTTGATAAATCTCGACTGCTTCGATCAACTCGGCTTTCGGGACGCGCTCGGCGTCGGTATGCGCGTAATGGATGCTGCCCGGTCCGAACAGCAAGGGCCTGCCCCATGCGCCTCCGAAGGCTGGAATGTCAGTAGTGTAGGAAACTACGGCGGTTTCGAAGCCTTCCAGCGATTCCATGTGAATCGCGGGGATACACAGAATTTCCTTTGCCTCGGCCAGACCCTTCACCGCTTCAGTGACCGCGGCCCGAGTCGAGTTGCCGTCGTCCACCAGACGGATAAACACCTCGGCCATGGCACGGTCGGGGATGACGTTGGGCGCGCGCCCTCCGCCGATGGTGCCGATGTTCAGCGTGCTGGGGCCGAGGATCGGGTCCACCGGCAGCTTGATCCGGCGGATCTTTTCCAGTGCGTCGAGCAGCTTCAAAATCGCCGATTCTCCAAGCTCCGGATACGCGGAATGCGCCATTCGCCCGCTCGCCGCGATCTCAAATCGCAGCGCGCCCTTGGAGCCGAGCGCCAGTTTGTTCTCCGTGGGCTCGCCGTTGATGAGAAAGCGGCTGCCGCGCGGATGCTTGGCCGCGTAATAAGCGCCGGCGCTGTTGCGTTCCTCGCCGACCACGAGCAGGAGTCCAAAGTTCGACTCGCCCGCGGCGAGAAGC
>JBBIVT010000105.1:6836-10574 GCA_037439565.1 Acidobacteriota bacterium | reverse complement strand
ACGGAGTCGATATCCACCAGAGCGCGCGTCAGTTCAAAAACATTCATAGATATACCGAATGGAGCGGCCGCGAGATGCGGCAAGGAGGGTGGAGACCTGCACCACTTCCCGATAGCGCTCCATCCGTTTCCCGATCGAAACTGGAAACGAATGACAGTGGGCAGGTGTTGGCCTTGCCCCCCAACCGCCCGGCCGCGAATCCGGCGCAGACAATTTCGGCGAGGATGCCCCGTTCGCCGGGCGCTCCGGAATTCGCCGGAATCACGCGCCGGGCTACTGATGGCCCCCGCTCCTCTATCAGACGTTTTCAGAATACCATGACGCGCGAGCGGCGCGCGCCACGATCCAAACCAGAAACCCGATTAGCGTCCCGAAGCTCAACCAGTGCGCGAGCCTCATCTCCAGGCCGCCGTCGTAGAAGAGATCGATGCTGACGGGACCGGTAGTTTGCGGGTCGATGGTCATCCATCCCAACGCGTCGCGGGTCAGCGGAATTGCGTGGCCATTGACGCTGGCGTGCCAGCCCTTGTGATAGCTTTCCTGCCAGGAGATGATTTGGCCTGGCTCGAGATTGGTCACGATGCGTGCCGAGTGCGCGCTCGTCCAGGTAAACGGAGCATCCGGCATCGACGGATCGTCGAGCGCGGCGACGTAGGCGCGGATGGGTTCCACGTCGGCGGCGCTGTCCGGCGGGCGCGGAACAAGGCTATCGCGCGGAATCACGCGCGCCAGCGACCGGTGCGGTTTGCCGACGCGGTAGAAAACGTCGCCGCGGTCGCGCCACAGGACATCGAGGACGCCATCAAACTTCCCGGGGTCGCGAAAGTCCCGATAAACCTCGGTGCTGCCGGGCCCCGTCACCCCGATGCCCTGGGCGCCCAGCGCCTTGAGCCACAACACATTCCACTGCGGCCATTGCCCGCCTTTGCCCCAGGTGAGCCCATAGTTCGCGGCCCGAATCTGCTGATTGATGACGCCCTGCTCGAAGCCTCCGCCCAGCTCGGGTGTGTCTGAAAACGCCGTCAGCCAGAACTGCGTCGAACCGGGAACCATCACCCGCTCACCGGACCAGTTTTTGTTCAGCCAGTCCGCTGTTCTCCATTCGCTGGTTTGTGTGATGTCGATGCCGCCGATCATCCAGCGGGCGTAGCGGCGGTCCAACCGCAAGGGCTGGATCAGGAGCATGGTCAGAATCCCCATGGCGGTAATCGCTGCCCGGCGCGGCGCGTGCTTGAAAATTTCGTAGCCCGCCAGAGCCGCCAGCATGACCAAAGCCATCTCCATTTCCAGGTGATAGCGATCCGGCTGCGGCACAATGGCGAGATGAAACCAGGAGTTGGCCAACGTCAAAAGAGACATCGGAAACGTGAATAAAATTGCAAATTGCAAGCCCAACGGCAGCTTTCGCGCCACCAGTTTCAACACGGCGAATCCGGTGAGCGCCACCGCGCCCCACATGGGCAAAGCGCGATAAAGCCCCCGGAAATCGCCTCCGACGGTCTGCGCATTGAACTGCGTCGTGGCGATGGTGGACGGAGGAACCCACGGCATCGCCAGGCAATAGGCGGCCACGCCGATGAGAGCGGCGTAGAAATAATTCCGCCACCGGCCCTGTCCCCACTTTGCCAAAAGATACGCCACCACTCCGAGCGCCAAAGCGAATCCGGCGAGCCAGTTTGTCAACACCACTGCCGCCAGTCCCAACGCAGCAGCGAATGAGTAGTGCGCCTTCCTCTTTGTCAGCGCAAGATGAAGCAGCAGGATCGCCAACGGCAAAAGAGTAAGCGCCGCCACGTGCGGACCCTCGCCGTATTCCACGAGGGCTTGTAAGCGCCTGGGATGCCACGCGCTGCCCGTGTCCTGCACCACGTCGGCGATAATCCAGGCGGAAGGAGACACCGCAGTGTACAACATCCCTGCCGCCAGCGCCGCCCATCGCGACCCGCTCAACGCGCGCACCAGCGCAAACAGCGCCACCGGACCCAGGCAGTAGAGGACGGCTGTTGTCCAGTGATAGGCGTGCGCGGTCGTGAACCCGCGCGCCCATGCAACCAGCGCGACACACCAATGCAACAGCGGAGGATACGTATTTTGATAGGGCACGCCGCCGTACCATAGCGGGAACCAGGTCATATCCGTCCCATGGGTTCTCAGATAGCGTGCAAGGCCGATATAGGCGCCCTCAATCGACCCCATGTGGCGCAGATATTCCATCGAAAACAACCCCCGGCAAACGTACGCGTTCGCAGCGAATAGCGCGAGAGCCAGCAGGGAAGTTTTCAAACGCTCAGGCATAAGCCGGACCTGCCCAATATAACGCAGCCACCTGGAAGCTCCTTCTTTACACTGTTAAGTGGAATTGGGTTAAACTCCTCAAGTGGGTTAAATCATGCGAACTATTCATAAAGTTGCCGTCCTCGGAGCCGGCACGATGGGGGCCAGGATCGCCGCTCACTTCGCCAACGCCGGCATCCCTTCCGTCCTGCTCGATATCGTGGTTCCCAACCAGCCGAACCGCAACGCCGCCGCGCTCAAGGGCATCGAGAATGCCGCCAAGCAGCGCCCCGGCGGATTCTTTGTCAATGAAGCCGCCGCGCTGATCACGCCCGGCAACTTTGAAGACGATCTCGCCAAAGTCGCCGACTGCGACTGGATCATCGAAGCTGTCGCCGAAAATCTCGCCATCAAGCGGGATTTATGGGGCAAGGTCGAGAAGCTGCGGAAGCCGAACGCGATCGTCTCGACCAACACCAGCGGCATTCCCCTGGTTAAGATCGCGGAGGGATTTCCGGCCGGCTTCCGGCAGCACTTCCTGGGAACGCATTTTTTCAATCCCCCGCGCTACATGCACCTGGTGGAGCTGATTCCTCTGCCGGATACCTCGCAGGAAGTGTTCGAGTTCGTCTCTCACTTCTGCGATCAGCGTCTGGGCAAGGGTGTCGTGCCGTGCAAGGACACGCCGAACTTCATCGCCAACCGCATCGGCAGCTTCTTCGGCGCGACAGTGCAGAAGATCGTCATCGAAGGCGAGTACACGGTGGAGGAAACCGACCTGATCACCGGCCCTCTCATCGGCCTGCCGAACAGCGGAAGCTTCCGCCTGCTCGATATTGTGGGCCTGGATGTCTGGACCAACGTCGGAACGAATCTGTATCACGCCGTGCCGGACGATCCCTGGCGCGACCGTTTCCTGATGCCCGAATTTCACGTCGAAATGACGAAGCGCGGTTGGCTGGGCGAAAAGACAGGGCAGGGCTACTACAAGCGTGTCGGCAAGGAAAAAGAGATCCACGCCATCGACCTGAAGACCTTTGAATACCATCCCGCAATGAAGGTAAAGCTGCCCGCGGCGGAGGCGGCAAAAAATATCGAGGATCTGCCGCTGCGCCTGCGGACGCTGGTGGCCGGAAACGACCGCGTCGGGACGTTCCTGTGGAAGCTGTATAGCGACCTGTTCCTCTATTCCGCCGAAAGGGTGCCCGAAATCGCCGACGAGATCTTCCAGATCGACCGGGCGATGCGCTGGGGTTACGCCAATACTCTGGGACCGTTCCAGTTGTGGGACGCCCTGGGCTTCGAGGATGTCTGCAAGCGTCTGGAGGCGGAGAAGCGCCAGATCCCCGAAAATATCCAGAAAATGCGCAGCCAGGGCGCGGCGAGCCTGTACAGAACCGCCTACAAGAACAAGGCGGTCCATAAAGAATATTTTGATCTACCCTCGTCGCAGTACAAGCATCT
>JBBIVT010000105.1:0-6736 GCA_037439565.1 Acidobacteriota bacterium | reverse complement strand
ATGGCCCTGAAATACGCACCGAAGCCGGTGGTGGCGGCGCCGTTTTCGCGCGCGCTGGGCGGAGGATGCGAGATTCCGATTCACTGCACCCGCATTCAGGCATCGGCCGAGCTGTATATGGGCCTGGTGGAGGTGGGCGTCGGGCTGATTCCTGGCGCGGGCGGCACCAAGGAGATGACGCTCCGGTTGCAGGACGCCCGCAAGACGTTCGAGCTGATCGGCATGGCTAAGGTGTCCTCCAGCGCTGAGGAAGCGCGCCAGCTCGGTTTTTTGACGAAGTTCGACCGAATTTCGATGAACCCGAACCGCGTAATGGACGACGCCAAATCCCTGGCCTTGTCTCTCGTGAAGGATTATCAGCCCGGCTCACCGCGCACGGACGTGAAGGTGGGCGGCGAAAACGCCTTCGCGATGTTGAAGATCGGAGCATGGAGTATGCGGCAGGGAGGTTACATTTCGGACTACGACGTAGTGGTGGCGGAAAAACTCGCCAACGTCATCAGCGGGGGCAGGCTGACCGGCGAACAGACCGTCAGCGAGCAGTATCTGCTCGATTTGGAGCGCGAAGCGTTCTTGAGCCTGTGCGGAAATGCCAAGACGCAGGAACGCATGCAATTCATGCTGAAAACCGGAAAGCCGCTGAGGAACTAATATGCAAGAAGCCGTCATCATCGATTGTTTGCGTACCGCCGTCGGAAAATCGGGCCGCGGAACACTGAAAAATACCCGGCCGGACGACATGGCCGCAGCCGTGTTCGACGATTTGTTGAAGCGCCATCCCGAGGTAAACAAAGCCGAAATTGACGATGTGATCCTGGGTTGCGCGATGCCGGAGGGGGAAGCCGGCATGAACATGGCTCGCGTGGCCGCCTTACGCGCTGGCTTGCCGGATACCGTGCCGGCCGTGACCATCAACCGCTTCTGCTCGTCGGGATTGCAGGCGATCGCCATGGCCGCGGAAAGGATCCGCTCCGGCAGCGCGGAGATCGTCTTCGCCGGTGGCAGCGAATCCATGAGCCTCATCCCGATGTCTGGAAATAAGTTCGCGCCGAATCCCTGGATGGTGGACCACATGCCGCAGATTTACATGGGCATGGGCCTCACGGCGGAAGAAGTGTACCGCAAGTACAACATCAGCCGCGAGGATCAGGATCAGTTCTCTTATCGCAGCCACCAGAATGCGCTGAACGCTCAAGCAGAGGGCCGCTTCGACGACGAAATCGTCCCGCTGGAAGTGGACACGATGACACCCAAGGGCGCGAAGAAAGCCGTGTTCAAGATGGATGAAGGTCCGCGCGCGGATACATCGCCCGAAGCGCTAGGCAAACTGCGCCCGGTGTTCCACGCGGCGGGCACTGTGACCGCGGGCAACTCATCGCAAACCAGCGATGGCGCTGCGGCGGCCATTGTCATGAGCGGGAAGAAAGCGCGCGAGCTGGGGCTGAAACCGATGGCGCGCTTTGTCAGCTTCGCCGTCGGAGGAGTGCCTCCCGAGATTATGGGTATCGGCCCCGTGGTAGCGATTCCCAAGGCTCTGAAACTGGCCGGGCTACATCTGGGCGATATCGGTCTGGTGGAGCTGAACGAAGCGTTCGCGGTGCAGGCGCTGGCCGTTGTGCGCGAAGCCGGTCTGAATCTGGACACGCTGAACGTGAATGGCGGCGCCATCGCGCTGGGACATCCGCTGGGCTGCACCGGGGCAAAACTCACCGCCACGCTGCTGCGCGAAATGAAGCGGCGCAAAGCGAAATATGGCATGGTGACGATGTGCATCGGCGGCGGCCAGGGCGCTGCGGGAATTTTTGAGAATCTGAATTAGAGAGGTGATCCAATCATGGCGGCCACGACTGTTGCGATTCCGAAGACAAAGGGCGGCGCGTTTCTGATCGAACAAACCGCGCCCGGCGACATTTTTACTCCCGAGGATTTTACCGACGAGCACCGCGCCATCGCGAAAACCACCGACGAGTTCTGGCAGAAAGAAGTCGTCCCGAACATCGACGCGATCCGCCATCAGGACCACGCGCTGTGCGCGAAGATCCTGAAAAAATCGGGGGAGCTGGGACTCACCGCCGTCGTGCTTCCGGAAAAATTCGGCGGAATGGAAATGGACATGACGTCGATGATGGTGGTGGCCGAAGGCGTGGCGCGCGAGGGGTCATATTCTGCCTGGCACGGCGCGCACACGGGCATCGGCACTCTGCCCCTGCTGCTGTTTGGCAACGAATCGCAGAAGGCGAAGTATCTGCCGAAACTCGCGACGGCCGAAATGATCGCCGCGTATTGCCTCAGCGAGCCGCAGGCCGGCTCCGACGCGCTGGCCGCTCGCACCCGCGCCGATCTCTCCGCCGATGGCACGCACTACATCCTCAACGGCCAGAAAATGTGGATCACCAACGGAGGCTACGCCGACCTGTACACGGTGTTCGCCAAGGTGGGCGGCGACAAATTCACGGCGTTCTTGGTCGAACGCGCTTACCCCGGCGTGAATCCAGGCGCGGAAGAAAAAAAGATGGGCATCAAGGGCAGCTCGACGACCGCGGTCTACCTCGACAACGTGAAAGTGCCAGTCGAGAACGTGCTGGGCGAGATTGGCCGCGGCCACATCATCGCGTTCAATATTCTCAACCTCGGCCGCCTGAAGCTCGGCCCCTTCGCCCACGGCGGCTGCCGTGCGGATCTGGCCGACGCCATCCATTACGCCAAGGAGCGCAAGGCGTTCGGCAAATCCATCAGCGAGTTTGGCATGATCCAGCACAAGATCGCCGAAATGGCGGTGCGCATGTACGCCAGCGAATCCATGACCTACCGTGTAGTGGGTGCGATTGAGGCGCTGATGGGCGGCGATCAGGCCAATATGTTGAAGGCCGTGGAGGAGTTCGCGGCGGAATGTTCCTTTATCAAAGTGTTCGCCTCGGAGACCCTCGATTATGTCGTGGACGAGTGCGTGCAGATTCACGGAGGTTACGGCTTCCATCAGGATTACTCTTGCGAGCATGCCTATCGCGATTCGCGTATCAACCGGATTTTCGAGGGGACGAACGAGATTAATCGCCTACTGGCCACGGGCATGATCATGAAGCGCGCCCAGAAGGGCTCGCTCCCGCTGATGGAGGCGGGCAAGAAACTGTTCGCGGAGATTATGGCCGGACCGCAGTTGGGAGGCGAGATTGATGTTGTCGCCAATGCGAAGAAGATTGGACTGTTTGTCATGGGCGTCGCAGTGCAGAAGTATGGCGCGGCCCTCGAGGACCAGCAGGAAGTGGTGGCGAACATCACCGACATTCTGATGAATGCCTACGCGCTCGAATCCGCTACACTGCGGGCCGAAAAGATCGCGCGGTCGGGCAAAAACGCAGGCCATGCCAGGGAAATGACAACCGTTTTCGCGCGCGAAGCGATGGATATCATCGAGTCCGCGGCGAAGAACGTCCTGGCCGCATCGAGCGAAGGCGATGCGCTGCGCACGAATCTGACGATCCTGAAGCGCTTCACCAAGATGGAGATGGCCGATACGATCGGCTTGCGCCGCAAGATCGCGGCGAGGCTGATTGAAGCCGGGAAGTACCAGGTTTAATCCGCCACTAACGCTTAAAGTGGATCGCCCGTTTGATCTCCGGCGAAAATTCGCGCAGAATGTCGACGCCCAGGGTGACGCCCACCTGCCTGCTTCCTTCGCGAATGCCGTCCTCCAGCGGGCTGTAGCGCGACGGATACCAATATTTCGATAAGATCCCGGAACCGTACGCCCCGGCGAACAAGGGGAGGTTCAAGCGCGTAGCCCCATTCGAATCCTTAGTCAGGAATGTCCACAGGATCGCGTGGCGCGTCCGTGGAATGAGCCCGCGGCAATCGCATTTCAGGTAGCGTGGGTCGTAACCCATCGCGGCCGCGGATCCCTGCCAAATCGTCGTCTTAACGGCCAGTACGCCAAAGTAGGATAGTGTTCGCTTGCCGTAACCCTCGGCGCTCCGGCCCCAATCAGGAGGATCGTTGCGGATTTGCGCGCCCGTCACTCCAATGGCTGAACCGGCCAGGAGATAGGGCGAAAGAAGCGTCTCTTTCCAATATCGATGCCATCTTTCTTGATTCGTCAACGGCTTATAGGCCGTTTGGGCCATCGCCGGAATCGCCAAAATAAATAAAAAGAACCGGGTGCGAGCAACACTCACTGGGTAGTAGATGCGCCGCGGACCGTCTACGTTTACTTTTTGTTTCGAGCGACAGGCACCGAAGGGAAAACAGCGTAAAATCGTGTACATGAGTCCTCGCGTATCCCGGCGCACATTCTTATCCGCCGCATTGGCTGCTCCCTTCGCTGGTCCTTTGCTGAATGGCCAGAGCCGCTTGCCGATCAAGAAAGCAGTGGAGTTCAGCATGTTGCCGAAATCACTCCACGTGATGGACGCGTTTCAACTCGCCAGGGATTGCGGCTTCGAGGAGATGGAGTGTCCCACCACACCGGAGCAGGCGCGGGCCGAAGAGATGCTGGCGGCGTCGAAGAAAACGGGCGTGCGCATTCATTCGGTGATGAATATGGCGCACTGGGACTATCCTTTGTCGTCGCCGGATCCGGCCGTGGCGGAGAAGAGCCTCGACGGCATGCGGACCAGCCTCAAGAACGCGAAACTGTGGGGCGCCGATACCGTGCTGCTGGTGCCGGCCGTCGTGAAGCCCGACGTTACTTACGCGGAGGCGTGGGAGCGCTCCCAGCGGCAAATCCGCAAGCTGATCCCCTTGGCGCAGGAGATGAAGGTGGTCATCGGCATCGAGGAAGTGTGGAATAAATTCCTGCAGAGTCCGCTCGAGTTCGCGCGCTATATCGATTCCTTCGAGAGCCAGTGGATTCGCGCCTATTTCGATGTTGGCAACGTGGCCATCAACGGTTATCCGCAGGATTGGATCCGGGTGCTCGGCAAGCGCATCGTGAAGCTGCATATCAAGGACTTCAAATTCGAGAACGGCGTCGCCAGTTGGGTGAATTTGAGGGAAGGGCAGATCAACTGGCGCGCCGTGCATGACGCCTTGGGCGAAATTCAGTACAAAGGCTCTGCCACCGTTGAACTGGCGGGAGGCGACGCGGATTATCTGAAATACGTCAACCTTCGCTTTGAGCAGATCCTGAGCGGCGTATGACAAAGTTTTTGTTGGGAGTGGCGGCCGGCCTGGCGTTCGCGGTGCTCGCGGCATTCATTGTCGCGGCGGTGGCGATGCGGCTAAGCGACCGTCCGCCGGCGGTGGCCGATGGATCCACCCTGGTGCTGCATCTGGAAGGCGAACTGCCGGAGCAGTCTCCCGTGGAGTTGCCGATTCCGTTTCTCGAAGACCAGCAGCCGATGACGATGGTGGAAACATGGAACTTGCTGCGCAAGGCGGCCATGGATTCGCGCATCAAGGCGATCATGCTGGAGCCTCGCGGGTTGAGCGTCGGTTGGGCGAAGCTGGAAGAATTGCGCGGATCGGTTGCGGCATTTCGAAAATCCGGCAAGCCCGTGTATGCGTATCTGCGCGGTGCGGGAACCAAGGAATATTACGTGGCCACGGCTGCCGGCCGCATCTTCATGTCGCCGGAGGACGAACTTGACGTGAAAGGCTTGCGCGCGGAGTTGATGTTCGTGAAAGGCACACTCGATAAGCTTGGCGTTGGTCTCGAGTTCGAGCACGTGGGCAAGTATAAGGACGCGCCGGACATGTTTACGCGCACATCGCCGACGCCGGAAACGCTCGAGGTGGAAAATCAGATTCTCGATCAGTACTTCGGTGATCTGGTGCGCGTCATCGCGGAGGGCCGGAAGAAGGAGCCGGCAGCCGTGCAGACGCTGATCGACGATGGGCCGTTCGTCGGTAAGAATGCGCTTGACGCCGGCTTAGTGGACGATCTGCTGTTCGAGGACGAAGCGTACGGGCGGCTGAAGGACGCGGCCGGCCTTGCGGCGATCAAAAAGGTGGGCGAACGGGATTATTCCCGCAGCGAGGTTTCGGGTTTTGAAGGGAAGACGAAGATCGCGTTCCTGGTGGGCCAGGGTGAGATCACGCGCGGCGGCTCCGGCGACACGGTTAGCAGCGATGGCATCACCGCCGGCGGACTTGTGAAGCTGATGCGGCAGGTGAAGGACGACGCGTCGATTAAGGGCGTCATCCTGCGCATCGATTCGCCGGGCGGCGATGGCATCGCCTCGGACGACATTCTCCATGAGGCCAAGCTGCTGAGCGCGGCGAAACCGGTAGTGATTTCGATGTCGGACCTGGCGGCGTCCGGCGGATATTTCATCGCCATGACGGGCGACCCGGTCATCGCCTATCCCAACACCATTACGGGCTCCATCGGCGTATTTTTCGGCAAGTTGAACCTGAAAGGCCTGTTCGACAAAATCGGCATCTCGACGCAGATTCTGAAACGCGGCCGCTATGCCGATATCGATTCGGAAACGGCTCCGCTGACCGGCGAGCAGCGCGCGAAGCTGCGGCGCGAGATCGAGACGTTTTATAAAGAGTTCGTCGAGCGCGTCGCTGCTGGGCGCAAGCAGCCCTACGATAAGGTTGAGCCTCTGGCGCAGGGGCGCGCGTGGCTGGGGTCGCAAGCCAGGCAGAACGGCTTGGTCGATGAACTCGGCGGGCTCGACCGCGCCGTGGAAATGGTCAGGGATCGTGCGAAGATCTCGTCGTCGTCGAAAATTATTCTGGTCACGTATCCCCCGAAGCGCACGGTATGGGATGTGCTCTTCAATCGCTCCGA
>JBBIVT010000104.1:5941-15825 GCA_037439565.1 Acidobacteriota bacterium | reverse complement strand
AAAAACAGCTTGCCGAAGCCGACCTCGCGCACCGCAGCCATCCCCAGCGCCGCGCGCACCGCTTCTTCCGAGCCCCGATAGCGCGGCAGCAGGCGGAATTGCAACTCGGGCTTGTCGTCTTGCGGCAGCACCACGCAGGGATACAACATTCCCCGGCCAACTTCGTACGCCGAGGCGTCTTCCAATCGAACTCGCTTCCGCGGGCCGAACGTCATACGGCGATAACGAAATTCCAAAATGCCGTGGGCGTCGCGCGAGAGCCGGCCCAGCGTCTGGCGAGGGATGCCCTGAATCTTTCCCACCGTGAAGGCGCGCACCGTTTCGCGCGGCGATTCCCTGCGTCCCAGCGCCACGGCGAGCACATCCCAGGCAAATACCCAACCGAGGATCAACAGCCGCAGCGCGAACCAGAACAGCAGCGCGCAGATGCCGATCACCGTGAGCGATGCGATCAGGCCCAGCGTCGGATTCAGGATCGCGCATCCGGCTACGGTAAGCAGCACCGCCGCGCGAAACAGCTTCACGAAGAGGTCGAAATAAGGGACCGGGCTCAGCAGGGCCAGGACATTGGCGGCGTGGCCGACCACCCAGACCACCAGAGTGATGACGGTTCCTGCGATCAGCATGGCCACTGCCGCGCTTACGTGACCCGCGGTTTCGAGCATTCCCGGCGCGGCGGCATACACCGGCGGCACGACGAGCGCCGAAAGGTCGCGAATGCCGGCGAGCCTGGCCACCTGGGTGTACATCACTGGAAATGCAAGCAGCACCAGGGCGGCTTTATTGACGATCAAAACTTCCACGGCGTCCAGAGGTTTTTTGAGCAGAGGCGCAGCGCCGCCGATGGAATCCTTGAAGAAAATCAGGATCAGAAGAATGCTGATGGGAATCCAGAAATGAGGTCTTGAGTAAAAGGGCAGCGCGGCACGAGCCTCCGGTGTTGCGCGCGCGTAGTCGTAAATGCCGAGGAGGCAGACGCCCAACAAGGGAGAGATGGCCGTGCTGGTCACCGTGGCGATTGCGGTGGAAACTTCCTGCCCCCGGCTGAGGACCGCGGTGGGAGAAGGAGCCGGCGCGGCCCAGGAAGCGGCGGACAGCAACAAGATTGCCGCTCCCAGGCGCAGCGCCGGCATGGAGTTATGCTTCCTTGCTGAGGAAGCTCTTCAGCAGGCCGCCGGCCAAGGACGAAAGATCTGCCCCCGAGCCCGGGAGAGCGCCATTTTGCGAAATGGCACTCATCACCTGCGGCAGATACTGGGCGATGGCCACCGAGGCGTCCTGCGGCGAAACACCCAGCTTGTTGGCGACGGCCGCGATGTGTTCCTCGCCCAGCACGCTCTGGATCTGATCGGCGGAAACATTCAGGTTTTCGCCCGATCCGGCCCAGGATTGCACCAGATGGCCCAATCCACCCTGGTGAAACTGATCTGCCAAGCCGGCCGCGCCGCCGGGGTGATTCTGCAGCATCTCCAGCACGGCTCCCGCCGCGCCACCCGCGCCTCCGCTGCCGCCCAGCATGCCCGCAACACTATCGAAGAGGCTCATGCTATTTCTCGTTTTTGGCTTTGTGGGCGCCCATGGCGATGGCGTCCTTTTCAGACATGAACTTCCCCTCTTTGGTCGCACCGAAGTACTGGCTGGAACTGTCGTGATACACCTTCGACGAGGTATTCACCCAAACCTGGCCCGCGCTCTTCGCCGCGGCGATCTGCGCATCGGTGGCGTTTTTGGTCGCTCCACTCTTGGCCTTCGCGGCGGTCGTAGCCTTGGCCGCGGGCGCCGTGGTTGCAGTTGTCTTGGCAGCCGGAGCAGTAGTGGCCGTCGTTTCGGCGCTCTTCTTCGACTTTCTGGTCTTCTTTGTAGTGGTGGAGGTGTCCTGATAAGGCGCGGCGAAGGCAAACGTCGCCACGCTGGCAGCCATCAGAATCGAACTCAGCAGCACTGTCGTCTTGTTGATTTTCATCGTCCCCGTATTCTCCTTTGAATGTCTCTCGGATTCTTAATCCCGGGCTGTAGGATAACTCGGGCTGTCTTTCCTTGGCAAGGGTATCTATACGGGGATTAATGTTAAAAAACCGCCAACACTCCCGCGGCTTACTCTTCCTCTTCCTCCTCGCCCGTGCGAGCCGCCTTCGCCGCCGCGATGATCTTTTCCGCCTGCAGAGGAGGGACGAAATCGTAGTGGTCAAACTCCATGGCGAACGATCCGCGGCCCTGGGTCATCGACGTTAAGTCGTTCAGGTAATTGAGCATTTCCGCCATCGGAACCTGCGCCCGGATGATCTGCGTGCCGCCCTTGGTATCCATGCCGGAAATGCGCCCGCGGCGTCCATTCATATCCCCCATCAGGTCGCCCGCGAACTCCACCGGGGCCTGCACCTCGACGTTCATGATCGGCTCCAGCAGCGACGGTTTGGCCGCCTCCATCCCGGCCCGGAAGGCCTTACGGGCGGCCAATTTGAAGGACATTTCCGACGAATCGACGTCGTGATAGGACCCGTCATAGACCACGACCCTGAAGTCCACCACCGGGAATCCGGCCAGATATCCTTTTTCCGCCGTCTCCAAGATGCCTTTTTCGATGGCGGGGATGAAATTTTTCGGAATCGCGCCGCCGAAAACTTCGTTGGCGAACTCGAATTTGCCGCCGCGCGGCAGGGGTTCCATGCGGATCCAGCAATCGCCGAACTGGCCGTGGCCGCCGGTCTGTTTCTTGTGGCGGCCCTGCACCTCGGCCTTGCCGCGGATGGTTTCGCGATAAGGAATCTTGGGTGCGTGCAGCGCCACTTCCACGCCGTAGCGCTTCTTCAGGCGGCTGACGATGATTTCAATGTGCTGCTGGCCGCATCCGGCCAGCAAAAACTCCTTGGTTTGCGAGTCGCGGTAAAACCGGAGGGACCGGTCCTCTTCCAGAATCTTGTGGATGGCATTGCCCATGCGATCCTCGTCGTTGCGCGTCTTGGCGGCGATGGCATACGCAATCGATGGCTCCGGAAGACGCACCTCGGGGTACTCGATGGGCGCGGCCTTGTCGGCCAGCGTATCGCCGGTGAGCGTGTCGCGCAGCTTCGCCACGCCGCCGATGTCTCCGGCATGCAATTCGGTGACCTGCGTCAGGGTCTTGCCGAAAATCGCGCCGATGTGGGACAGGCGCTCGTCGACGCCTGAACGCGAATTGATCAGATGGGCGTCGTTCTTCACCACGCCGGAAATCACGCGGAAATAGGTCACGCGGCCGGCGAACGGATCGGCCACGGTTTTGAACACGAATACGGAGGCGGGCTCCTTGTCGCTGATCTTCCGCTCCACTTCCTTGCCGTTCGATTTTCCCTTCCACGTCCCGCACTCGAGCGGATTAGGGAAGTGTTCGTTGATGAAGGAGAGTATCAGGTCGCTTCCGATATTGTTGAGCGCGGAGGCGCACAGCACGGGGAAAATGCGCCGCGTGCGGACGCCTTCGCGAAGCCCGTCGAGAATGTGCTCCACCGGCAGCGTGCCTTCCGCAAAAAACTCCTCCAGCAGGGCGTCGTTGCCCTCGGCCACCATCTCCACCAGCGTTTCATGCCCCGCCTTGGCCGCCTCGGCCATGTCCGCGGGGATGTCACTTTCCTTCCCGCCGACGATGGCCTTCATCGTCACCAGGTCCACCACACCCTTGAAGTCCTTCTCGGCGCCAATGGGGAGATGGACCGGCACGGCCGTACGCCCGAACGCTGCCTGAACACTTTCAAGCGTCCGCTCATAGCTCGACCGCTCCCGGTCCAGTTTGTTGATCACTATGGCGCGCGGCAGCACGAACTCTTCGGCGAAGCTCCAGACTTTTTCCGTCTGGACCTCGACGCCGGCCACGCCGTCCACCACGATGAGGACGGCATCGGCGGCAATCAGGGTGCCGCGCGTGTCGTTAATGAAGATATTGAACCCCGGCGTGTCGATCAGATTGATCTTTTTGCCCTTCCATTCGGTAGCGGCAACGGCGGAGGAAATCGTGATCTTGCGCGCGATTTCTTCATCGTCGAAGTCCGTGATCGTGTTCCCTTCATCGGGCTTGGTGAGCCGGGGAGTTGCGCCCGAGGTGAACAGAAGGGCCGCGGTAAGGGCCGTCTTTCCGGAATGTCCATGGCCTACCAGGGCGACATTCCGGATATCGCCCGTTTCGTAAACTTTCATCGGAGAAAGTCTCCCTTAACGAAGTTGTAAAACGAGGATCGTATCACAAACCAATCGACGGCGACGCAGGCTCGTAACGTAAAATCGAGGTTTGTGCGTTTCCTTGCGGCCATCTTCGCGATACACGCGGGCGCGTCCGCGGCGCCCACATTTTATGCGGATGTTCTGCCGCTGTTTCAGGCGCACTGCCAGACGTGCCACCGCGCGGGCGAGGCGGCGCCGATGGCGCTGACCGATTACGCGGCGGTGCGTCCATGGGCCAAGTCGATCCGGCAGGCGGTGGTGTCGCGGGCGATGCCTCCCTGGTTCGCCGACCCTCGATTCGGCCACTTTTCGAATGACCCGCGCCTGCCGGACGCGGCGATCCAGACGATTCGCGATTGGGTGGACGCGGGCTCGCCGGAGGGCGACCCTGGTGATGGCCCGAAGCCGGTTTCGTGGACGGAGGGCTGGCGGATCGGGAAGCCGGACGTGGTGATCGCCATGCCTCGGGAGGCGGAGATTCCCGCTTCCGGGACACTCGGGTATCAGTATGTGCTCGCGCCGACACATTTCACCGAAGACACCTGGGTGCGCCTGGCCGAGGTTCGCCCTGGCGACCGGGTTCACGCCCATCACATCGTGGTAAGCATTCGCGAGCCTGGCTCAGCCGATCCACAGGGAGAATTTCTGGCCGGATACGGACCGGGATCGGTTCCGGAACTGCTCGGCGAGGGGCAGGCGAAGCTGATCAAGGCGGGCAGCGACCTGGTGTTTCAGCTTCATTACACGACGAACGGCTCTCCGGCGCGTGACCGCAGCCGGATCGGCTTGATTCTGGCGCGCGAAAAGCCGCGGCAACGGGTGGTGATGCTGGCCGCCGCGAACACGCGTTTTTCGATTCGCGCGGGCGATCCGGATGCGCAAGTAGAGGCGCGTCTCACGCTGCATCGCGACGCTACGCTGGTGTCTTTGCTGCCGCACATGCACTGGCGGGGAAAATCGTTTGAATTTCGCGCGGTGTATCCCGATGGCCGGAAGGAAACGCTGCTGGCAGTGCCGCAATACGATTACGACTGGCAGCTTTCCTATTACATGGAAAAACCGCAGTTCCTGCCCGCGGGCACGGTCATCGAATGCACCGCGCATTTCGACAATTCGCGCAACAATCCGCGCAATCCGGACCCGTCGAAGGACGTCCATTTCGGCGCGCAGAGCTGGGATGAGATGATGATCGGCTATTTCGAGGTCGCCGTGGAGCCGCGAGTCGGGATCCGGGAGTTACTGGTGGCGCCCGGATCCTGGTAGGCGCGCCTGGACTCGAACCAGGGACCCTCAGCTTAGAAGGCTGATGCTCTATCCACCTGAGCTACGCGCCCGCACTTCGTCCTACCTTCCGATGGTAGCAATGCCATGTGCGCCGTGCTAGCCTAACCTTCTTATGAGATTGCTGCCGTTGCTCGTCTTCTCCACGGCCTTGCTGGTTGCGCAGCCCCCCACTCCAGAGTCCGTTCTGGGCCACAAACCGGGTGACGATTTCTTTCTTGCCACCTACGACGAATCGCTCGGCTATTTCCAGAAACTCGCGGCTTCCACGAATAAAATGAAGCTGGTTCGCGTGGGCAGGACCACGCGCGGGGCGGACTGGTACGTTGCCGTCATTTCGTCGGCCAAAAATCTGGCCGATTACGACAAGTACAAGGAGACGTCAAAGAAGCTGGCGCTGGTGCGCGGCCTTTCCGATGCCGACGCGCACGCTCTGGCGCGCACGGGCAGGGTGATCGTGCACATCGACGGGGGCTTGCATGCCACCGAGGTGGCGGGCGCGCAGCACACCATTCAACTCGCCTATAACCTGGTGACAAACACCGACGCCGAGACTACGGCGATTCTTGACAACGTGATTCTGGTGCTGTGGTTCTCCATTAATCCGGACGGCCAGAATCAGGTGGCAAAGTGGTACCGGTCGAACCTCGGCACGCCGTACGAGGTGAGTCCGGTGCCCGGCCTGTGGCAGGAGTACATCGGCCACGACAACAATCGTGACGGCTACATGAACAAC
The DNA here is from genome assembly GCA_037439565.1 of Acidobacteriota bacterium. Taxonomy (GTDB): domain Bacteria; phylum Acidobacteriota; class Terriglobia; order Bryobacterales; family Bryobacteraceae; genus Palsa-187. The sequence goes on along the minus strand of JBBIVT010000104.1, from coordinate 9,614 downwards.
ATGGTCGAGTCGCAGACCATCACTAGGGCTGTGCTCGATTACTACCCGGAGGTCTTCTACAACCATCACCAGACGGCTCCGTTTCCGGCGCGCATCTGGATTCCTCCGTTCGCGGAGCCGATTTCGGCGAATCCTCATCCGTTGATGTGGCGGTGGGTGAATAAATTCGGCACTGCGATGGCGGCGTACCTGGACGAGCACGATATGCCCGGCGCGATGCATCGCGGGCGCTTCGACGACTGGTATCCGGGCTTTGTGGACCACGTCAACAGCTTTCGCAACACCGTTTCGTTCCTGACGGAAACCGCGCTCTATCGCTACGCCACGCCCCATTTTTACACTATCGACGAGTTTCCCCGGGAGAAGCAGGATTTAAAGGCAGAGGTGTTTTATTCAAGTCCCTGGAAGGGCGGCTGGTGGCGCTTGCGTGACGCGACCAACTATATGATCGGCGCGTCGATGGCGGTGCTGGACACGGCGGCGAAGAGCAGGGAAGAACTGCTTTACAACCGCTATCAGGCGGGCCGCGATGTGATCAGGAAATTTGAGACGGATCCGCCATACGCGTATGTGATCCCGCAGGAGCAGCACGATCTGCCCACGGCTGAGGTGCTGGTGGAAAAGTTGCTCGTGAACGGCATCGAAGTGCATCAGGCCACGCGCGATTTCAAGGTGAACGGATCGACGTATAAAGCCGGTGATTGGGTGGTGCTGATGGATCAGCCGTTCGCGTCACTGGTGAAGGAATTGTTCGAGCCGCAGCATTATCCCGATCTGCGGCCGCCAGCAGCGGTTGCAGGCGGAGGACGCGGCGGTCGAGGCGGAGTAGCGCCGGCTCCGGCGGCAGCGCCTGCGTCACCAGCGGCCGCGGCTCCCGCGGCGCCCGCCGGCGGCGGACGGGGTGCGGGTGGAGGAGGCGCTGCGATCACTGCGACGGCGAATCCGGCGGGAAGTTCCTTTGAAACGCCTTACGACGTGACCGGTTGGACGCTGCCGATGCAGATGGGCGTCACCACCGTGATGGTCGTGGAGCCAGTGAGCGATGAAACACGCGCCGCCTTGAAAAAAATCGACCGCGTGACGCCGATTCAGGGAAAGATCGACGGTGCGGGTCCGGTGTTCGCGTTCTCGCACAACTCCAACGCTGCGCTGAAGTCAGTGAACGAAATTCTGGACGCCGGCGGCTCGGTGAGCTTCGGCAAGTCCGATGCGATGATCTACGCGACCGGTAAAGCGGAATCGATCCTTCGCGGCAATGGCGTCGACGCAAAGTCCATGCCGCAAGCGCCTGCGGCTGTTCCGGTGAAAAAGCTGCGCATCGGCCTTTATGAGCCCTGGGCAGGCAACATCGACGAGGGCTGGACCAAGTGGATCCTGGAGCAGTTCCATTTCCCCATCGCGATTCTGCATAACGACGATGTGCAGGCGGGGCATTTGAAGGCCCGTTTCGATGCGATTCTGATCGCTGAAATGGGCGTGAATCAGATCGTCAACGGCATGCAGCCGGGCACGGTACCCGGCCGCTATGCGGGCGGCGTCGGCGATCAGGGCGTGGACGCCCTGCGCGAGTTCGTGGAGCAGGGAGGCACGCTGGTGACGCTCGGCAACGCGTCGCAGTTCGCGATTGACCGTTTTGCGCTGCCGGTCACGAATGTTGTCGCCGGGCTGCGGTCCACTGAGTTTTTCTGCTCCGGCGCGCTGCTGAGGGCCGACGTGAAGCCTCATCCGGTGACGGCGGGCCTGCCCCCCCAGGTGGATCTGCTATTCGAGCGCAATGAAGTGTTCGAGACGAAGCCGGGATTCAAAGGCTTTGTACTGGCCAGCTATATCGACAAGCGGAATCCTCTGCGCAGCGGCTATCTGATCGGCGCGGAGCGGATCGAAGGAAAGCCGGCCGCCCTCGACGTGGTGCTGGGGCAGGGCCATGTGATCCTGATCGGCTTCCGCACGCAGTGGCGGGGCCAATCCCACGGGACGTATAAATTCCTGTTCAACGCGCTGTATTACAACGGTTCCATGGCGCCCGCGTTAGCCGCCGAACCCGAACGCCCCGCATCCGGCGGACGCGGCGGGAGAGGGGGCCGGGGCGGCAACGCGCCGCCTCCGGTAGAAAACGACGAGCAGAAGGCGGTGCGCCGATGAGGTTCGCAGTTTTGTTGACGCTGGCGGCGGCAATGGGCGCCGCGCAGATCCCGACGCCGGAATCCGTGCTGGGCCACAAGCCGGGCGACGACTTTTATCTGGCCACGTACGACGACGCGCTGAACTACTTCCAAAAGCTGGCGGCTTCCTCGAAGCGCATCAAGCTGGTGAAGGTGGGCAAGACGACGCAGGGGCGCGATTGGTACATGGCGTTCATTTCCACGCCGGAAAACCTGGCGCAGCTCGATCATTATAAAGAGGTCTCGCGCAAGCTGGCGGTGGCGCGCGGCATTTCCGACGCCGAGGCGCGCAAGATGGCGCAGACGCAGAAAGCGATTATCCACATCGACGGAGGCCTGCACGCGACAGAGGTCGCCAACGCTCAGCATACGATTCAGCTCGGCTATGACCTGGTCGCGAGCGAGGAGCCCGAATATAAACACATCCGGGAAGAAGTGATCACGGAGTTGTGGTTTTCCATTAATCCCGATGGCCAGAACATGGTGGCGAACTGGTATCGGCAGAACGTCGGCACGCCGTATGAGGTCGCCCCGCTGCCGTATTTGTGGCAGGAATACGTGGGCCACGACAACAATCGCGACGGCTACATGCTGAACATGGTCGAGAGCCAGGTGGTGACCAGGGCGACGCTGGAAACCCAGCCTCTGATTTTTTACACCACGCATCAGACCGCGCCGTTTCCGGGGCGCATTTATCTGCCTCCGTTCGCCGACCCGATTTCGAGCAACATGCATCCGTACATGCTGCGCTGGCTGAGCCTGACGGGCATGAGCATCGCGTCCTATCTCGACGAGCATGGCATGCCGGGCTCGATGCACCAGGAAACATTTGACGTGTGGTATCCGGGCTATCTGGACAACGTTGGCAATTTCCGTCACACGCTGTCGTTCTTCACGGAAACGGCGCTCTATCGCTACGCCACGCCGCATTTTTTCACCGTCGACGATTTTCCCGCGCAACGGCAGGGGCTTCGCGCGGAGATGCTGTATTCGAGCCCGTGGAAGGGCGGCTGGTGGCGCCTGGCCGACGCGTGCCGCTATATGTACGGCTCCGATATGGCCGTACTCAATATGGCCGCCGATTATCGCGAGCAGTTGGTTTACAACAAATACCGCGCCGCTCGCGACACCATTGAACAGTTCGAAAAAGAGCCTCCTTACGCGTACATCATTCCGCGCCAGCAGCATGATACCCCCACCGCGGCCCTGCTGCTGGAAAAACTGATGCTTCAGGGCATCGAGGTGAAGCAATCGGCTGATCCGGACGCGTGGGTGATCATGATGAATCAGCCGTTCGCGGGCCTGGTGAAGGAATTGTTCGAGCCGCAAAAGTATCCACAGTTGTCGCAGCGGCCCTACGACGTTACTGGCTGGACGCTGCCGATGCAGATGGGTGTGGAGGCGCACGCCGTCACCACGCCGCCTTCGAAGACATTTACGGATTCGCTGAAGCCTGTGCCGGTGAAAAACGGGTCGATCGGCGGCTACACCGCGCCGTTCACGCATGCGGA
>JBBIVT010000104.1:3638-5841 GCA_037439565.1 Acidobacteriota bacterium | reverse complement strand
AATACAAATTCCCGCACGCCTCGCTCTACAACGCCGACGTCATCGCCGGGCATTTGCATGAGAAATACGATGTGATCGTGCTGCCGGACGCGCAGGCCAACCAGATCCTCAATGGCCAGCGTCCCGGCACGACGCCGGGGCGCTACGCGGGAGGCATCGGCGAGGATGGCGTCGACGCGCTCAAGGATTTCGTGGAAAATGGAGGAACGCTGGTGGCCTTCAACAACGCATCGATGTTCGCCATCGATCAGTTCAATCTTCCTGTGACGAACGCGCTGGCGGGAGTGAGCAACGCAGACTTCTTCTGCTCCGGCTGCCTGCTTCATATTCACACCGAGGACACAAAGACTCCGCTGACTGCGGGCATGCTGGCTGATCCGATCGTGATGTTCGAGCGCAGTCCCGCCTTCGACACAAAGCCTGAGTTTAAAGGCACAGTGCTCGCGCGCTATCCGAAGGATCGCAGTCCTCTGGCGAGCGGCTACCTTATCGGACCCGCGAAGATTCAGGGGAAAGCCGCGGCCCTGAGCGTCGACTATGGCAAAGGCCACGTGATTCTGCTCGGCTTCCGCCCGCAGTGGCGAGGGCAATCGCAAGGGACGTACAAATTTTTCATGAACGCGTTCTATTTGCAGTAATTGCACGTGCGTCGGGCATGGGCAAAACGGTGCTATGATCGCTCGGAGGATATATGAAGACTCTCGTCCTGTTCTTCGTCCTGACGGCGCTGGCATTCGCTGCCGACATCTCCGGCAAATGGTCCTTTGAAGTGGTGCTCGACGCGGGTAGCGGCAGTCCCAGTTTCGAATTCACCCAGTCCGGCGAGACGCTCACCGGCACCTATCACGGGCAGTTCGGCGACGCCAAGGTGGCGGGAACCGTGAAGGGCGATAAGCTGGAATTCAGCTTTGGAAGCGACGCCGGGACGGTGAAATACTCCGGAACCATCGTCGACGCCAAGCACATGAAGGGCTCGGCAGATTACGCCGGCGCGGCGACCGGCACGTTTACGGCGACCAAAAACTGAGTGCTACCTCGCCTTTTTTGCGTGCCTGACGAGCAGCGAGACAAACGCCCGGGTGCCTTTGGGGGGCGCGATCTTGCCTGACAAAATGTCGCGGTTCGACAGTTCCCGACCGTAGAGTTTTTTGTTCTCGCCGCCGTCCGGACGCAGCGCCGTTCCTTCCATCGGAATGCCCGCGAACTGCCCCTTCGACCGCGAATAGGAGATCGTTTCGGCGGCCTTCAGACCGTCGGTGTTGGCGCCAATGGTTCCCGCCACCGTCTCCCGGCCCAGGGCGAATTTATCGTCCAGGAGGCGGTTCATGCCGCTTGTGCTCATCACCAGCAGGACCAGGTCCGTGGAGGTCCCAGCGAGTTTCAGCCCGAAGCCTTCGCCTTCCATCGCGATCGCCGCGGGCGAACTCCATCCCCCGGTGGGCTTGCGGCAGGAGGCGAATCCGCGGCCATATTTTTCGCCGGCCAGAAACGCGCCCTTCATCAAGGCGGGCGCTACCACGATGCACTGCGATTTTCCCACCAGGTCCTTCGGAATGGGGCTCTCCGCGTTGAGGAACGCCCGCAGCGCCGAGGTCGCATGTTCCAGCCGCTTGTCCGGGTTGATCGCCTGCGCCCGCGCCAAAGAAGCCAGCGCAAGCGTCAGCGTGAGCCGTTTCAAACCAGCGCTCCCAGGCTCGCCTGGATCAGCTTTGCCGTGGGCTCGAACGGATCGCCCTCGGCATCGTATTCCATGGAAAAATAGCCGCGATAGCGGGCTTTCTTTGCGATTTCGAAGGTCCGCGCCAGGTCGATGTGGAACATCTTCTTGCCGTCCTGCTCGGAATCCTTCACGTGGCAGATGCCGTAGGCGCGGTCGAACATCGCGGCCACGGCCTTATAGTTATACTCATCGCCGCGTTCGAGCAGCATGGAGTTGCAGAAATCCGGCAGCGCGCGCAGCCACGGCGTTTTCGCGGTATCCATCACATCCACCAGGAAAAATGCTTCTTCACTGCGCGGATCGTCGTTTTCCAGATGCACCGCGACGCCTTTCGCTTCCCCGTACGCCGCGACTTGCCGGAGGCTCTCGGCGGCGAAAGCGGCGTTGGGCGCGTTCTTCGCGGCCATGATATGCACGCGCACGCTGGGAGATTGGACCGTCACCGCGACGTCGATCCAGTGCTTGGCCTTCTCGACCACCTGC
>JBBIVT010000104.1:0-3538 GCA_037439565.1 Acidobacteriota bacterium | reverse complement strand
TCGGGGAAATCGGCATGCGGCGGCAGAAAGCCCGCGTAGTCGCCCTGCTGATACGTGTTGCCTTTGTAGCCGAGATCGTCGTGGATGCCGATGCTGGTGGTGTAATATCCGCGCGCCGTTGCCTCCTTGAGCGTCTTGAAGAACGGCTGTTTCTCCATCGCCGTGACCATCGCGACGCGCTCCGCCGGATCCGCCGCCAGGAATTTCTTCGGCCCGATCAGGGCGAGCTGCTTGCGCCACTCATCCCGCTCCGAGGGCTCAAACGCTTCGGCCAGCCGCTGATCGAGATACGCGGCGACCTTGGCGGCCTTTGCGCCGCCCGATTTCTCGTCGGCGGGGATGATGATTTCGGTCAGCTCATCCACTAGCGAAAATTCTTCCGCGGTGAAGAATTTGTGGCCGTCCGCGCCGCGCGCCAGCGCCGCGCCGAGGCTCAACTTGAAAAGGTCCCTGCGCTGCATGGCTTAAACCTCTCCTTTCCGCATCGCGTCAGCGAGATAATCACACGACCGCCACGCCAGGGCCATGATGGTCCAGGTGGGATTCTGGCAGGATGCGCTGACGTGGGAGCTGCCATCCACCACGAACAGGTTCTTCACGTCGTGCGATTGCTGGAACTGGTTGAGCACTGACGTTTTCGGATTCTTTCCCATGCGTGACGTGCCGAGCTCGTGAATGGACCAGCCGGGCGTGAGCATCTCGCGGTCGGAGCCGATGATCTCAAAGCCGGCGTCCTCGAACATCTCCTTGGCGCTCGCGTTCATGTCAGCCACCATCTTCTTTTCGTTGTCGCCGAAGGTAATGTGGAAGCGCAGCACGGGCACGCCCCAGGCGTCCTTCATCTGCGGGTCGATTTCGACATAGTTGTCGTAGCGCGGCAGCACTTCGCCGAAGCCGCCCATGCTGATGAAGGCGCCGGCATAATCGCGGATGGCTTTCTTGTACGCCTTGCCGAAGCCCGGCGTGGATTCGGCGTGATCCGGAAACATGGTCGCGCCGCTTTCGCCCTCGAATCCATAGCCGCGGATGAAGTCGGATCGCTTGTCGCTGAGATTGCGGAACCGGGGCATATAGAATCCGCCTGGCCGGCCGTCGGTGAGCGTGAGAGGCTTGCCGACCAGCTCCTTCACCAGGCCGGTGACGCCGGGCCCCATCACGTGTTCGCAGAAATTGTGGCCCACCTGGCCGCTGGAATTGGCGATCTTCGATAGCAGCAGCAGGCGCGTGGATTCCAGCGTCGATGCGCCCAGAACCACCGCCTTTGCCTTGGCCTGATAGCTCTTCTTCGTGACGGTGTCGATAAAAGACACGCCCGTGGCCTTGCCGCCGGACATGGTGATCTCATGCACCGTCGCGTTGGTGCGGACGGTCAGGTTGCCGGTGTCCCAGGCGGGATAGATCAGGCCGGTGGGCGAATCGAAAGCGGCGTGGATATCGCATCCGCCGGCGCGGCGGTTGCACGCGCCGCGTCCGAAGCATTTTGAGCGGTACGAATTGTGTTTTAAGCCGTCAGTGGTGACGCCGGCCCGATAGGGCGTAATCAAGCGCTCTCGCCGCTCCAGCGACTGGCGGAACATCATCTCACCGGCCATCAGCTTATTGGGCCGCTGGAAAATGCTGTCGGGCAGGTGAGGCAGATGCTCCTTGATGCCGGAGATGCCGAGGTAGGTATCGACGCGGTCATAATAGGGCGCGACGTCGGCGTAGGAAATCGGCCAGTCCTCGCCGTAGCCGTCGCGGGAGGCGGCCTTGAAATCCAGATCGGACATGCGCAGCGCGAGACGCCCCCAGATCGTCGTCTTTCCTCCGAACGTCCGCGCGCGGACCCAGGCGTAATTTGTCCCGGTGTAGGGATGGTCCTTTTCATCCACGACGATATTCTTCGAATAATCCGAGCCGCCCCAGCCCTGCACGTAGGAAAACACATGCTGGTAGCGCGAGCCCTTGGCGTACGGAGGCTTGCGGATGGTGTATTCGTTCCGCGTGAGGGCGTGGTCGCTGGAAGGCATCTCGCCGCGGCGGGGATGGTTGTACGGCCACTGCATGGACTTCAGCTCTTGCTCGATGGGCAGCTTGGCGCCGGCTTCGAGCAGCAGCACCTTCATGCCATGGGAGGTCAGAACGTAGGCGGCCATGCCCCCGGCGGCTCCGGAGCCGGCGACGATGGCGTCATAGGTCGTGGTGAGGTCGACGTTGACCGGCGGTTCGTGGGGATCTTGCAGCATGGTGTTCCTCAACCATACTATCTTGGAGAAATGTCCTCCAGTTCAGACCACGTTTTTGGATTCGCCACGCGGGCTCTGCACGCCGGCCAGCAGCCGGACGCGGCCACGGGTAGCCGCGCGGTGCCGATTTACCAGACCACATCGTATGTGTTCGACGATACGGCGCACGCCGCCGCGCTGTTCAACCTGCAGCGCTTCGGCAACATCTATACGCGCATCATGAATCCGACTACGGCCGTTTTTGAGGAGCGAATGGCGGCGCTCGAACGGGGTGTGGGCGCGCTCGCGCTGGCCAGCGGGCAGGCGGCGCAATTTATCGCGCTCTCGAGCCTTCTCGAGTCGGGCGACGAACTGGTCGCGGCGAAGACGCTCTACGGAGGCACCTACACGCAGTTCGACGTGAGCTTCCGCCGCCTGGGCATCCAGACGACCTTCGTCGATCCGGACGATCCGGAAAACTTCCGCAAGGCCATTACGCCCAAGACCAAGGCGATTTATGGCGAAACCATCGGCAATCCGCGCATCAACGTATTGGACATCGAGGCCGTGGCGAAGATCGCGCACGAATACAATCTGCCGCTGGTGATCGACAACACCTTCGCCACGCCATACCTGTGCCGCCCGATTGAGCACGGCGCGGACATTGTGCTGCACTCGGCGACGAAGTTCATTGGCGGGCATGGAACGTCGATTGGCGGTGTGATCGTCGATAGCGGCAAATTTCCCTGGGACAAGGGCCGCTTCCCGCAGCTTCTGGAGCCCAGCCCCGGCTATCACGGCATGAAGTTTTTCGAAACGTTCGGCGACCTGGCGTACATCGTGAAGGCTCGCGTGGAGGGCCTGCGCGACATGGGGCCGGCGCTCAGCCCGTTCAACTCGTTCTTGTTTCTGCAAGGCATCGAGACGCTGAAGCTACGCATGCAGGCTCACACATCGAACGCCCAGCGCGTGGCGGAGTTTTTGGAGACGCACGATCGCGTGGCCTGGGTCCGTTATCCGGGACTCAAAGCGAGTCCTTATTACGCGCTGGGGCAAAAATATCTGCCCAAGGGCTGCGGCGCCATGATGACCTTCGGCATTAAGGGCGGGCTGGCCGCCGGGCAGAAGTTCATCGAGGCGCTAAAGATGTTCTCGCACGTGGCCAACGTCGGCGACGCCAAGAGCCTGGTGATTCACCCCGCCTCCACCACGCATCAGCAGTTGTCGACGGAGCAGCGGCTCGACGCAGGCATCACCGACGATCTGGTCCGGCTGTCGATCGGCATTGAAGAGATCGAGGACATCCTGTGGGATCTCGATCAGGCGCTGGGCGC
>JBBIVT010000103.1:14847-16061 GCA_037439565.1 Acidobacteriota bacterium | reverse complement strand
ATGGTGAACTGGTGCCCTCGCTGCCAGACGGCCGTCTCCGATCTGGAAGTGGAGCACGAGGAAACGCAAGGCAATCTGTGGCACATCGTCTATCCCATCGAAGGCAGCGCGTTGAAACTGGCCGTCGCCACCACTCGTCCGGAAACGATGCTGGGGGACACCGCGGTGGCCATCCATCCGAAAGATCCGCGCGCGGCGGAGTTGCGCGGCAAAATGGCGAGGCTGCCGCTGACCGGCCGCCTGATCCCCATTGTGCTCGACGAAATGGCCGATCCCGAGTTCGGCTCCGGCGCGGTGAAGATCACGCCGGCACACGATCCCAATGATTTTGAGGCGGGCAAGCGCCACAACCTGCCGTCGATCAAGGTGATCGACGAAAACGCCAAAATGACGGCGGAAGCGGGCGTGTTCGCTGGGCTCGACCGCTTTGAAGCGCGCAAGAAAGTGGTGGCGGAGCTGGAAAAGCTCGGGTTGCTCGACAAAATCGAGGCGCACAAGCTGAGCATCGCCAAGTGCCATCGCTGCCGGACCATCGTGGAGCCGCTGGTTTCCACGCAGTGGTGGGTGAAGATTCAGCCTCTGGCGGATCCGGCCATCGCGGCGGTAAAGCAATCGCCCAAACGGATCGAGTTCGTACCGGCGCAGTGGGAGAAAACCTATCTCAACTGGATGGAAAACATCCGCGACTGGTGCATTTCCCGCCAGCTCTGGTGGGGCCACCGCATTCCGGCGTGGCACTGCGGCGATTGCAAACAAATCACCGTGGCGCGGCAGGATCCGGACAAATGCGCGCATTGCGGATCAAAGAACATCACGCAGGAAACCGACGTTCTCGATACGTGGTTCAGCTCCGGCTTGTGGCCTTTTTCGACGCTCGGCTGGCCGGACGACACTGCCGATCTGCGGGCGTTTTATCCGACGACGCTTCTCGTCACCGGCTTCGACATTATTTTCTTCTGGGCGGCGAGGATGATCATGCTCGGGATGGAGATGATGGGCGACGTTCCGTTCCGCCAGGTTCACATCCACGGCCTGGTGCGCGACGCGGAACGGCAGAAGATGTCGAAGACCAAGGGGAACACCATCGATCCGCTGGTCATCAACGACAAATACGGGACGGATGCCGTGCGCTTCGCGCTGCTGATCAGCGCCGCGCCGGGCAACGACATCGCGCTGAGCGAGGACCGCATCGCGAGCTGCCGCAACTTCGCGAA
>JBBIVT010000103.1:7871-14747 GCA_037439565.1 Acidobacteriota bacterium | reverse complement strand
TATGAGCAGGCTCTGCGGCTGCTGCATCCGTTGATGCCGTTTTTGACGGAAGAGCTGTGGCATCGTTTGGAGAAACCCGGAAAATCCATCGCGCTGGAGTCGTATCCCACCGGAGGCGCGCGCGACGCAGCGGCGGAAGCGGAGATGGAGAGGCTGCAAGCGCTGATCGTCGAAATTCGGCAGAATCGTGCCGCGAATAAGATCGATAAGACGCATAAGCTGGACGCGGAGTTGGGCGCGGACGCGTTCCTCGAGAAGAACCTCGCGTTAATCGAGCGCATGGGGAACGTGACGCTGGCCCTGAAGGCCGCAGGCTCGCCGCTGAAGCTGAACATTCCCGTCGACCGCGCGCGGCTTGAGAGAGAAAACGCCGAACTCGAAAAGGTGATCGTCAATTCGCGCCGCCAGCTCGACAACGCGGACGTCATCGCCAAGATGCCGGAGAAAGTGGTGGAGACGCTGCGCTCCAAGCTCGGCGGCTATGAGGCCCAGCTTAAAAAGAATAAAGACCTGCTTAACGGCGATTGAAGTGATGAAGGCCAGCATGCACCAGGTTGTGGCGCACGCCACGAAATAGCGATGCCATTTGACGCCGCTTCCGTCCGCGCGCGCCTGCCCGGACGACAGATCGAATGGTTCCGCAGCGTGAGCTCCACCATGACCATCGCCAGCCGCCTGGCGCGAGACGGATGCGCGTCCGGCACCATCGTCGGCGCGGATGGACAAGTGGCCGGAATCGGACGGCAGGGCCACACATGGCAATCCGAGGCGCGGGCGGGATTGTATGTGTCGATCGTCCTGCGCCTCCCACTTGCCGCGCGCGATCTGCCATTGGTGATGCTGGCGCTGGGCCTTGGCGCGCAGGAGGCAATCGTGCAGGTAACCGGCCTGGCCGCCGATCTGCGCTGGCCCAACGACGTGATGATCGGCGGGCGCAAGTGCGCCGGCATCCTGGCGCAGCTCGAAGGCGACGCGGTGATCGCGGGCATCGGCATCAACGTCGGCCATACGCAGTTTCCCGCGGAGATTGCGGAGCTGGCGACATCTCTCCATCTGGCCGGCCGCGATGTTTCGCGCGAGGATGTTCTGGCCGCCCTGATTCCCTCCGTCGAAGGTTGCTGTACAATCCTTTCCCAGGAGGGAGCGCCGGCGATTCTGCGCATGTTCACGCGCGCTTCCAGTTACGCGATGGGCCGCCGCGTGCGCGTGGAGCAGGACGGCGGCGAAATTGTGGGCGTCACCTGCGGCCTGGACGCCCGCGGGTTCCTGATGGTTCGTTCCGACGACGGAAAGGAAACGGCGATTTTGGCCGGCGGCGTGCGCCCGGCCTGATCCGACCTCATTATGCTGCTGGCTCTGGACGCGGGAAATACCAACATCACCATCGGGGCGTTTGAAGGCGGCTCGCTTATCGGCCGCTGGCGCTTGCGCACGATTAAGGAACAGACCGCGGACGAGTGGGGCATCCTGATGCGCAACCTGTTCACCCTGTCGCAGCTCGATTTGTCGGCGGTGGACGGCGTGGTGATTTCGAGCGTGGTGCCCGCCGTCGATCAGCCGCTGGAAGCCATGTCCCAGCGATACTTTCATCGCGAGCCGATGTTCATCGGGTATCGAACCAACCTCGGCATCGGCATCCGCTACGACAATCCTCGCGAAGTGGGAGCGGACCGGTTGGTGAACAGCGTGGCGGGATTCCATAAATATGGCGGTCCGTGCATCGTGGTGGATCTGGGTACGACGATCAACTTCGACATCGTGGCGAAAAACGGCGACTTTCTGGGCGGCGTGCTGTGTCCGGGTATCGGCATGTCAATCTCCGGGCTGTTTGCCAAGACCGCTCGCCTGCCGATGGTGGATTTCCGCGAGCCCGCGAAGCTGATCGGCTCGAACACGGTGGAGGCGCTGCAATCCGGCCTGTACTACGGATTCCTGGGCATGATCGACACGTTGGTGGAGCGCATCGCGGCGGAGTTGGGCGAGGGCACGAAGGCGGTCGCCACCGGAGGGCAGGGCGCGCTGATCGCGCACGGGTCCAAGAATGTGAAGATTTACGACGAGGATCTGACGCTCGACGGGCTGCGGCTGATCTGGGAAAGAAATCACCCGCGTTGAACTACTTCAACTATTTCACCGAAATTGAGGAGCATTTTCAGCGTGCGCGCGGCACGGGGCTGTTTCTGTTGTCGCCGCTCGATTGGGCGTTCATCGACGCGCTCAAGAACGGAGGAATTCCGCTGGAAGCCGTGCTGCGCGGCATCGACGCGGCGTTCGAAAAATGGCGCAAGCGTCCGGCGCAGGCTCGGCTTCACATGGTGAACTCACTGGCGTACTGCGCGCAGGCCATCAACGCGGAGGCACAGGCGATGCTGAACGCTGGCGCGGCGCCGGGATCGAAGAAAGAAGCCGCAGCGCCGTTCCCCATCGACGACGTGCGGGCTTTTCTCAAGCGAAATGCGGAAGCGCTGCGCAAAGCGGGGCACGAAGAGACCGCGGCGTCTCTGGAAGCGCTCGACGTGGACGCGCTGTACGCGGATCTGGAGCAGCTCGAACAAAGGCTCACCGCAATTGAAGAAAAGCTGGTGGCGAAGCTTCGCGCGTCGGCGAGCGAGGAGCAACTCTTCGAGGCCCGCCGTGCGCTGGATCAGGAATTGAAGCCGTATCGGAGCAAGATGACGGCGGATCAGCTCGCGATGCTGGAGAAGAAGTTTTTAGAGCGTCGCTTGTTGGAGTCGGCAGGCGTGCCGCGGTTGAGTCTGTTTTATCTGTGACCCCTGGCGTCTAGCCCCCGGCCCCTGATACACTCCTTCGGATGAAGCGTGCTGCCGTTGTTTTCTTCCTTTCGCTTGCCGCCTGCACCAAAACTCCTTCGGCCTGGAACAAAACGGAGGTCATGATTCCCATGCGGGACGGCGTGCGGTTGCACACGCTCGTCTACGCGCCGGCCAATCCGGGCGGGAAATTGCCGCTGCTGATTGAGCGCTCGCCCTATGGCTGGACCGACGGCAAGCCGGAGAAGTCCCTGGCATCCCGCTACAAGCAGCTCGCCGACGAGGGATTTATTTTCGTCTTCCAGGACATCCGCGGGCGCTACGAATCCGACGGCACGTTCGTGATGCAACGCCCTCCGCGCGATCCCTCGAAGCCTAATTCCATCGACGAAGGCACCGACGCCTACGACACCATCGACTGGCTGATCAAAAACGTGCCGAATCACAACGGGCGCGCGGGCATTCTCGGCATTTCCTACGGAGGCTGGCTCACGGCGATGGCTCTGATGGAGCCTCATCCGGCCCTGAAGGCCGCCAGCGAGCAGGCGTCGCCCGCCGACATGTACCTGGGCGACGATTTTCACCACAACGGAGCGTTTCGCCTGAGCTACGGTTTCGAATACGTGGCGCGCATGGAGACGGGGAAAGTGCAGGCGAAATTCGATTTCGATAAGTACGACACGTTCGACTGGTTTCTCTCGCAGGGCCCTCTGTCCGAGTTGGACGCGAAATATTTCCACGGAGAAAAGCCCACCTGGAACAACTTCGTCAATCATCCGAACTACGACGAATTCTGGAAAGCCGAGGCAGTCAACCTGATTTTCAAAAAGACAACCGTGCCGAATCTCAACGTCGCTGGATGGTGGGATCAGGAGGATTACTACGGGCCGATGAAGATTTACGAGACGCTGGAAAAGCAGGACGCCGTGGATCATAAGAATTACGTGGTGGCCGGACCGTGGCGGCACGGCGGTTGGGGCGGCGTGGGGACGAAGCTCGGGCCGATTGAGTTCAGCGGCGATCAGTCGCTGTACTTCCGCGAAAAAATCGAGGCGCCTTGGTTCGCGTATTGGCTGAAGGATAAAGGCAATCTCCATCAGCCGGAGGCAGTGATGTTCGAAACCGGCCGCAACACCTGGGAAAGTTACGCGGCGTGGCCGCCGATCGAAGGTATCCAGCAAAAGCATCTCAATTTCGCCGCGAACGGGAAACTATCCTTCGATCCGTCGCGCGATCCCGAGTCGTTCGACACCTACCTGTCCGATCCCGCCCATCCCGTGCCCTATCGCCACCGGCCGATCAATGCTTTGTACGGGCCGGGATCAGCGTGGCCGGAGTGGCTGGTCGAGGATCAGCGGTTTGTTTACGAGCGTCCCGATGTGTTGAGCTACGCCACCGAGCCTTTATCCACCGATCTGGTGGTGACGGGCGACGTGGTGGCGCATCTGTTCGCGTCAACCACCGGTTCCGATGCGGATTGGATCGTCAAACTAATCGACGCCTATCCGGAAAACGACGAAAAACTGCCCGGTTATCAGCTCATGATCGCCAACGATGTGTTCCGCGGTCGCTTCCGCAACAGCTTTGAGAAGCCGGAGCGAGTGGAACCGAATCGTGTCTACGAATATTCCGTCGATCTGCACTCGGCCGACCATGTGTTCAAGCAAGGCCATCGCGTGATGGTGCAGGTGCAAAGCACGTGGTTCCCGTTGATCGACCGCAACCCGCAAACTTACGTCGAAAACATCTTTAAAGCCACGGCCGCCGATTATCAGCCAGCCACGCAGAAGATCCTCCGCAAGTCCTATGTCCAGTTTCCCGTCAACGGGAGGTAGCGCATGATCCTTTCCGGACTCCGTGTGATCGATTGCGGCACCTATATTGCCGGCCCCGCCGCGGCCGCGATTCTCTCCGATTTCGGCGCGGAGGTGATCAAGATCGAGCGCCCTCCCTACGGCGATCCCTACCGATATCTGCCGCGCGTCCCCGGCATGCCCGTGTCGGATCAGAACTATTGCTGGATTTTGGACGGCCGCAATAAGAAAAGCATCGCGCTCGATTTGAGCGACGCCGGGGCGCATCAGGTGTTACTGAAACTGGTGGCCACGGCCGACATCTTCATCACCAATTATCAGCCCCAGTCGCTGCGAAAATTCCGGTTGACGTATGAAGATCTTGCGCCCGCCAACGACCGGCTGATTCACGCCTCCATCACCGGCTACGGAGAGCATGGCGAGGACGCGGAAAAGCCCGGCTACGACGCCACGGCCTATTGGGCGCGCAGCGGGCTGATGTTCGGCATGCACAACGGCGACGCCGAGCCGGTGCAATCGCCCGCCGGTTTCGGCGACCATCCCACGTCCGTCACGCTGTTCGCGTCCATCATGATGGCGCTCTACCAGCGGAAGATCACCGGCCGCGGCACGCGAGTCTACACATCGCTGCTGGCGAACGGCATCTGGTCCCACGGCTGCAACGTGCAGGCGGCTTTGTGCGGCGCGGAGTTTCTCCCCAAGTGGACGCGTAAGAACGCCATCAATCCCCTGGTGAACCATTACCTGGCGCGCGACGGCCATCGCATGTTTTTCTGCCTGCTGGAGCCGGTGCGGGACTGGCTGCACTTGTGCCAGGCGCTGGGTTTCGACGACCTGCGCGACGATCCGCGTTTTTCCTCCACCGGCGCGCGCCAGCAGAACTCGGCGGAGCTGGTCAGGCGCATCGACGAAGCGATCGGCACCAAGGATATGGCCGAGTGGGCGGTGATCTTCCGGAAATACGATCTGGTCTGGGGCCCGGTCCCGTCGGCGGTCGAAGTCGCCGCCGACCCGCAGGCACAGATGTTCTTCACGGAGATCGCCCCGGGGCTCAAAACCATCCAGAATCCGCTGAATATCGAAGGTATGGAAAAAGCCGATCCCCGCATGCCTCCGGGCATTGGCGAGCACACCCGCGAAGTACTCACATCCTTGGGCCTGAATGATGACGCCATTGAGCAAATGATCCAACGCGGCGCGGCCAAGTGCGCCTGACCAGGAATCAGCGCCTCGGCTTTCTGGCCGCGTGGGGAGGCTGGGCGCTGGACGGCATGGATTCGTTCATTTACGCGCTGGTGCTCGCGCCCGCGCTGCGCGAGCTGCTGCCGCGCTCCGGTCACGCCGCCACTACCGCGAACGTCGGCTACTACGGCAGCGTCCTGTTCGCCCTTTTCCTGATCGGCTGGGGCGTCTCCTTCATCTGGGGACCGTTGGCCGACCGCTTCGGCCGCGTGCGCACGCTGGTGTTGACGATCCTCTGCTATTCGCTGTTCACGTTCACCGGGGCGCTGGCCACCGGCATCTGGCAACTGGCCATTTTTCGCCTGCTCGCCGGCATCGGCATTGGAGGCGAATGGACACTGGGCGGAACCTTCGTTGCCGAGGAATGGCCGGAAGACCGCCGCAAGATGGGCGCTGGCTTGATGCAGACCGGATACTACTTCGGTATCCTGATCGCCGCGGGTTTGAACGCGACGATCGGCGCGCATTACGGCTGGCGCGCCATGTTCGCCGTTGGCGGGCTGCCCGCGTTTCTGGTGATCGCGATCCAGCGCAGTGTGAAGGAACCCGAACGCTGGAAGCCCTCGGAATCGGCCATGAAACCGTTCGCGATGATTTTCTCGCGACGTTACCGCCGCCGCACGGTTCTCAACTCGATTTACTTGCTCGTCTCGATCACGGGATTGTGGGCTGGATCCGTGTACGTGCCCACGGCGGTAATCGCCATCGCCAACCGGGAGGGCGCGGCGGCGGCCCGGGCGGCGTCTCTCGGCACTGCGATTTTGTCCATCGGCACCATTCTCGCCTGCCTCGCGCTGCCGGTCCTGGCCGAAAAAATCGGCCGGCGCGCGACACTTGCTGTCTATTTCGCCATCATGTTTTTCTCCATCTCCATCGGCTTTGGTTACGTGTTCTATCTGCCCAATGCGCTGAATTGGTTTCTGCTGGACCTGTTCGTCCTGGGAATCGGCGGCGCGAACTTCGCCATGTACACGCTCTGGCTGCCGGAGCAGTATCCCACCGAATGCCGCGCCAGCGCGTTCGCCTTTGCCACGTCGTCCGGACGATTC
>JBBIVT010000103.1:3211-7771 GCA_037439565.1 Acidobacteriota bacterium | reverse complement strand
GCCGCGCGGCAGTTTCTCGATTTTCAACCCACCTTGTTTTTCGGCGTGCCAACGATGTATGTCCGCCTACTGGAAACCCCTCGCGCCGACGCGGAGAAGATTGGCCGTGCGATGCGCCTGTTCGTCTCCGGCTCGGCTCCTCTGCCCGCCGCCGTGCTGGAAGAGTTTCGCGGACGGTTCGGCCACACCATCCTGGAGCGCTACGGCATGACGGAGACAATGATGAACATCTCGAACCCGTATGTGGGGGAGCGCCGACCGGGCAGCGTCGGCCTGCCCTTGCCCGGGGTCTCCGTTCGCCTGGCGGATAATGGCGAGGTGCTGCTCAAAGGCCCGAACGTGTTCGCCGGATACTGGCGGCGCGAAGACGCCACGCGCGACGCGTTCCTTGACGGGTGGTTCAAAACGGGCGACCTTGCCACGCGCTCCGGGGACGGCTACTACACGCTTTCGGGCCGCAAAAGCGACCTGATCATCTCCGGCGGATTCAACATCTATCCTCGCGAAATCGAAGAGTTTTTGATGGAACAGCCGGACATCGCCGAAGCCGCCGTGGTGGCCGAGCCGGACCGCGTGCGCGGCGAAATTCCCGTGGCTTACGTCGTCGTGAACGGCGTCTTCGATCCTGAGTCGCTCGCCGGACGCTGCCGCGAGAAGCTGGCGTCTTTCAAGGTTCCGAAGCGCTTTGAAAACGTGCCCAAATTGCCTCGCAACGCTCTGGGAAAGGTGCAGAAACATCTGTTATGCCGCGGATCCTGATGGTCTCCTCCGAAGCCGCGCCGTTCGTTAAGACCGGCGGCCTGGCCGACGTGCTCGGCTCCCTGCCGGCCGCGCTGGCACATCGCGGGGACGAAGTCGCGGTGGTACTGCCCCGCTATCGCGTGGCCAAGATCGGCGCTTCGGAGCGTATCTGGCATGAAATGCCGTTGAGCGTCGGGCCGCATGCCTTCCGCGTGGCCATCGATCAGGTGGTGCGCGGCGGCGTCCGTTATCTGTTTGTCGATTGCCCGCCGCTTTACGACCGCCCGGGGATTTACAACGAGGCGAACGTCGATTACAACGATAATCACATCCGCTTCGCGCTGCTGAATCAAGCGGCCATCGGCGTTGCGCGCTATATTTTCCGGCCCAACGTGTTTCATGCGCATGACTGGCAGGCGGGCCTTCTGGCGCCTTATCTGAGAACGCTTTTCTCCGGCGATCCGACGTTTTTTGGCGCGAAATGCATCCTGACGATTCACAATCTGGGATATCAGGGAAATTTCTGGGGCCGCCGCATGGAAGAGCTCGGACTGGATCCGGTGCTGTACAACATGGAAGGCCTTGAATTTGACGGCATGATCAGCTTCCTGAAGGGAGGCATTGTGTTCGCCGACGCCGTCACCACCGTCAGCCCAACGTACGCGCGTGAGATTCAGACGCCGGAGTACGGATTCGGCTTCGACGGCCTGCTGCGCTCGCGGGCGTATAAGCTGCGCGGCATCCTGAACGGCGTCGATTACGCGGAATGGAGCCCGGAATCGGATGAACACATCCCCTACCGCTATTCGGCGGAGGAATTGAGCGGCAAGCTGGAATGCAAGCGCGCACTGCTTCAGGAGATGGGCCTGCCGGAGCATTTGGACCGGCCTCTGGTCGGGATCGTGTCGCGCTTTGCGGATCAGAAAGGTTTCGACCTGGTGGCGGAAATCGCCGGTTACCTGGCCGAACAGGAGATCGCCCTGGCCATACTCGGCTCGGGCGACAACCGGTTTGAGGAAATGTTCCGCCATTTCGCCGCCGAACGTCCGGACAAGTTTGGGTTGCGGATCGGCTACGACAACGGCCTGGCGCATCGCATTGAGGCCGGATCCGATATGTTCCTGATGCCCAGCCGCTACGAGCCCTGCGGATTGAATCAAATCTATAGCCTGCGCTATGGCGCGGTGCCCATCGTCCGCGCCACGGGAGGCCTGGACGACACCGTGGATAGCTCCACGGGATTCAAATTCGGCGCTTATTCACCCTGGTCCCTGGCCGGGGCGATCCGGGACGCGCTGCACGCCTGGCAGTTCCGGGACGAGTGGACGGAGCGGATGCGGCGCGGCATGGCGAAGGATTTTTCCTGGGAAGCATCGGCGGCGCAGTATCAAAGGCTGTACGCGGAAGTTGCATCTCCCTAGAGGCTTTTTGCATCATAAGTTGTAGGCGGAAAAGGAAAGAAACAATATGGCTGGCGATAATACGCTGAATTTTACCGATGGCTCTTTCGATCAGGAAGTGCTGAACTCCGATGTCCCCGTTCTGGTGGACTTCTGGGCCCCTTGGTGCGGCCCGTGCAAGGCGATGACGCCGACCGTGGACGCTCTGGCAACCGAGTATCTGGGCAAGATCAAGATCGGCAAGATCAATACCGACGATAACCCGGCCACGCCGATGCGTTATCAGGTCCGAGGCATCCCGACCTTGATCCTGTTCAAGGGCGGCAAGCCGGTGGACCAGAGAGTCGGGGCGCTTCCGAAGCCGGATCTGAAGAAAATGCTCGACGCGCACGTGGCGTAGCCCGGTGGCGGAATCCGGCCGGCTGGGATCTGGACTCGGAGCGGATACAGTATTTTGATGCGAGGTTCGCGGGAACGCGGCCTTCTGACGTTTGGAATTCCCTTCGGTTTACATTTCTTCAGACATATTTCGCCGTTTTGACCGTCTAACCTATGTAAGCATGGTCTTAGCGGGAACTTTGCCCTGAAGAATCCGTCCTTATTGTGGAGAATCCGGAGAATACCAAGTGAAACGCAAGTGGAAGATTGTATTGGCAGTTGTCGTCCTGCTGCTATTGGCCGGCGGCGTGGCGGCGGCCGTAAAATGGAGCCAGAAGGATCTGGTAACCGTGCAGACCGGTCTGGCCACCAAAGCCGACCTGACCTCCATCGTGACCGCGTCCGGCGAGGTTAAACCTCGCAATTACATTAACATCGGGGCAAACGCGCAGGGCCGCATTACGCAGTTGCTGGTGAAGGAAGGGGACCACGTCCGCAAGAACCAGGTGGTGGCCCGCATCGAGCACATCCAAGCCGCGGCCGACGTAAACGCGCAAAGAGCGGCTGTAGCGTCTGCTCAAGCCGATTCCGCCGCCGCCGAAGCAAGTGTAAAAAGCCAGGACGACGCCATCGTTACCGCAGCCGCATCAGTGGAGAAGTCCAAATCGGAACTGGCTCGGACAAAAATGATGCTGGATCGCGCCGAACTCTTGCAACAGCACCAGTTGATCGCCAAGCAGGATTACGACACGCGTGTCGCCGATTACCGCTCGGCGCAGGCCACTCTTCGCGAAGATGAAGCGCGCCTGGCGCAGGCGAAATCGCAGCGGGCGCAGTTCGCCGCTCAACTCTCCTCCTACCAGCGCAGGATCGCCCAGACCGAAGCCGGCCTGGCGCGCATCTCCGATATTCTCGCCAAATTCGACGCGGTTGCGCCGATCGACGGCGTTGTGACGAATCTCCCCGTCCGCGAGGGTGAAACCGTGGTACCCGGAGTCCAGAACTCCGCCGCGTCCACCATCATGACCATCGCCGACATGTCGCTGATCACGGCTGAGGTCAAGGTTGACGAGACGGATATTGTCAACGTCCAGCTCGGCCAGTCCGTCGCCGTGAAGATCGACGCCATGCCGGATAAGAGCTTCGATGGAAAGGTGATCGAGATCGGCAACACCGCCATTCTGCGATCATCCGGCCTTGCCGCCTCGCAGAGCACCACTTCCAGCCAGGAAGCCAAGGATTTCAAAGTGGTGGTTGCGCTGACCAACCCGCCCGACGATATTCGTCCGGGCCTGTCCTGCAACGCCAAGATCACCACCGCTACGCGCCGCAGCGCGCTCACCATTCCGATCCAGGCGCTCACCATGCGCACCAAGGGCGATCTGGAACCGCCCAAGACTGGCGTCCAGGCGTCGACCATCGCGCCCAACGACAAATCGCTCAAAGAGGAGATCCAGGGCGTCTTCGTGGTGAAAAACGGCAAGGCTGAGTTTCATAAGGTGGAAACCGGCATCACCGGCGCCACCGATATTGAGGTCCTCAGCGGCTTGAACGAAGGCGACCAGATCATCACCGGCAGTTACAAGGTGATCCGGACCATCCGTAATGCCGCGCCCGTTAAAGTAGACAACAGAATCCCTGTCCTGGACGTCAAAAGCTAAATGACACAACCGGGAGTGGTGGATACGAAGATCGATAAGCTCGGACGCGGCGAACAGCTTAAGCGCGACGGCGTCATCATCCGTACCTGGGATCTGATGAAGACCTATGTGATGGGCGATCAGACCATCCACGCGGTCTCCGGCGTCGATATTGAGATCAAGAGGGGCGAATACGTGGCCATTATGGGGCCGTCGGGGTCGGGAAAGTCGACGCTGATGAACCTTATCGGCTGCCTCGACACGCCCACGTCGGGACTGTATTACCTGAACGGCAGCTTGGTCAGCGACATGGATGACGATCAGCTCGCCCATATCCGGAACAAGGAAATCGGCTTCGTTTTCCAGACCTTCAACCTGCTGGCTCGCGCCACGGCCCTGCA
>JBBIVT010000103.1:0-3111 GCA_037439565.1 Acidobacteriota bacterium | reverse complement strand
CCGGCGATTTCGCAGCATTTAAAGCTTCTCAAGAACGCCAACCTGGTGATCGACCGCGCCGAAGGCACGCGTCGCGTCTACCAGCTCCACCCCGAGGGCTTCGCGTCCCTGCGCGAGTATTTCCAACAGTTCTGGGGCCATGCGCTCCACTCTTTCAAAAGAAAGGTAGAAGAAGC
The DNA here is from genome assembly GCA_037439565.1 of Acidobacteriota bacterium. Lineage (GTDB taxonomy): Bacteria > Acidobacteriota > Terriglobia > Bryobacterales > Bryobacteraceae > Palsa-187. The sequence continues at coordinate 2,935 of JBBIVT010000103.1, read as the reverse complement.
ATGACGGCATCCCCTGCCAACACCGTACAGAAGAGCGTCATCGTGAAGGCCAGTCAGGAGAAGGCGTTCCGCGTCTTCACCGAAGGCTTCGATTCCTGGTGGCCTCGCGAACACCACATCGGCAAATCGCCCATGAAGAAGGCAATTATCGAAGGGCACGCCGGCGGCCGCTGCTACAGCGAGCAAATGGATGGCACCGATTGCCCGTTCGGCTCCATCCTTGAATGGGAGCCTCCGGCCCGCTTCGTCATGGCCTGGCAGATCAACCTGCAATGGCAGTATGAGCCGGATGTGGCCAAATCGAGCGAGGTCGAGGTGCGCTTCACGCCCCAGGCCGACGGCTCGACGAGGGTCGATCTGGAGCATCGCTGCTTCGAACGCATGGGAGACGGCTGGGAATCGATGCGCACCATGGTGGACGGGGGCATGGGCTGGGGCACTCTCATGGAAATGTTCGCAGCGAAGGCGGAGCAGTCCTAATGAGGCGGCTGATCTATCGTATTACCGCCGGGTGGCTGACGCTGTTCGGAGTCTTACATACCTATGGGTTTCTGAGCTTCCGGCCGCCCTCCGCCGATGGGCTGGCCGTGTTTACGGCGATGAACGCCGTCCACTTCGCGGTGAAAGGAACCTCTTACAGCTATGGAAACTTCTATGAAGGCTTCGGGCTGATGCTCAGCGTGTACCTGTTCTTCTCGGCGTTTGTGAGCTGGCAACTCGCCGGCATGAAGGCCCGTTCCATCGCCTGGGCCCTGTGCGCGGTACAGGTGGCCGGCATCGCGCTCTCTCTCCATTATTTCGGTCCGCCGCAGGCAATTTCGGGACTGGTAGCCGTCGGATTGACGGCGTGGGCGGCGGCCTCTCCCGACGCCACCGTTTAAGCGGTCACCTGCAATTTGCGATCGTCCCGCTGCGCCGCCGACCAGATCGCCACCCGGGCCTCCGTGCTCATCACGATGCAGCCAGTGGAGGCCAGGCGCTTCCCCGGATGCGCGGCTTCGTCGGCGTGGATCCCGAAGCCATACCGGCCGAACATCCGATTCGCTGGTTCCGGCGTGAGCCACAGCACGTAGGGTCCGTGGGTCGCCGTGTTCACCGGCGGGCTGATGAGATACACTCCCTGCGGCAGAGGTCCGACGTTATCCACCGATTGCTGCGCCGGATTGTTCAAGCCGGTGCCGTGTCCGGCATAGCCGGTTCCGAGCAGATTCCCCGAGGCGTCGCGCATTTCGCCACTGGTCTGCGAATAGGTCAGCACGGCCAATTTATCGCATCGCGGACCCGCGACGGCCCCTGCCCGTCCTCGCTAAACCATTGTGGAAGAAGCCATTGCCCGGCGCGCTTACGGTGTGACGCCTGCCTTCTTCAAATCCCCCGCCTTGAAAATCGAGATGGACGCGGGGTCTACATATTTCTTCAACGCGGCTTGTACGTCTGCGGGCGTCAGCGCGGCAAACTTCGCGTCGATGGCGGCCTGATGAGCCATGGTCCGCCCAAAAAACGCGTTCGTGGCGAGCTGAGAAGCCAGGTTCGGATCCTGTGAGCGGGCCACTTGCTGATCCTGCGCGTGCGTTTTCTTCGCCGCAGCCAGTTCTTCCGCGCTGAAGCCGGTGTTTACCGCCTTGGAGATCTCGTCCTTAAAGTCCGCCTCCACCTTCAGAACATTTTGCGGATTGCAAAATGCAAAGCTGACGAACTGTGCGAACTTTTCCGCCGAACCGGCCACGAACTGGCTGCCAACGGCGTAACTCAGGCCATCCTGTCCGCGGATGCGGTGGAACAGCCGCGACTCCGGGCCGCCGCCGATCATCATATTCGCGGCAACCAGGGCCGCATAGTCCGGATCGAGGTCGTTCACCGGCAGTGTCGCCATGGCGAAGAACACCGCATTGGCCTTATCGGGTGTCTCGATGGCGCGGTCGACCGTCTCCAACTTCGTCCATTCGCGCTTCACCAGCTGAAACGGCGCGGGGCTCTTCCAACTCCCGAACAACTCCGCCGCCAGCTTCTGAATCTCCGCCGCGTCGAAATCGCCCACGACCGCCAGCTCAGCGCTCGATGCGCCGTAGAAGTCGCCGTAGAACTTCTTCACGTCGGCGGCGGTGACGGCCTTGTAGTTCTCAATCTCCTCGTCGAATGTTGGAATGGCGCGCGGATCGCCCTTGGGATAAGGCGCGACGTGGCGGCTCATGGCGTTGACGGCAAGCGACTGCGGCTCGGAGCGGCCGCGTTCGACGGCAGCCATGGCGGCTTGCCGAGCCTGCTCAAACTCGGTCTCCGGGAAAACGGGCCGCAGCAGTACTTCAGCGGCCAGGCGCAGCGTATCGCCGAAGCTGGCGCGCACAGTGCTGATATTTACCGAAGCTCGCGTGGAGCTGCCGCCGGCGGTCATCTGCGCCTTCAGTTTGTCCAGCTCGTCCTGAATCTGCTGGCGTGTGTGGTTCGCCGTGCCGCGCATCAGAAGCGTCCCGGCGAGCTGCGCCGCGGTTCCCTTTCCGGTGACGCTCTTCACGTCGCCGAAGTGGAGGACCAGCGTGGCGTGCACGGTGCCTCCGCGCGTTTTCTTGGGCAATAGCGCGAGCTTCATCCCATTGGGAAGCGTCACACGAACCGTGCGGGCGTCGATATTGGCGGGCGATGGATCGAAGGCCTCGCCCGCTTCGACCGCGGCATTGCCTTTGTAGTCCTTCACCTCGGCGGCCACGTTGGGCGTCGCCGGAACCTCGGTGCGGTCCGGCGCGGCCGTTGGGATAAACAGGCCGACGGTGCGGTTGGAAGGCTTCAAATATAATTTGGCGACGCGGGCGACATCCTCGGGCGTCACGGTCTTGATACGGTCGCGGAACAGGAACTGCAGACGCCAGTCGCCCATAGACTCCCATTCGCTCAGATTGATGGCGATCTGCTCGGAGTTGTTAAAGGCCAGGTCGATATC
>JBBIVT010000102.1:0-16109 GCA_037439565.1 Acidobacteriota bacterium | reverse complement strand
TCCAGATACGCGATCGACGCCATGCCCGCCGCGGCCGTAAACACGATGACGAACGCGGCGATGATGTACATGCCGGCGGCGCGCGGAAGATCGGGGAAAATCAGGTGCAGAATGTCGCCGCCGCCCTTGAATTGGTAGCTGACGATGACCGTGTAGGAGACGACAATGGCGATCGTCGCCATCACGCGCGCGGTGGCGTTGTAGCGCGCTTCGAGAAGATCCGGCACGGTGAACTGCGCAAAGCGCCGGGCGCGGCCGGCGATCAGGGCGATGACGATCAGCCCCAGCCACCCTCCCGCGGGTTGCCACAGCGCGACGAATCCATTCTTATAAGCGTTCTCGCCGCCGCCCAGAAGGCTTCCCGCGCCGATCCAGGAACTCAGCAGCGTGAACACCAGCACCGGCCATGGAAGTTTGCGCCCGGCCACCAGAAAGTCCTCGCCGCTGCGGACGGAAAACGTCTTGAAGATCGTTACGCCGCACAGGATCGCAACAACAATGCCGAGAACGATTGCGTAGATCACTCAGGAAATCCGCCGAAAATCCACTTTTGTCTTGAAATTGGCCAAGCCCGCCACATCGCGCGCATCGGTCACGCTGAACGAGAGCACGTCGTCCAGCCAGTCCTGCGAGTAACCTTCCCGGTGCTGCGTGGCAACCGTCAGTGTATAGTCTTGGCGGGTCAGGAGGCAATCGAAGGTGAAATCGACCTCGAAAATCTGTCCAGCGCCGATGCTGCCCAAGTCGATGCCTTCAATGCGCGTGTTCGTGCCGAACACGTCAATGCCCAGGCGGTTGCGGATCAGCACGCCCACCACCGGATCTTCCAGATCCCGGCGAGCCGCGGCCCGCACGCGGATGCGGACGGTTTCATGCGGTTCCAGATTGCGCGTCGATTCGCCCCGCGTATTCATCAGGTCGGCCGAAAGAATTTCGCTCGATCCGTCGCCATGACGGAAACTCGCGCCCTTCTTGGGAAGACTGCTGGCAGGTTGTTCGCTCTCCTGCCGTTCCAGCACCAGCCCCACATACCGATTTACCACCTCGCTCGGACTTCCGTAAGCGGCCACGCGGCCGTCGATCATCAGCGCCGCGCGATCGGAGAGACGCTTCACCAGCCCCAAATCGTGCGATACGAATAGCACCGTGACCTTGCGCTCCTTCAACTCGACGAATTTCTTGATGCAGCGGTTGGCGAAAATGGCGTCGCCCACCGCCAGCGCCTCGTCGACGATCAGGATTTCGGGATCGACGTGAATGGCCGTGGAAAACGCCAGGCGCACGTACATCCCGGTGGAATACTCCTTCACCGGCCGATCCATGAAGGAGCCGATTTCGGCGAAGCGTTCGATGTCCGGAAAGACGCGCTCCATATCGCTGCGCGCGATGCCGAGAATTTCGCCGTTCAGAAAGACGTTCTCGCGGCCGCTGAATTCGGGATTGAAGCCGGCGCCGAGTTCCAGCAGCGCGGCGATGCGCCCGCGGGAAATCACGCGCCCGCGCGTCGGTTCCAGAATGCCGCTGACGATCTGCAGCAGCGTGCTCTTGCCGCTGCCGTTCGGGCCGATGACACCCAGCACCTCGCCCCGTTCCACCGTCAGCGAAACGTCGCGCAGGGCCCAGAATTCCTTCGGAGCCCGATTGGAAAACGGAATCAGCTCGAGCAGGCGGTCGGCTGGCCGGCGATAGAGACGATAAACCTTGGAGACGTTCTGAACCTGCAGCATTCCCGTGCGCGGATACGCACTCCCGAGTGTATCAACTACCCATGCGAATGCTGCGGCGGAAGCTGGAGGGCAGCGGCGTGGCATAACCGATCAGGCAGTACTGGTCCAACGCAAACAACACTACGCTTTCCAGTCCCTTGCCGCGCGCGATCTGCGCTTCCTTCACCCACGCCGTTGTGGAATCGCCTACGTCCACCAGATGACTGCGCTGTGCGGCGCTGAAGCCAAGCGCCGCGCCAAAATCGATGCCTTCTTCGCACAAATCCAGGTTCCGGCCGAGCGTGTAGCCGATACACTCCGTCTTCAGGATGGTCAGCGACGCGGGCGTCCACGCGGCGGGCGGAAAGTTGAACGCGGAGTTGAAGGCCGAAGCGTTTACGTCGGTCGGATAGAGGACTTCGAACCGGCACGAGGGCTGGGTTGCCCGCACATAAGCCATGATCGATGTTGTGAAATTCCCCAGTGCCGTTTGCAGAAACGCGACCTCGTCCGGATACGATGCTGGATTCACCGTGTTGGTTGTGAACGCCGTCATCGCGCGGCCGTATTCGGCAAGGAACTGCGCCTGCGCCCACGCATCGTAAAACGGCATGCCGGAGTAAGCGGCGTACGCCGGATCGGTGGGCAGGAATCCGTTGTTCGGGAAATACCACCACTGCACTTCGCCGAATTGCAGGAAGGGAGTCAGCCCCGCCGCGGCCTGGATCGCCGCCATCTCCGCGTAGACCTCCTGCCAGTAGGCGATGCTGGTGGGCGAGAAATTTGTCTGCAGCGAAGGCGTCGGCAGAAGAATCGGATCGCCGGAAGGCCCGCGCTGCGCAATGCCGACGGATGCGGCAGGATCGCCGTTGCCCAGTTCCATGCTGAAGGACGCTGCGGCGTCGATGCCATAGCCATGCAGCGCGCTGAAGTAACTCGCGCTCCAATCGCGGACCGCGCGGTTCAGTCTCGGCGATGCCGTCAGGTCCGTGCGCCAGTTGCCGTCCACGCCTCCACTGAAGCTTGTCACCGATACGCTCACGCCTGGCATGTTGGTGGGCATTGCTGACACGCCGCCGCTATTTCCCGCCGAGCCCATAAGCCGGGACACGATCGTCAGCGCGCTGCCGCTGTAACTCGCCCACACGCCGGTCGATCCGTTGTTGATGGCCTGCGCAAAGACAATCGCCAGCGTCTCCGGCGTGTCGGCCGGATGCATCACCTTGGTGAAGGTGGTGCCACTGATAGAAACTTGCATCGACTGCGAGCCGTCGCCGTCCGTCACGCTGATCGTGCCGCCGAACGTGACAGCCGCCGAGGCGTAGGCGAATCCCACGGGCGTCAGCTCGTAGAACCACAGCGCGCCGGCGTAGTGATTCTGACGCCCGGTGAATCCGAGCGAGTTGATGAACCACGCCGTGCGTTCGGGCGCAAGTGAAATGGAGTGCAGCGTATCCCAATCGGTGGCCAGCGTCAGACGAGGCTCAACGGGAAACACGGGCAGGCCCTGGGTTGGAACGGCCGCCTCAAAGAAATCGAAATAGAAATAGTTGCCCGAAGGCCCTTCGTTCGTGACGGTCACCGTGTGAGTTCCGGGGCCGTATTGCCCAACGGGCCAGCGGATGAGTGCGTCTTCTCCTGTGATGAATAAGTTCGGGGTTCCCGCCGGAGCTCCGTCGACGGCGATCGAGACGGTCGCGCCGGACGCGCCGGCGAGGCCGAGATAGCGCGTGCCCAAATACAGGGTGTGGTCCTGCGTCGCGGTGTACGTCCAGGAAACGCTGTCGCCCACGGTCGTTGAAAAATGAATGATCCCGCCGGAAAAGTTCCCCCGCGCTTCCGTCCACGATCCGGTATAAACGATCTCCACCGAGTCGTCCTCCACGCGCCGGCTGCCCGTCCCCGCCACCGAATACGTGCGATTCGTTCCGGTGACGGTCCAGTTGCTCACCACCACTTGAAACTCGCTGCGGACAAACGAGCCAGCCTGCAAATCGGCGGCGTAAGTCCAGCGCATTTTGCGGATCTGACTGGCCGGCACGGAAACAGCTATGCCCGAAAATGTCGGGCTTGTGTATCCCAGCAATGAACCAAAGTCTATACTGATGGTCCACTGCGCCGGACTGGTTCCGTTGGCAAACGTTTTCGCCTGCGCGTCCCACGCCGCATCCGGCGTGTCGGAGTACGTGTACATCGCGAAACGATTCCCGTTCGCCCCCGACGTGCTGCCCGTGTCCATGCCGCCGGTATAAAACACCCGAATCGTGGAACCCGTCACGGTCGCCTGTAGCACGGTCGGCTGATAAGGATTCGGGCGCAAATTGATCCAGGCCGCGATCTGCGTCAGCGCATCTGAAATCTGAGCCGTGCCGTTGAACTTATAGGTGTAGTGCGTGTCGAGATACGCAATACCCACGTGACTTCCCGCCGCGGGCGTGCCGGAGCCCGACAGCGTGAAATCGGCGTAGGCATTCGAATAACTCCCCGCCGAAGGCGTGGCGTGAGCGGCAAGGGGCACGTAGTAGATCGTGTTGTCCGGCCCCCAAATGCGCAGCGACGGCCAGTCGACCGTCGCGTAAAGAGCCGAGTCGAGTGGGATGCAGTTCGTGCGCGTCTCCTGATAGCTGAGTGTCAATCCGCTCAGGTCGCCGTCGGGAAGATTACGAAACGCCGGATGCTCGTAAACGTTGTCGCGATTCCATTCGATCACCGCCCAGTCGAATTGCTGCCGCCACGTGCCCGATAGGGTGAACCCGGTGGCTGACGTGCCGCTCAGCGCGGCGATGGCCGAAGGCTCGTAATAAAAGCACTGTAGATCGCGATCCGGCCGCAGTTTTTGAATTTGGTCGGCCATAGGGATTAAAGACGGATGCTCACAGTGAGGTCGCGGCCGGGCAGGGTATTCGCCGCGCCGGGTACGGAGAGGACATCCAGGCTCACCTGCGCTCCCGCCGTGAGTGGCGGCAGGCCGAACCCGTTCACGCTGGGCGATTCCGTCGTGCCGTCGGCGATCGTCAACGTGCCAAACACGGTGCTGCCCTGTCTTAACTGCAAGCTGATTGGACCGCCGCTCGGCGCCTCTCCCACCACCGCGAACATGTCCCGGATCGCCTGGGCCGTCTCCACGATCAACGGCGGCGCGGCGTCGGTTTGCGTTGCCAGGTATCCTTCCACCTGTAACGAAATCTGCCCGCCCGCCAGCGTCCGCAAGCCTTGATCGGCCGTCGCGACAAACGGAGCAGCCGTCGCCGGACCCGTGCCGTACACGTTGGTCATTTCGAGCGCCGCCGCGGCGATTCTCACATCGGGCAGGAAGATGGAGTAGCCAAAATCGCCGCTCGCCGGGCTGCCGAAGAATCCGCTCACAAACGGCACGATGCTGACGTTGGTCTGAAGCGGGTACACCGGCACTGCCGTGGTGTGCGTCGCGGCCGTCGTCCCCTCCGCTCCTCGCAATACCTGATATTGAGCGCCGCCGCTCAGCACGGCCTCCACTTGGAGAATCTCCGTCTCGATTTGGATGCGGTCGCCCACTGCGTTCGTCCCCGCCGCGCTCAGCGTGATCGTGGTGTCGGCCGTTCCGATTGGCGCGGTCAGCCGCAACGCGGAGGGGCTGTTCAGTTCGTTCCAGTAATAAAGGAACAAGGTCCCTGCTGAGATTGTGCGCGTGTTGACGAAACTCGAAAATCCGATACCCACCAGGTCGACCGTTCCTTGACCGGTCAGGTTGAGCCCAAAAGTCGGCGCAGGAGGCAGCCCGCTATCCGCGCCTCCTCCCGCCTCGCCCGCGATCTGATGCGAGGTCACCGGGTTCAGCGCCTCCGCCGTCTCGTTATCCTGCGCATTGGCCGATCTTCCCGAAATTTCCACTGTGGCTCCGGGCCGGTTCGGAACCTGTATATTCACCGGACTGGTCGATCCCAGCCCGGCGAACGTCCACGTCGAATCGGCGATGGTAAAGAAACTCGTTGCATCCGGTGTCACGCTCCAGGCCGGCGTCACGGTTAGGGCCGTCGCCGTATTGGAGACGATCGTGCGCTCCTGCGCGGCGCCTTTCCCTCGCGTGATGCGCACCGGGCTTCCCGTGAAATCGTTCGTCAGCATACCCAGCGTACTGTTGGCGATCGTCGTCGCCGAGGCGGACGTTACCGCTTCTTCCGGTTGCAGTTCCATGCGCCAGTAAAAATTCGCGTGATTATAGTTGGGATCCGGAGGGCCTTGGAGCTGCGGCGCAGCGCCCGTATCCGTATAGCTTGCCGCGATCGCCGCGCTGGAATCGATCAACAGGAGCTGGCTCGGGTTCAATCCTCGATAAACGCGAAAGCCCGCCGTGCCGGAGGAAAAGCTGAACCCGGTCAGTGTGACCGTGTTCGTGTCCGTAGCGGCCGGCAAAGCCGCCTGAACGATAAAGGACAGCCCACCCTCCGCGCCCGCCGCATCCACCGCGCTGATCGCATAGTAGTAGGACTGGCCTCCGGTGAGCGTTCCTCCGGTCGTCGCAATCGTCGGCGTCAGGCTGAGCAAGGGAGTGGATGCGCTCGAGGCAGCGGGCAGCGCGGGCGGCGTGAACGCGACGCTCAACTGGATCGCGACGCTTCCATCGCCGCTCGGAATCGCCGATTCGGCGATGCCGAACTGTTCCATGCCATTTGCATCGACCACGCTGCCCACCAGGGGTCGCGGTAAACCGCCCTGATTCGTGGCGTAAATCCCGCCGCCCGACGCGTTCGCGCCGCCCGTGGTGTACCAGTCGTCCTCATGCCACTGCGCCGTGATCTGGACGGTCTGATAATCCTGCCCCGGCGCGAGCTTCACCACGCGGAACGGCTGCCGGTTCAGCCCTTCCTTCAAATACGTCACCGTGATCAGATCGCCCGGAGCGATGCCGATGCCTTTCACCGACGTGCTGAACTCCACCAGCGTGTATCCCGCGATGGACTTGTTCAGTTGTAATTGCAGCATGCGCGTTGCCTGATCGAAATTCGGCAGACCCACGCCGGGAAACGGCGCAGTCACAATCCGGTCCGTCAGCAGCGAATCGTCGATGTCCACCAGCGTCAGGCTGTCCTGCTGAAATTGATTGAATTCATCCTGAAACTCGACCGTCAGTTGATTGGTCGTCGACGTGCCGTTCTGCGAATACAGCCGGATCGCCGGATCCCCGTTCGCTTTTCTTAAAATTCCGGAAAACGCCGCCGACCCGTCGCTGAATTCATACGCGGGCCAACCGCCGTTGAGAGGCGCAGTGCTGTTCGTGCCGTCCGGAGCCGACGGCTGCTGCAGCGCCAGCGTATTCTCCACCCGCAGATTCAACAACCCCGCAAGATCGTAGCTCAACATCAGCGACGACGCATTGCGGATGGACTTGGCCAACTCCGCCGCGCTCTGCCGGTCCTGAATCACCACGTTGCACTTGAACCGCGATGTCGAAGCGGGGTTCCCATACAGATCCGTGGTAGAGATCGGCCCGTCGCAATACGCCGCCGCTGCGGCAAAGCTGGGCAGATTGATGTCGGTCGTCAGCCACCCGCTTCGGCGGAGCACGTCGAGCAGCACCCAAGCCGGATTATTCGTGAACGCCGCGCCCAGAGACGCTCCGGTCGAATCGAATTGCTCAATCAGCAAGCCGTTGATCAAAACTCGAACGCTGGGCAGGGATAGCCCGTTGCTGATCGCGTTCGGAACCACCACGCTCAGATACGCCATGCTGCCGTACGGATCGCCCAGCGGATTCCCCGCGCTATCGGCGAAGTTCGGATCGAACGCCCCGTTCCGGCCGCCCGCGCTGATCAGCGAGTACCAGCCCGTAGCCGTCATGTTGGCGCCATTCTGCGCCAACGGAATCGCGATGTCGTTCACCAGCACCTGCAGGATGCCTGAAATCGCGCCCATACCCAGCAGCGCTTCCATGCGCGTCAGATTCCCGTCGTTGCGGGAGAACACAATCGGCGGGTTGTACCAGGCCGTCCCGTACACCAGGGGAACGAAGTCGTTGTAGAGGGCGATGTTGTCGTAGAGCGGCGATAGCTCCATCCCCTTCTGCCCGTACCCCCGAACCAGGATCTGCGCCGGAACAAATTCGATTCCTCCGAACCGCGCCGTGTTGTTGTTCACCTGGTCCGTACTGAACATCCCCCGCTGCACGCAGGAGGTTCGCGTGTAGTCGCAGCTCGTAAAGGGCGCGCCGCTGTTCAAATTGCCCGCGCCGCCGGCCTGATCCGCCGAATATCCGCACTTATATAAGGATGAGTATGGTCCCTTCGCGCCGCCGGACAGCGCCTCTTGGCGTTGCGCCGCCGTCGCAGGAAACATCCACGGACACGTCCTCTGGATTCGCGTATCGGGTAACAGGATTCTCTGTAGATTCAACCGGTTCATCACCGTGACCCGGAACGTCGACTCCGTGATCTCGTCCGGTGAATTGGCAATCCCGCGGAACACCACCCGAGCCTCGGACGCAGGCTGATTCGCGATGAAGTCGTAGAACAGGAACTGGATCGTGACTTGCGCGCCCTTGAATCCCGTGGCTCTCTCGATCTCGGAAAAGTGGGAGTCCGCATTCGCCAGCGTCAGAGCGATCTGCGCCGCGCCATCGAGCCCTTCAAGTGACGAAGCCGTCAGTTGAAACAGCGTGTGTTTGATGAGCCGCGCCGCGTACGCCGTGCCGCCGAACGTCGCCGCGTGAGTGCCCCAGCTCTCCTTCGCGCCCGAGCTCAGCGTGCAGTCGATCAGAAACAGTGGCGTCGCCGGCGTCTGCTGCTCTTTCAAAACGTCGATCGTGCTCATTGGCTCTCCATATTCACGATCTGGACTACGGCGTCATAGACGTCGGTACCCTGCGCCGTCACGGTCAGCGTGTCGCTGCCAAAGCGCGCGTTCGTGTACACGCCGCCGGTCGCGCCGGTCTGCTGGTAGTCCGATGCTCCCGGTTGCGCCTCCGCTTGCATCCCGAACAACTGAACCGTCCCGCCCGCGGGCAACTGCGCCCCAAACGTCACCGGCGTTGTGTTCTGCCCAAGGTTCGCCGCGAGCGAGACTCTCGTCCACCGTGTCCCAAGGGCAAATGTCTTCGTCGCGCTGGCGCCCGCGGCCGCGATGGACAGAGTCACGCTCGTGCCGCTATTCGAACAGGCCCAGGCGCTCAAGCAATATTGAAAGTTCCCAGGTACCGCCAGCGCCTGCTCCACCGCCTGAGTCCCTCCGCCCGCGTTCGTCACTCCCGTCGCCCGTGTGGTCCCGAAAGGATCCGTCGCGCCCGCCGCCAAATCGATCAGTGCGCCGTTCGTCCACGCCGGTCCGCTGAAATTCTCGCTGTCGGCGAGCAGATTCCCCGTTGGATCCAGAAAAGTGAACGGCTGCCACATGCCGGAGGCCGCTTGGAACAGTGCCTCAATCGCGCTCCACTCCGCCGCCGTCAAACCCTTGGCATGCAATTCCCAACCCAGGTTCGCCGCGTCCGGATCTGCGTAGACATCTCGCGTCCCATCCCCGAGCGTGTTCACCACGCTTCGTTGCCGGGTCGTCTTCTTCAGCGGATACAGGCTCGACGCGCCCGTTGCCAGTTGCGGAAATACCAGCATGTTAGCTCCGGTTCTCCTTCACCACCACTTGCGTCTTCCCCCGCGCCACATCCTGAAATTCCATCGCCAGATCGTCTTCCGCGAAGCTGCAACTGGGATATACCGTGCCGTCCCAGGGGTCGGTGAAGGAGAACGTCCCCGCGCGTCCGCCGCTACTTTCGAAAAATTGTTCCAGGCCCGCCAGTTCCAGCTCGTCGAGCAAATCCAGCCGGATCGTCCACTGCAATAGCGGCGCTTCATACCCCGGATACCGCTGCTCACTTCCGTCTAAGAACCGCAGGGCCGTCGTCGAGAACCGCCGTGACCGGTCGGATCCATACTGCGCCACCGCTCCTGTCTTTAATGTTGGGAAGTTCGCCATCTAAACCCCCCGAATCACATCGTTCAACGCCGACGTCTCCAGCATTGCCTTCCGCACCGCCGCCGCGATGTCGTTGCTCCGGTCGAGAAACGACTGGCTGTCCATCGCCTGTACCTGAATCGTGATGAGTTGCTGCGCCCCCGCCGCCGTCGTCTGCCGCGGTTGATTCCCTTCGCCGAAGTCGACCCCCGACGCCCCGCCCGCCGCCGATCCCGTGAATCCCGCCGTCAGATTCACCGGTAGCGGTTGCATCGACGGCGTGATGGTCGTCGTCTGGCTGCCTCCCCCGCCTCCAAACAGCCCGATCAGACCCGAAATCAAGGGGCTCAGTCCCGATCCCAGCCCCAGCGCATCCATCAGCGTGCTGCCGATCGGTCCCGCCGTGGACGTCCCGCCGCCCTTGATGCTCGAATTTGTATTCAGCGCGCTTGTATTGGCCTGGATGCTCGCCAGTTGCGCCTGATTGATCGTCTGCAATTGCTGAAGCTGCGTCGCGATCGTCGTCAATGGACCCGCCAGCACGCTGGTCGCCGGCGAATTCGTGCCCAGTGTCACGTTCGTTCCGCCCAGCAGCGCCGTTACTTCGGATGTTGGATTCTTCGCCATGATCGTTTGTCAGTCCTGCGGCTCCGCCCGCCATTCGCCTTCCAAAATCAAAAACGCATCGGCTTCCTTCGCCGGCAGATCCGTCAATGCTCCGCCGCCCGCGAATTTCCACCCGTAAAATTTCTCAAGCCGTTCGATACTCGCAGGCGTTACCAGCGACTTCGGACATTCCTCCGACGACGCGCGCCCCCGCGCCCACACCAGCTTCTTTGGCCCACGTTTTTCGGCTGGCAGAAACCCGCATCGCCGCCGCGCATCCAGCCCCTGCCGTCTGCATTGGTCGCATTTCCACCCGGCCTGGCTCGTCCGATAGAAATGGAATGCGACTAGCAGTTTTTTCGTTCGTCCTCGCTCATCCCGCACTCGGACTTGATCCGCCCGAGAATCTCCACCGCCAGGTCCACCGGTCCCCGGTCGATCAACGCTTCCGGTGTCGCCTCCGCCCCGTCGATCCGCAGCCCTTCCACCGAAACCAGTCCCCACTCCAGGTACGCCCGGTCGATCTCCGCCCCCAGCACCGTCGCCTCCAGCTTTTCCCGAACGTCCTCGCTGGCCTCCAGATACTCCGCCTTCCGCCCGATCTCCCGGATCCGCCGCGCCAATTCGATCCGCCGCCCGAACGACACCCGCACGATCTCGTACCGCACGCCGTTCACCGCCTCTGCGTCATGCCAGACGCGGCTTTCCCACTCGCTACCCGAACGCGACGTACAGTTCGTCATTTGCCGTCCCCTGTGCCCGATTGTTCTGGAAGTTCCATTGCAGCCTCGTCTCTGAATCGTCGAACTCCGGGACCTGAGGCACCATTGCCGGCATGTATGCCCCGCATAATTGCCCCGCCTGTTCGCCCAACTGCAGCATCACGCCGATCGGCGATCTCTGCCGCGCCGCCTGATACAGTCCCTGCGTCTGCGCATCCGCCATCTCGAACAGGTTGAAGTTCAGCGTCACCTTGCGCGTCGCCGCCGCGATGCACCTCGCGTAGTCGCTGCCGAATTCCTTCGCCCTCAGGTTGATGTTGTTCTCAAGCGTCAACTCCGCCGACGTGATGGTCGAAAACTGAGCCGCGCTCACGCCCATCCAAACCTCGCCCAGATGTCCCGGCACAATCGTATAATCGAAATTCGCGATCACCGGCTCCGTGGGAAACTGCGTCAGCCCGCCCTCTCCGGTTTCAAAGCTCGCGCTGTCCACCAAATCGCGCGCCGGGCCGGAAAAAGTGAACTCCTGGAAGTCCCCGTTCACCTTGAACAGCATCTTGTCCACCGCGGCGCCCTCCACGATCCTCTGCGCCGCTGCTGCTGGATCCCAGTAGTCAAAAATGCTCGCGCTCGGCAAACTGTCCGCTAGGCTGTAATTGATGGTCGGCCCCATGGCCGATCCCGCCACGGGCGGCGTCGTGAATCCCGCGTTGACAAAGATCGTCGTCGTGTTCGCGATCGCCGAGACGAACCGCATTTCGCCATTGAAGGTCACCGCCTGGCCCGCCGCCAATCCATGCGGAGCCGTGAACGCGATCTGCGTCGTTCCCGTCAACGACGCCACCGTCCCGCCCGCCCAGATCGCCGGCGTCCCGCCCATCGCGCACTGGAAGAGCGGACCGTAAGCCGGCGGCGCAGAAGTATTGGACCAATCCGTCAACAGCGTGTCTACCTCGAACGTCGTGATTTCCCGAATCCGGTTCGGCAAACCCACAAACGTCCGTGTGCCCGTCTTGTCCTTCCGCTGTGTCTGTTCCGGAATCTGCTTCGCCTTGAGCTTCAGCGCCGGTATCCGGTTTGCCCCCGTAATCGCGGGAATCGAGCCGTAGCTGGACTCCAAAGCGCAGTAAATCCGCTCATTGTTCGAACACACATAACACGACATAAAATTCTGGCTCCCTGAAAAAGGGACAGCATACTCTGTCCCCATTCGCATGTACTTGGTTGGACGAGGATCGTGGCGTCTGGAAGGAGCGGTCAGTCCCCTTTCCCCTAAACCGACATATCCACTTCGAACGTCACCTTCGCCGCTTGCAGAAAGTTCTTTCCTCCCTGCTTCAACGGCTCGAACGTTGCTTCATAGCCGCCGGCGTAAAATGCGCCCTGGCCCCAATCGCCCCGATTCGCGTCCAACACCTGCGTCACCGCGTCCACATACAGCCGCAATTGGTCTTCCAGCCCTTCGATCCGGTCCTGCGAAACCCGCACCTCCGCCACCGTTCGCACTTTTCCTGAAAACCTGCGGAACTTCTCCGTGAGCAAATTCCTCATCCGGTCCGAATACACCTGCACCACCGGATACTTCACCACGCTCGCCCGTTCGGAGAGCTCGGACGCCATGTTCTGCGTGACGATATTCGCTGCCGGAATGGGCGCCAGGGCGATTCCCGAATCCGCCGCCAGCGCCGCCGCTGCGTTGCTCACTCCCGTGTCCGCGGCCGTCAAAAAGCCCGCGAAAAGTTTCGCCACTGCGCTCGCCGTCTGCGCCATCGCTCAACCTCTCCTCAAAACCGAACCGCCCGTGATGTAGTAATCCGGCGGCTGCCCTGTCCCCGCCGCGGCGCCCGCCGCCAGCCCGGAGCTGGCCTCCGTGAACGTCTGCCCGATCGCGATCGGCGACGCGTTCTGCAGTGTCGCCGTGCAGTCCGTCAGGCCGATATAGACATTGAATCCTGCCGCTACCGCGGGCGGATTCGCCGGATTCGTCACCGTCAGCAGGCTCGCCACCGGAGCCGGATACGCCGTCGCCGTGCTCGGCGTCCCCTCCACGCCGGCCGCCGAAACCCAACTGATCTGCACGTAGTAAACCGTGGCCGGCAGCAGCCCCGCCGTCGTGCTCACCACCGGAGCGCCCGCTTGCGGGACCGGCGTAATCACCAGCCCGATGCCGTAGTGCGTCGTCGCTTCCTTCGCCTGGCGCTCCAGCCGTTGATATTCGTTCCACTTCGCCAGATACCGGTCGTTGAGCTGGTTGTTGTACGCGTCCCGGTAGAAAATCGCCAGCGTATGCAGTGCATGCCACCGCTTCATCTGCGGGGTCACCACCACATCGGTCACTCCGCGTGATCGCCGCACCATGTCTCCGCCCATCACGATGCACGTGTGATCCAGCAGGATGTTTAGCACAATCTCGCGGATCTCCTCCGTCGCCAGTTGGAGCTTCGCGTCCAAATCGATCGACTCCTCCGCGGCGACATTCAGAATCGAGGATTCGTAGGCCCGCAGATCATCCTGAATGTTCGGATTTCCATCGCTTAGCAGCATTGATTGATCCCTTCAGGGGAGCTCTTCACTCCAAGCTCCCCGTCTTCCCACCTGCTACGAGCTAACCTGCACCCCAAAGCTGTTCCGCAGCACGCCCACCCCGTACAGCACGTCCACCGTGAACTGCTGCGCCAGCGTGTTCGGCTGATAGCTCATCGTGACGCGCATGCCGAAGTTGCCCAACTCCGCGTACTCCGCGATCGCCCCCGTGCCCGGCAGCGGCTGCGGCAGCCGGCGCACCACCAGCCCCAGCGCGTTCTTCGTGAACGCCAGGTTGTGCGTCGTCACCGGGCTCGATCCCGTCTGCGGAACGAATTGCGACCGGAAGATGTAGAAGTCCTTCATCTTGCCCACCGCGCCGTCCACCAACGCCCGCAGCCCCGCCTCGCCCGCCGAGTTGAACTCGCTGAACCGCGGAATCTGCCGCAGCGCCGAGTACGTCGACGGATTCACCACCAGGTACTTCGCCGCATTCGGAGGCACCATCGCCGAAAACAGCGCCGTTTCCGCCGAATCCACCACCGCTTCCGTGATCGCCGTGCCGCCCGTTCCCACAGGAGCGTTCGCCGTGAACTGTGACCATGTCGAAAGCAGCGCCGTTTCGATGCTTTCCGCGATCGCCACCACTGCCGGCTGCATATACAGCTTCAGCAGATCCGGAACCGCCAGGATCTTCGTCACGTCCGGAATCTGGAACGTCGCCTCCGCGTGCGTGTTCAGCACGATCTGCGCGTTGCCGATCGACGGATTCTGCAACTGAACCGTGTTGCCCTCCGCGATGTTATTCGCCACCAGCGTCGGAGGGATCGGCACGTTCACCGTGTCGCCCGCCCGCGCCAGCACCGGCTCGTAGTCGCGATTCACCAGGTTCCCCATCACCAGGTTCCCCACCAGCGCCGGCAGCGCGTCCGCCGCCACCAGCTTCACAATCGCAGTCGCTACATTTGCTGAAGTAATAATTCCCATCTCGTCTCCTTGTTTGTCTGTCTGGCCCCAGGCCCCTGGCCCCAGGGCTCTTCCCTACATTCCTCGCAGCGTCTGCGACGCCACCCTCGCGATCTCCTGCCTAACGCGTTCTCTCTCTTCCGCGCTCATCCCAGGCCGGATCATGTCGAGATCGATTCCTCCACCAGAACTGGCGCTCCCTCCACGCTGTCCCCCTCCCGCCCCGCTCCCGCCCGCCATCCTCGCAGGAAGCAACTCCGGATTTTCGTCGACGAAACTCTTTAGGTACGCGCGGACGTCCGCTCCGCCTTGCGCCATCAGTTTTCCGTCCTCGCTCCGGTAAACGTCGTCCTTCACCGCTCGATATGCCAACTCCAGCTTCGCGACGCCCAATTTCTGCAACTCCGCCCGGATTGTCGAGCTTCGTTCTGCTTCCTCCGCCGCCACCCGGGCCTTCTGGTTCTCCGCCACCAGCTCATTCACCCGCTGCTCCAGGCTCTCCCGCCGCTTCCTCTCCTCCGCCAACTCCGTCTGCCTGCCGGCGACTTCCTCCATCACAGACCGCACAATCTCCCGAATGTCCTCTTCCATCCAATCCCCCTCGCGCCTAACCCCTGATGCCTGGCGCGTTGCCTTCGATTTCCCTGGCAATCTGATCCTTCACGTCCTGCCGGCTATCCGACAGATACTTCAGCGCCAGTTTTTTGAAAATCTCTTTCTTCAACGTCGGCGATTCGACTCCCAGCGCCAGCAACTCCTTCGCGTCCGACAACTCCGTCCCGAAGTCCGTGATGTCGAACTCGTCCATCCCCGTCACGCTGATCTCGATCCCGTCCTCCCTGGCCGCCGCGATCGACGTCAGCACCCGCCGGATCAGATCCTTCATCGCGTCGCCATAAGCCCGCAGCACTTCCTGCGTGATCGAAAAGTCCAGTTGCTTGCTGATACCGGATTGCGCCCCGCCCGCAGTCAGGGACCCGCCCGCCTGTGCCAGGTAACATACCCGATAAATTTCTTCCTGCAGCCGCGTCAGATTCTCCTGCGCGATTTGGAAGACTTTTCCTTCCGGCTCCGTCCACCCGAACTTGTCTTCCGGCGAAAGCTGGATGTAGTAGCTCTCGCCCACCATTTGGCTCCAGTTGCGGTCCGAATAAACCACCGGCATTGCGAACAACCCCATCGTCAACGCCCAGCTCAAAGCGTTCGATTTGTTGAAGTGCTCAAGTTGAAGCAAACCCGCCCGGTTAAGCATCCACAAACCTCCGGGAATGCGCAGGTCGAACAGCGGAACCCGGTCCACCTTTGCCAAGGCGTGCGTTCCTTCGTCCACCAGGCGGATCGCGCCGTCAGTCTTCGAATAAATCCGGAACGTCCGCTTGTCGTAGTACGCCCATCGGGTCTCCGTCAGCCAATCGGCGTCTTCCACCCGGTCCTTTTTAACCACCTTCGTCCGGATCACCACCCAGTCCAGGTTCCCTTGGTCGTCCAGGTTCCAGTTGATGACGTCCTCGGACGAATACGGCACGAGATACGCCCTCGACGCTCCCGTCGCGTCTTCTTCCGCCCTCGTGCCGGCCTTCGCGTCCGTCCTCGGAAAATCCACTAAAACGTAGCTCGCGCCCGTGATCAGGCTCTCCACGAACTGCTGACGGAAAAACTCGCTCAA
>JBBIVT010000101.1:0-16186 GCA_037439565.1 Acidobacteriota bacterium | reverse complement strand
TCCGCGCCTTTGCGCAGCAGCACGATCCCTTCGACGACGTCGTCATTGTCGATAATCTTTCCGTCGCGCTTGTGAATGGCCTTGCCGTTACGGCCGAGGCGGATCTTCGGGCCCTGCGCCACGGTGGCGATGTCCCTGACTCTGATCGCCGTGCCGCTTTTCGTGGCGATGACCGTGTCTTCAATATCCTTTACCGTCTTCACCAGTCCTACCGCGCGCACATTGACCTGCTGCAAGCCCGACTCGATGAAGCTGCCGCCGGCGTTGACGTTGTTGTTGGTGAGTTGCTGCTCCACCTGCGCGATGCTCAAACCGTAAGAGATCAGCTTATTGGGATCGAGGCGAACCTGATACTCCTTGGTGATGCCACCGAGGCTCGAAACATCCACCACGTTGGGGACGGATTTGAACTGTTTTTCGACGAACCAATCTTCGATGGACTTCAGGTCCATGATGTCGAACTGCGGATTGGTGCTGTGCAGCGTGAAGAAGTAAATCTGGCCCACGGGGCTCCAGTCGGTGCCCATCTGCGGCTGCAGGCCCTGCGGCAAGGTGACCTGCGACAACCTCTCCAGAACCTTGGAGCGGTTCCAGTCATTCTCCGAATCGTCGTCGAAAATCATGGTCACGCTGGAGAGTCCGAACAGCGACGTGGAGCGCAGCGAGGTGAGATGCGGCAGTCCGTTCATCACGATTTCGAGCGGCACCGTGACCTGCTGTTCCACTTCCTCCGCCGCGCGGCCCGGCCACTGCGTGATGATGTTGACGTAGTTGTTGGCGACGTCGGGATAGGCTTCCACCGGCAGGCTGCGGAAAGAAATAATGCCCCAGATGAAGAGCAACAGCGCCATCGCCAGGATCATGATGCGATTGTTCAGCGCGAAATCGACCAGCCCGCGGATCATCTATTGCTGCTCCACCGTGTTCTGCAGAACCAGCGCGTTGGTCACCACCTGATCGCCAGGCTTCAGTCCGGAAACAATCTCCTGCAGATTGCCCGGCAACATGGCGCCGCCGACAACCGATAACCGCCGGAAGCGTCCGTTTTCCGCCGGAACATAGACCCAGTCGCGGTCATGCAGATGCAAAACGGCGGTGGCGGGCACGGTCGCCCGGACTTCCTGCGTCGAGCCATGGAATGTCGCCGTGACGAACATGCCCACGCGCATCAGGCCCGGGTTGGGCACTTCCAGCCGCACTTTCGCCGTGCGGATCGTGGGATCCAGAATCGGCCCGATATTACTGATGCGGCCTTTCAAGATCCGGTTCGGATAGGCGTTCAGGTGGATGTCGGCGTATTCGCCCATCCTGACACCGGGAAGATCGTTCTCATACACGTCGCAGACGATCCACACGACACTCAGGTCCGCGATGGTGAACAGGTTCGGCGAATTATCCAGCGTCTTCACGCCCGCCGACTGGGTGATGTTCTGTTCGATAATCACGCCGGAAACCGGAGCGAAAACGTCAACGATTCCGGTGGGGTGATTGGTATCCCCGCCGAGCAGCTTCAGGCGCTCCACTGTCGTTTCCAGGTCCACCAGCGCGCTGTCCTCGGCGTTCTGCGCGACTTCCAGATCCTTCTTCGCGATGGCGCCCTTATCGAAAAGAACCTTGGCCCGGTCGAGCTGAACCTTGGCCAACTGCTCGTTCACCACGGCCTTGCGGTAATCGGAAAAAGCGCCGGAAATATCGGAGCTCCGGACCTTGAACAGGAGCTGGCCCTTTTTCACTTCGTCGCCGATGCGGGCATTGATTTCCACCACTCGGCCGGAGGCGAGGGAGATCACCGGCACGGTGCGGGCAACGTCGGGATTCACCACGCCGGTGACGCTCAACTCCGGCGCGGCGTTATGCTGCCCGGCGGCCGCCAGCGGAAACTTCTCCGGATTGTCGACTTTCACCAGATTCGCGTCGCCTTCCGGCTCCACGTGGGCGGGCGGCGGGCCTTCGGCGGCTGGATTGGCCGGCTCCTGTTTCCTGCCGCATGCGGCCAGCGCAAGAAGGAGGACGGCAATGCTCGCGCGCTTCATTGAATCACCTCTTTTCCCACGGCGAGGTTCAACTGGCTCGCGGCGCTCAGGAAGGAACCGATTAAGGTCAAATAGTTCAACTGCACGCTGCGGTAATCACTCTGCGCGTTCAGAAAGTCGAGCAGGGAAGCCGCGCCGTGCTGATAGGAAAACGAAATGGTATCGCGCACTTTGAGAGCGCGCGCCAGAAATTCCGATTTATAGGGTTGCAGCAGATTCAGGGAGCCCATCAGCGCTACATAGGCCGAATCGACGTCGCTGAACACCTGCGCCTGGGCCGCATCGCGCAACCGCTCATTGCGCGTAATATCGAGCTGCGTGCGCAGCTTTTCGCCCTGGTTCCTGTCGAAGACGCGGAGCGGAATACTGATGCCCGCGCCGATATAAAACGGATCACCGTTCTGCCGCCCGAAGTCGACGCTGAATACCGGGTCGGTCGAGCCGTTGGCCTCGGCCAGTTTGTGATCGGTCTGCGCTTTATCCACAGCCTCGATGGCGGCGCGCAAATCGGGGCGGGTGGCCAGCGCGACGGAGTGGAAATTTTCGAGAGTGTCGACGCGGGGGGTAAATTCGAAGGGTCCGGTGATGTCGAACTGGTCCACCGCCGTGCGGTCGTTCAGCATCTGAAGCAGCATGATTTTCGCGGTGCGAAGATTCACCGTCGCGTTCTGAATGTCGGAGAGGTACTGGATCCGCTGCAGTTCCAGGCGGTCCATGTCTACTTCGGCGATATCGCCCGCCTTGAAGCGGATGCGATTCACGTTCAACACTTTGTCGTAGTAGTCGAGATTCTCTCTCGCCAGGGCGAGCACGGCCTTGGCCTGCAGGGTCTGTACGAAGGCGTTGCGCAGAGTATAGGTCAGATTGCGCAGCAGATCCTGCTGTGTCGATGCCGCGATGACGGTGGCTTTTTCCGCGCTTTCCTTGCGCAGGTCCCGCTTGTGCATGCGCTCGTACAAATAGCTGGCGGCGATCCCCGGCTGCAAATTGGTGAGAGGACGATATGGATTCGGCGTGAAGGGATCGAATTGGTCCAGGCTGACCGACAGGCTCGGATTCGGCCGCAGGAACGCCGTGATCTCGTTGGCCTTGGCTTCGTCAATGTTGAGCTGCCCGGCCCGGAGCGCCGGGTTTGCCGCCTCGAATTTCTGCTGCACCTGGGCCCAGGTGAGCGGCCCGGGAGTTTGGGCCTCCAGGCGAAGAATGATGAAAAGAAATCCCGCCAAGCGGACAAAGTTTTTGAAAAATCGCAGGGTCATGATAGCGGACTGAGGGCTCTACGAGGGCTCTCTTTATGGTACGGCACTCGTCATCAGGAATTCGTTAAAAAGGCGTTAGATTTCTAAAAGATGGCGTCGAGCCTATCGTTCGGTGCCTATCGATCCGCCGGTTCCGGTCTGTTAGCATGGACAAAGGTTACGGAGCAGCGTGTTGAGCCTACTCTTCAGCGGCAAGCCCAGGGCCACACTGGCTCAGGCGGCGGTGCTGATCGCGGTCATCGCCCTGGTGGACTGGCGCGTGGAGACCAACGTCTCCCTTGGATTTCTTTATCTGTTCCCCATGCTGTTGGTGGGAGTTTCCCTCAAACGGTGGCAGATCGGGGCCGTGGCGGCTTTATGCACGTTCCTTGTGGAAACGTTCGATCCGTTCCCGTTCGTGCCGTCGGAAAGCATCCCGCGGATGATCCTGGTTTTTGCCGCCTTCGTTGGCGCGGGCCTGTTTGTCTTCGAGTCGAACAAGAATCGCGAGCTCTCGCAAAGCCACGTCGCTGATCTCGAAAAGGAAATGGATTTGCGCCGGGACGCCGAAGAGCAGCTCCGCGTCCTGGTGGAAAGCAGTCCGGCGGCCATCTTCACGCTTGACGCGCAGGGCACCGTGTTGCTTGCCAACGAATCGGCCCATCACCTCCTCGACGTTGGACCCGGGAAACTGGCGGGATCGAGGATCGGGAACTATCTTCCGGCGCTGGCGAGTGTTCCGCCATTCTCCTCCGGTGAGCAGTTGTTCCGCACGGAAATGGAGTGCCCGGGACGCCGGGAGACGGGCGAAGTCTTTCTGGCCAACATCTGGTTTTCTACTTACCGGACGCGATCCGGGCCCAGATTGGCGGCGGTCGTGGTGGACGTATCGGAAGACTTGCGCAACCGCGAGGAATCGAGTCTGCAGCAATTCATGGCTGGATCGCGCATCCTGGTTGCGATGGTGTGCCATGAGATTCGCAATCTGTGCGGGGCCATCGGCGTCGTGAACGCGAACCTTGGCCGGAATGCCGCCATCGCGGGAAGCGAGGACTACCGGGCGCTGGCGACGCTGGTCACCGGACTGGAGCGAATCGCCTCGCTTGAATTGCGCCAGAGCGCCACGGACGCGTCCATTGAAGGCGTTGACTTACAGGCTCTGCTGAGCGAACTGCAAATCGTGATCGAGCCGCCTTTGCGTGAGGCGGGAATCGAGTTGCGATGGAGCCTGCCCGGGTCGCTGCCGCTGGTTCTGGCGGATCGGCATACGCTTCTGCAGGTCTTTTTGAATTTGGCCAAGAACAGCGCCCGCGCCATGGAATTCTCGGAGACGAAAGTGCTTACCATCGGGGCGGATGTGGAGGCGAATCGCGTGGTTGTCCGGGTGGAGGATACCGGTTCGGGCGTGGCCGCGCCGGAGCGCTTGTTTCAGCCGTTCCAGGCGGGCGCCGAGGCGACTGGCCTGGGACTCTACGTGTCGCGGGCCCTGGTGCGAGGATTTCATGGCGACCTGGCCTACGTCCCGCGCTCTCAGGGCTGCTGTTTTACAATTTCCTTGACGGCCGCCGCGGATGGGAGCGATCCGAATAAGCATGCCCAACATACGCCTCTTACTGCTGGACGACCACACACTGTTCCGGGAGAGCCTGAGCCGGCTGCTCGAAGCCGAGCCTGACTTCGAGATGACTGCCGGGTGCTCCTCGGTGGAGCAGGCCATCGACGTGCTGAAGTCCTCGCCCGTGGATCTGGTGCTGCTGGACTATGACCTCGGCCCGCAGCGCGCGCCCGATTTTCTCGATCGCGCCCGTGCTTTGGGATTGAAGCCCAGGGTTTTAATGGTGACTGCCGGCATCAGCCCTTCCGAATCGGTGCAAATTCTGAACGCCGGCGTCTCCGGCCTTTTCCTGAAACATAGTTCGCCGGCGCTGCTGGCGGAGGCGATTCGCAAGGTCCACGCGGGCGAAACCTGGGTGGACCAGCGCTGCCTCCGCGACATCGTTCATGCCGCCGCGAAGCCCGGGAACAGGCCCGCCAGCAAGGATTTTACCGAGCGCGAACGTTCCGTCCTGCGCGGCGTCTTCGAGGGCTTGAGCAACAAGGAAATCGGTGCGCGGCTGGAAATTTCCGAAAGCTCCGTCAAAGCCGCCTTGCAACAGCTCTTCCATAAGACCGGCGTCCGGACGCGAAGTCAACTGGTTCGCATCGCGCTGGAACAATTCGCGGGACAATGGAGCAAGTAACGGAGGATAAAGGACTGTGAATGTCGCCATTATTGGCACTGGATATGTAGGTTTGACCACCGGCGCATGCCTCGCCTTCCTGGGACATGACGTGACGTGCGTCGATGTCGCGGAGGAGAAAATCGCCGCGCTGGAGCGGGGAGAGATCCCGATTTACGAGCCGCATCTTGCGGAATTGATCGCTGGGGCCAGGACGAATTTGCGGTTCACCACCGATTATGCCCAGGCGATTCCCGGGGCGCAGGTGGTGTTTATCGCGGTCGGCACGCCGTCGAGCGGAACGGGCGCGCCGAATCTGCAGTATTTGGAATCCGCCGCCCAGGCCGTGGGCCGCTATTTGGGCCGGCACTACACCGTGGTTGTAAACAAATCCACCGTTCCCATCGGAAGCGGCAACTGGGTGGGATCGCTGGTGCGGGAGGCCGTGGGCGATCGTCCAGGCTGCCTTTTTTCCGTCGCCTCGAACCCTGAATTCCTGCGCGAGGGCACCGCGATCTACGACACGCTCTACGCCGACCGCGTCGTCATCGGGACCGATGAGGAACACGCCGCGGAAGTGCTGTACACGCTCTACCGGCCCGTGCTCGAACAGACCTTTCAACCGCCGCCCTACCTGCCGAGGCCGGAGGATCTGGCCGCTGTGCCGCTGATCTCTACCGATCTTGCCTCGGCCGAGCTCATCAAATATTCCGCCAACGCATTTCTTGCGCTCAAAATCAGCTTCATCAACGAAATCGGATGCGTGGCGGAGAAGGTCGGCGCGGATATCATCCAGGTGGCCAAGGGCATCGGCCTGGATGCCCGTATTGGAAACCGGTTTCTGCAAGCCGGTATCGGATGGGGCGGCTCCTGCTTCGGCAAGGACACCGCCGCGCTGGTTTCCACCGCCTCGGAATACGGGCTCGACATGCAGATCGTCAAAGCGGCGAGAGAAGTCAACCGCCGCCAGCGCGAAAGGATCGTCGAAAAACTATTGCAGGAGCTGAAGATTTTGAAGGGCCGGTCGGTCGGCTTACTCGGACTTGCGTTCAAGCCGAACACCGACGATCTGCGCGAGGCCCCGGCCATCGAGATTGCCCGCAGGCTGCTGGAGCGCGGAGCGCGGGTGCGCGTCCACGATCCCGTGGCGATGGAGCGTTTCCATCGCGAGCACCCCGATTTAGCCGTGACCGCGTGCGAGTCGGCGGCCGCGGTGGCGCGCGACGCTGACGCTCTGGTTCTGGTGACGGAGTGGGCGGAATACCTGGAGCTGGATTGGGAGGCTCTCCTGCCCACGATGCATTCGCCCATTGTGCTCGACGGCCGAAACGCCCTGGATCGCCCCCGGTTGGCTCGCGCCGGATTCCGTTACCTGAGCCTGGCGTAACCAGCGGCAATCAAGGGCAGGACTTGCTCACCTTCGCGGCGCGGGCTTGATACAATCCCAGATTGACCACCCGCGCAGCGATTCTCTTCAGTCTTGCACTGGTCGCGGCCATTCCCGCGCCGGCGCAAAAAGGCAAAAAGAAGACCGAGGATGATATGGCAACGCAAACGTTGCCGGTGTTGAAGGATCCGCCGCTGGCGGTCGCCGCGGAAACGGGCCGGCTGGTCTTCCATCTCTCGCCTCTCTCAAGCAAAGGCTTGCTCTCCCAACAGGTGCGCGACGCGCTGAAGGCGCTGCTGCGCGATACGCGAGGCGCAACCATTGTGAAACTGCGCGCGTTTGTCGCCGGAACCGGCGATCTACGCCGCGTGCCCGCGATCGTCAGCGAGGTGTTCACGGATCGAAAACTCGCGCTGCCCGCGGTCTCGACGATCGCCGTCGGAGCCCTGCCGATGGAAGGCGCGCAGGTCGTGATCGAAAGCATCGCCGTTGACAGGAAAAGCGTCCATCCGAACGGCCTCGCGTTTTATTCCGGGCGGCCCGCCGGGGATCTGCGGCCGGTCAACGGCGCTCTTCTGGCAACTTGCTTTCTGAGTTCGCTCGACGATCTACCCTCTGTCAGGCCAGCGGTTTCCGCCGCCTTCCCCGGCGCAACCGTGAACTTCGTGCAATTACAGCGGTTGGGAATCGGGCGGGTGGACGTTTGCGAGGCCGTCGCACGGCTGGATTCCGCGCCCGCATCTCCTGTGGTCATCGAAAACGGCGTGGCCCGCGTGCGCTCTCCAAAAATCGTCCTGACAGGAATTCAAATGGCCTTCCGTTCCTCCGACGCGGATTTTCGCCTGGCTTTCGACCGCCTCGGCCGCGCTCTGGAGCCTCTGGGAGCTTCGAATCAGGATATCTTCTGGACCAGCAGCTACACGCTGACGCGGTCCGTGGAGGAGAAGGTGCGCGCGTTCGAAGCAGCACTCTTTCCGCGGGCGCCCGCGGGAACCGTCCTGATGTTCGAGGCGCTGCCCTCGCTCGACGCCACGATGGCCGTGGACGCGATGGCCGCTGCGAATTGATGTGACGCTAAAATGTATCACATGAAGAGGGCCACGGTCCGCCTATGCCCCCGGACGCTTTTGATCGCGCGACCGCATTGTCGAGCCGCTTCACCCGGACCCTGGGATGCCCGACGCTCGATATTCTCCACGTCGCCATCGCCCTCGAACTGAATGCCGAAACGTTCTTCACCTTCGATAAGGCCCAGGCGAAGGTGGCCCGCCGGGCGGGCTTAGCCATTCGGCCACGACGCTAGGTCCTCGCCAATTTGATAAACTCAATCTTCCGGCAGGAAAGGACGGTCCAGTTGTGAGTTCCTCCAAAGACGAAACCAAGAACAAACGCAAGAACGCATTCTCCAGACGAGGTTTTTTGCAGGGTCTCGGGGCGGGCACAGGCGTGCTCTCGACCGGCATCCTTGCGGAACAGGAGGCGCAAGCCGCGCCCGCAGCGGTCAGCGGGCCCGATGCGGTCTCCATCATGCTCGACATCAACGGCAAGAGCGTCAAGGCCACAGTGGAGCCGCGCACGACGCTTCTGGACACGCTGCGCAATCAGCTTGATATCACCGGCGCCAAGCGCGTCTGCGATCGCGGCACATGCGGCGCATGCACCGTGATGGTGGACAAGAAGGTGATGTACGCCTGCACCATCCTGGCGGTGGACGCGCAGGGCAAGAAAATCGAAACCATTGAAGGGCTCGCGCCGGAGGGCAAGATGCACCCGGTTTCGCAGGCGTTCTGGGATAACGACGCCCAGCAGTGCGGCTATTGCACGCCCGGTTTCGTCATGGCCGCGAAGGGATTCCTGGACCGCAATCCGAATCCGACCTACGAGCAGGTAAAGAAGGGCCTCGGCGGCAACCTGTGCCGCTGCGGAACCTATGTCGGCGTGCGCAAAGCCGTGCTGCAGGCCGCGAAGACCATGGGAGGAAAAAATGCCTAATTACAGTTGGCCGGCAATGGATAAGCGGCGCGTGATGGGGCAGCCCATCAAGCGCCTGGACGGCCCCGTGAAGTCGAGCGGCCGCGCCAAATACAATTCCGACGTTCATCCGAAGGACATGCTGTGGGCGACGCTGGTGACATCGCCGCACGCGCATGCGCGGGTCACCGCCATTGACCTGTCTCCCGCCGAGAAGATGCCAGGCGTTACCGCCGTGCGGGCCATCAAGAAGGCCGGCGACGAGGTTCAATGGGCTGGCATGGAGGTCGCCTCCATCGCCGCGATCAATGAAGAGATTGCCCGCGATGCGGCCCGCGCCGTCGTCGTGAAATACGAGGTTCTGCCGCACCTGGTGCAGGAGCAGGATCTGGCCAAGGCCGGCACCCGCGCCAAGCCCGCGGGCGAGCAGGTCTCCGGCGACCCCGATCAGGCGTTCAAGGACGCCGATGTGGTTGCAGAAGGCGAATACGGCGTTCCGGTCATCACCCACTGCTGCCTGGAAACGCACGGAACCGTGGTGCAATGGAACGGCGACCACGTCGAGGTCTGGCCCTCCACTCAGAACGTCTCCGGCATCCCCGCGCAATATGCCACCACGCTGAAAGTCCCCGCCAATCAGATTCACGTGCACATGGATCACGTGGGCGGCGGATTCGGCAGCAAGTTTCCGCTCGACCTTTGGGACGCCGAAGCCGCGCATCTTTCGAAAGCGAGCGGCGGCAAACCGGTGAAGATGTTCCTCGACCGCGAAACGGAACTGACCATCGCGGGCGTCCGCCCGTCGGCCTACGCCAAGGTAAAGCTCGGCGCGAAGAAGGACGGCACGCTTACCGTTTGGGAATCGAAGACCTGGGGCAGCGGAGGATTTCAGGCGGCAAACCTGAACGCCGACCTGTTCCCGTACGTGTATCGCAAGGTGCCGAACCGCCGCGTGAATCATTCCGGCGTCTCATTGAACGCCGGCACCGCGCGAGCCTGGCGCGCTCCGAACCATCCCCAGATTTCGTTGATTTCCTGCTCCGCGCTGGATGATCTCGCCGCTAAACTCGGCATGGATCCGTTGCAGTTCTTCCTCAAGAACGCCGACCTCACCAGCAAGCCCGACGTGTATCGCGAGCAACTGAATAAGGCCGCGGCCATGATCGAGTGGTCGAAGTACGGCCACGCGCGGCCGGATCAAACCAAGGGACCCATCAAGCGCGGCCTCGGCATCGGCGTCAATACCTGGGGCGGACTCGGGCATGACAGCCAGTGCCGCATCACGATTCAGGCCGACGGCAGCGTCGAAGTGGATCTGGGCAGCCAGGACCTCGGCACCGCGACGCGCACCATGATCGCTATGGTGGCGGCGGAGACCTTCGGCCTCCAGGTGAGCCAGATTTCGGTGGGTATCGGCGACACGAACTTCCCGCCGTCCGGCGGATCGGGCGGTTCTACCACCGTCGGCGGCGTCACCGTGTCGACGCGCAAGGCCTCCGTCAACGCTCTGGGCAAGATCTTCGATCTGCTCTCGCCGATCATGAACGTTCCCGCGGATCAGCTCGAAGCCATCGATGGACGCATTCAGCAAAAGGGCAATCCGAATAAAGCCATGAACTGGAAGCAGGCCTGCGCCAAGCTGGGCGCGCAGACCATTTCCGCCATGGGCGAAAATCTGTCGCGCAACGCGCCCAAGGAAGGCCTCATCAATCAGGGCGTTTCCGGCGTGCAGATGGCCGACGTCAGCGTCGATACCGAAACGGGCGTCGTGAAGATGAATCGCTTGGTCGCGGTGCAGGACTGCGGCCTGGTGGTGAATCCGCGCACGGCCGAAAGCCAGGTGCTGGGCGCATGCATCATGAGCACCTGCGCCGCCCTGTTCGAGGAGCGCGTCATGGATCAGCAGACCGGCCGCGTGCTCAACGCCGACATGGAGTTTTACAAGCTGTCCGGCATCGGCGACATTGGCGAGATCCTGGTTCACATGGATATTTCGCCCGAACACGACGCCCGGGGCATTATCGGCCTCGGCGAACCCCCGGCGGTGGGCGGCATGGCCGCCATCTCGAACGCCGTGGCAAACGCCATCGGCGTCCGGGTCGGGATTCTGCCCCTGACTCCGGATCGGGTGCTGGCAGCTCTTGCCAACAGGAGGAACGCATAATATGGAACGCTTCGAATACGCAAGCCCCACCACGGTGAAGGACGCCACGGCGCTGCTCGGCGCAAGCTGGAACGACGCGCAGGTGCTGGCGGGCGGCACCGACCTCATCAGTTCGATGAAGGATTTCATTGCCGCGCCCAAGCGCGTGGTCAATATCAAGGGCATCGCCGAACTGGGCGGCATCGCCAAGACGGGCGCGGGTGTCCGCATCGGCGCGAAGGTCACGCTGGACGAGTTGTCGATGAATCCGGTCATTCGCGCCGAATTCCCGTCGCTGGTGACGGCCGCGCTCGGCGTTGCCAGCCCGCAGATCCGCAATATGGGCACGGTGGGCGGCGACCTCTGCCAGCGTCCCCGCTGCTGGTACTATCGCAACGGCCACGGCCTGTTCGCCATGCAGGA
Organism: Acidobacteriota bacterium; assembly: GCA_037439565.1. Taxonomy (GTDB): domain Bacteria; phylum Acidobacteriota; class Terriglobia; order Bryobacterales; family Bryobacteraceae; genus Palsa-187. Next base: position 4,772 of record JBBIVT010000101.1, on the reverse strand, counting down.
CGGCAAGAGCCTGGTGCCGAATGGAGAGAACAAATATCACGCCATTTTCGGCGGCGGACCGGCGTACTTCGTAAGCGCGTCGAGCTTCGGGCCGGCGCTGGCCGCTCTGGGCGCGCAGGTAAAGATCGCCTCGCCCGCGGGCACACGCACGGTCGCGGCGGAAAAGTTCTTCGTCAATCCGAAGAGCGAAGCGGAGCGCGAGATCGACCTGCGTCCGAATGAGATCGTCACGGAAATCATCATTCCGGCCGCGGTCACCAGGAACGCGACGTATGAACTGCGCGAAAAAGAGGCGCTCGATTGGCCTCTGGCCACCGCTTCGGTGGCGCTGAAGATGAGCGGCGGCAAAGTGTCCAGCGCTCGCATCGTGCTCGGCCACGTCGCGCCGACGCCGTGGATGGCGCAGGACGCGGAAAAGATGCTCGCCGGCAAGACCATCGATGAGGCGACGGCGGAGAAGGCGGGTGAAGCAGCGGTTGCCGGCGCTCAGCCGCTTTCGCAAAACGGCTACAAGGTGCAACTCGCCAAGGTGTGCGTCAAGCGCGCACTGCTCGCCGCCGCCGGAAAGGCCTGACGATGGAGTACGCAGGTACCGCTCGCATCGACGAGGATCGCTGCCAGTGGCTGCGCTGGAAGGGCATGTTCGTTTTGTCGGAAAGCAACATGCCCCACTCCGGCGACCGCCTGTTCTGGTGCCATAAAACCCAGCAGTGCATCGGCCCGGATGCGAAAGTCGCCGATGATTACGAGTGCAACGAAACACGCCACTGTTACGAAGCCCGGTAGCTCGTGGCGCACGCCGCGGCGCGCTGCGGCGACCGTCAGCTCGATGGCATTAGGGTCGTCCGATGGGCTGGAAACACGCGGGCCGTCCCCGGTTTTTCCCACTACAGAGACCGAAGCAGGGGTCTACTCAAGCGTTCCAGGACCGCAGTTTGGCGCGTTTGGGGAAATTGGGGGCTGGGGAATCGGCTTCTACTTTGCCCTTAGTAGCAGCGCTGGCGGGACCACCGGTGCCGGGGGAGGCGGCGGTTCAGACGGGAACTGCTCGGTGGTCTTCCTGGCTTGCCAGCCCGGAGTGGCGCCTGACAAACCTTGAATTGATTCGCCATGACAGCGTCTACCGAACAAAGGAGTGGAATGATCGAAAGCAGGCCCTATCCAAAGCAGCTGTCTCGCGCCTGGAGACTCGTATATTTTGTTTCGGCCTTGGCTATGGCTGGATGCGGATTTCAAAGAGAAAAGGATTTGGCTGCCAAAGCGAGTGCCGAGTTCCACCAGCGGCTAGGTGCGGGGGAATACGATGCGATCTACGATGATTCAACGGACCGATTTCGGACGGTTGATAGGAGGACGATGGTTGGTTATTTTAGGCGTATAAACCGGAAGATGGGAGCGTGTACATCATTCCGCCCGGGAGCGCCAGGCGTCTTGGCTTCCCCAAAAACGGGAACATCTATTACCGAGACGTTCCGGACAAACTGCTCAAACGGCGAGATGCGGGAGTCATTCGTCTGGAAGATAATCAATGACCGCGCAAAACTAGACCAATATGCGGCAAACAGCCAGCTGTTGTTGACTGACTAGGAAAACCGGGACAGACGGAGATTTATCGGATTTTGAGAACTTCATCTTTACGTCGACACTCGCTGGTGTGCCGAGGTTTGCCCGCGTCGTCGTGCCGTAGTGCCCCCACCATGTTACCCACCACGGGGGCGCAGAAATTTAGCGTGCCAATGAGCCCCACCTGGGCCAGCAGCAATTGCCCGGCGGGAGGGAATTTCGCGGGAAGACCAGGGAAGCCCGCCTGTTTACTCCGTCTTGCCTCTCTTCTCCGCCGCCGACCGCCCTCTCGGCCCGTGATCCTCAGGGCACGAGCAAAACAGCCGTGTCACTTCGGCCCCTGTGCGGGCGGACCACGATTTCGACATCCTGATTGAGCGCGACCAGGAAGCGGAGGAGACGCTCGACCGAGAATTGGCGGAAGTCCCCGCGCAGCATCTTGGACACGTCCGGCTGCTTCACGCCAAACAGCTTGGCCGCTTCGACCTGTCTCAGACCGCGCTCCTTCATCAGGCGATCGATCTTGAAGACGAGTTGCGCCTTGATCAGGTGCTCTTCGGCGTTCGGTAGACCGAGGTCCTTGAACACGCTGCCGCTGCCGGTCTCGTATCTCTTCTTTTTCATCGCTTCGTCTCCTTTGCAATTTCCTCAGCCTCGCGCAGGCGCTGCTTGATCAGTTCCAAATCAAGGCGGGGCGTTTCGCCGCCGGTTTTCGATTTCTTTTGGAAGGCATGCAGGACATACACTGCACCCGCATATCTCAGCGTATACACAGCGCGGAACGTATCGCCGCGGAAGTCCGGGACAACTTCCACCACCCCAGCCCACCGAAGCCGCGGAGCGCCTTTGTGTCGCGATGCTTGCCGCCGCGTTGAGCAACGTAAAGAGCATAGCCCACGGATCCTGGACTGGCTCGGGAAATGCACGTAAATCCTTGCGGCTTGATCCGATCCAAATCACCGGCTTCAAAGGCGGTTCGACGGTCATTCGCGCACACCCAATATAGTGATTTGCCTATACCCTGTCAAGGGGAAGCCGGGGACGCTCGCGGGTGTTGATCTTCGCATCTTCAGTTGTCCACCTCGCGACTGCGCACTGATTGAGCGAAATTGCGATACCATTTCTAGCGATCGATACTCTCAGCCGCCGCTCCCTTCTCGCCACTGCTACGAGGCTCGTTAATTTGCTGGCGATGTGGCGGAAGCCGGCGCGCCGCGTCGACGGGTTAAGACCGCAGCTTCACTCCGCAAAACCCCAGGAACTCCCGCAGTCCCGCATCCACGTACTTTTGGCGATGGATCAGCAGCGTGATCTGCCGGCGCAAATCGAGCCAGGGAGTCAGAACACGCTTTAGATGGCCTGCCTTGAGTTCGGCTTCAACGGCGGACTGGGAGATGCAGGTCAGGCCGGCGCCGAACATGACGGCCCGCTTCACCGCGCCGATGCCTCCCAATTCGAGAGGCACGTTCAAGGGCCGGAATCTGGCGCCGAGGGCTGCCTCAAAGACCTCCCGCGTCCCGGAGCCCTTCTCGCGTAGAACCCACCGCGCCTCGGCGAGCGCTGCCTCCGACGCCCTGCGTCCGGCGAGCGGGTGCCCCGGCGCGGACACGATCACCAGCCTGTCCTCCCTCCAGGCATGCGCCTCCAGATCGGAATGGCGCGCGGAGCCTTCAACCCAGCCCGCGTCGCTTTCAAACCGCCGCACCGATTCCACCACGCGATCGGTGTTTCCCACCGCGACGTGAAATGCCGCCCCGGGCCGCGTCCGCGAAAACCGCGCGATAAAGGATGGCAGCAGGTAATTGCCGACGGTGAGGCTGGCATACAGCCTCAGCTCCGGCGGCCGCTTTCCCGCGCCGGCCTCGATGTCGCGAACGCGGTCCAGCACTTGAATCGCGGCCGGAAAGAGCTCCCGGCCGGCGGCGTTTCCCGCGATCCGCCGGCCATGGCGGTCGAAGAGACGCCTCTGGAGCTGCGCCTCCAGTTCGGCCAGCGCCTGGCTCGTGGCCGCCTGTGAAAGCCCTACGCGGCGGGCCGCCCCGGTGATGGTGGTTTCGCGGTAGACGGCGGCGAAAATCTCCAGTTGGCGCAGACTGATGTTCATAGGTTCATTCTAAATCGGTTTTACCGATGGACATCATCCGAAATATCAGTTATGCCAATTTAGCAGGGCAGGGTAAGATAGAGGCTGATTTTCATGACGCTTCCCATGTTCCGTAAAGGATTCCTGGCCGGCACGGTCCTTTGTCTGATGGCGGCCACGCTCGCCTGGATGGCGGCCCGGCTGCCCTGGAATCTGAAATCGCAGTTCAGTGCGCTCACCCTCGCCATCGTGGCAGGGATGGCTCTCGGCAACGCCCTGCCCGCAAAGCGGCTGGAGGCGATGCACCCGGGCTTGCGATTCTGCCAGCAGAAGCTTCTCCGGCTGGGAATCGTGCTCTACGGCATCCGGCTGACGGTTCAGGATTTATCCAGACTCGGCCCGCGGGCGCTGGTTCTGGATCTCGGCGTGGTGAGCGGCGTTCTGCTTCTCGGCTACTGGTTGGGAACCCGCGTCTTCGGGCTGGATGCGGATACCGCCCTGCTGGTGAGCGCGGGCAGCGGCATCTGCGGCGCGGCCGCCGTGTTGGCCACCGACCGCGTGATCGACAGCGAAGCGCATAAGGTGAGCGTCGCGGTGGCGACGGTGGTGGTGTTTGGCACGGTGGCGATGTTCCTCTACCCGTTCCTTTATCCGATGACGGGGCTCACGGAGCGGCAGTTCGGCGTCTTCACCGGAGCGACCGTGCATGAAGTAGCGCAGGCGCTAGCGGCCGGACGAGCAGTCAGCCAGGCGGCCAGCGATACGGCCGTCATCACCAAGATGCTGCGCGTCCTGATGCTGGCCCCGGTGCTCCTCATCGTCGGCCGCGTGCGCCGAAGCGCAGGCTCGGGCGGTCCGGCGAGCGGCCATTTCCCCTGGTTCGTGCTGTGGTTCGGCGCGGTCATCGCCGCACAGTCTCTCGCGCCCCTGCCTTCCGCGGCGCGCAAACCCCTCATCGAATTGGATACCGTGCTGTTGTCCAGCGCCATGTTCGCTCTTGGAACCGGCACGCGCTGGCAGCAGTTGCGGCAGGCCGGAACCCGCCCTCTGCTGCTCGCGGCTGTGATCTTCTTGGGACTCGTTTCCGGAGGATGGGTTGTCACCCGCCTGCTGGTCTGAAGCGGCT
>JBBIVT010000100.1:0-16286 GCA_037439565.1 Acidobacteriota bacterium | reverse complement strand
AGCGGGGGAGTCTTTCAGAACACCACTCTGCTTGGCTTGGCAGCCACCGCCCTGGTGCGGGAGGATTTTGAGATTTTGACGCATCGCAAGGTGCCCCCGAACGACGGAGGGCTAGCGTTGGGGCAGGCCGCGATCGGACGGAAGGCACACGTTGGCGGTGTTCTACATTAGACGTTTTGGTCCCCTACTTCCTTAGTACTTCTGAGATCCTTCGCTCCTTCCGCTGCCCGCCTAAAGTCTAGCCCTTAGTTTGCCGATAGTACCGGTGCGGATCCATGCTCGGACAGTGGCTCAAACATAAGGCGCCCGCCAACGGGATTGCCGGGATTCCCTCCCCGGAGGCGAAGGCCCAGGATGACGCTCCGGCGTCGTTTGAAGCCCAGTTGGAGGAAGCGGTGGCCGCCAGCAGGAGCACGTCGCCCGATCGCGTGCGGCTCCAGTTGCAACTCGCCGCGACGCAGCGCCAGAATGCGAACAGAGATCCCGCCAAGCTGCAGGAAGCCGAGGCCACGATCCGCGCCGCCTTGGAGATCGCCGCCGCCGCATCCGATTCGGTAGGCTATCTGGAATGCCTCGACGCGCTCTCCCAGATCTATCATGACCGTGGTGATTTTCCTCACATGCAGGGGCTGCTCGAAGAGGGCGTCCGCCTGGAGGCAAGCCTGCCCCATCCGAACCAGGCGCGCATGGCCCGCCGCATGCATAACCTCGGGCTGGCCCGCCATTTGCTGGGCGAGGATGCCACCGCAGTGCTCGAAAAAGCGGTGGAGTTGCACGAACAGGCGTTCGGCGAGGAGCACGTGGAGACGGGCAACGCACTGGCCGACCTTGGCATTCTCCACGGGGCCATGGGCCGTCACGAGGAGGCGCGCGCGCGCCTGGAACGGGCTCTCCAGATTCATGGCCGCGAACTCGCCTATACGTCCCCGGAGGCGCTGCGGGACTTCCACAATCTGGCGTGCACGCTGGCCGAAGCGGGCGACATCCCCGGCGCAGTGGCCGTCTATGACCGCGCCCTGGAACTGCTCGACCGGCTCATTGGCGCCGACCAGGAGAAACTGGCGGAGTTGCAATTCTTCGTCGCCACGCTCTACGTCACCTGGGAGCACTACGCCGGCGCGCGCGAGCTTCTGGCCATGTGTCTGGGCACGTTTCGGCGAAAAAAGGGAGCCAGGCTGGCCGTGGCCTACGAACTGTCCGCGCACATTGAAGAAATCTCCGGCCGTTACGCGGGAGCCATCGCGGAACTGGAAAAAGCGGGCAAAATCTGGGAGTCCTGCGGCGCGCCAAAACTCGAGGAATTGGCTAACAATCTTGAATACCGGGCCGATTTGCTCGACGAGTTGAAGCGGAAGGACTCCGCCAACTGGCTGCGCGAACAAGCCGGGCTGGCCCGCGCCGCCAAAACTACTTAAGTTCGGGGCTCGCCGCCGTGGCCGGCTCCTGCGTAAAGCTGACGCGTGTGATCATCGATTCATCGGAAAAGTAGCATTTTCCGCCCGTTCTTCCGTAGGCTTCCGGAACGGCGCTGATGGAGTAGCCCGTGGGTGTTCCGGTCACTGTGAACACATATCCGCTCGACTTACCGTCCGCAAGCTTTTTCGGGATCAGGCCCGCCGCCGCCGGACCGTCCGCGCCGCTGGCCGGCGGACCGAGTTCGACCAGGTTTTGCGCGAAGCGCCCGTACTGCGAGTTGTACGTCAACTGTGCCTGATGGATCGTGTTCAATGTTTTGATGGCCGCCGTTTCGTGAGCCGACATCAACTGCTTGTTCACCTGCACCGCCGCGATACCCGCCAGAATCATGATGATGGCGATAACAATCAGCAGTTCAATGAGCGAGAATCCTCGGCGTGGACGGTTATTCCGCATACCATTATCTTAGACGTTGCGCAGAGCGAAAGTGTGGAGGTGTTCCGCGCTTGACGGAACCGTCCTCCGCACGCTATCTTCAACCCGAGAATGAAATTATTCCGTTCCTCCTTCTGGCTGCCTGCGGCCTGCTCCTGCCTGCTTCTCGGCGCGGTCGATTTTTCCATCACGCCCTCGGAACGCTGGACCGAAAAAGAGGCCAACAAGTGGTACGCCAAACAGCCTTGGTTCGTAGGCGCGAATTATATTACGTCTAATGCTGTCAATCAGATCGAGATGTGGCAGGGTGATTCCTTCGACCCGCAACAGATCGACCGCGAACTGGGCTGGGCCGAGGCGATCGGCATGAATACCATCCGCGTATTTCTCCACGATCTGGTCTGGCAGCAGAATCCCAAGGGTTTTCAGCAGCGGATGGACGCGTTTCTGAAAATCTGCGCGCGTCATCACATCCGGCCGATTTACGTCCTCTTCGATTCCTGCTGGGATCCGTTTCCGAAGCTCGGCGCGCAGCGCGAGCCGCGGCCGGGCGTGCATAACTCCGGCTGGGTGCAAAGCCCGGGGGCGAAATCGCTCAGCGATCCCAACGACCGCAGCCGTCTGGAGGCCTACGTCAAGGCGACCATCGGAGCATTCGGCAAGGATCCTCGCATTCTGGCGTGGGACATGTGGAATGAGCCGGACAACATGAATGAAGGCAGTTACAACCGGCAGGATCTGGTAGACAAGGCGAAGATCGTCCAGGAACTGCTGCCAAAGGTCTTTCTATGGGCGAGATCGAAGCATCCCGTGCAGCCCCTGACCAGTGGCGTGTGGACTGGCGACTGGTCGAACGAGAAAACCATGCCGGTGATCGCGAAGATCCAGATTGAGCAGTCCGACATCGTCTCCTTCCACAATTACGGCCCGCCGGAGGACTTTGAAAAACGGGTCCAATGGCTGAAGCGCTATAACCGGCCGATCTTCTGTACCGAATACATGGCCCGCTCCACCGGCAGCACATTTGAGAGCATTCTTCCCGTGGCGAAGAAATACAAGGTAGCGGCCATCAACTGGGGATTGGTCGCAGGAAAAACACAGACCTACCTGCCTTGGGATTCCTGGCAGCATCCTTACACAGACCGTCAACCCGCCGTCTGGTTTCACGACGTGTTCAAGGACGACGGCAAACCTTATAAGCGCCAGGAAACCGAGTTTATCCGCCAGATCACCAAGTGACAGGCACGGCCGGTCACCCTTTCTGAACCCGGCGGAGCGTGTACAGCTCCGGATTCACGGTTGTGTCTTTCAGCCGTTTCCAATTGTCGTTGACATGGAGCAAACGTCCTGTGATGTGGTTGGACTGTTCGGAGGCGAGAAAGGCCGCCAGTTCCACCTGCTGTTCGGGCGGAACGCCGCCGGTCATGCGGATTTGCTGCGCGTCCTCGATCTCCTTCCAACCCGCGCGCTCGCCCGCCGACAGAATCTGATCCGTCATGTGCGTATAGCTGCCGCCCGGCGCCATGCAGTTGATCTGCACGTTGTGCTCGCTCACTTCCTCGGCAACGCTTTCGACGAACCGGACCAGCGCCGTCTTCGTGGACGCATAGAGGGAAAAATTCGGGCGCGGGGCGCGCGCGCCTCCGCCGGCGACGACGATGATTTTCCCCCTGCGGCGCTCGATCATCTGCGGCAGCACGGCGCGGCAGCAGTTCAGCACGCCTAGGAAGTTGGTCTCGATGGTCTCCTGCCAGGCTTTGGGCTGCGTCTCGACAAACGGGCCGATGGGCCCCTGCACGGCGGCGGCACAGACCAGCACATCGACACCCCCCAGGTCGATCCGCATCTGGTGCATGACGGCGGTCATGCGCTCATAATCGCGGACATCGGCCAGGATACGCGTGGCCGAGCCTCCCGCGTGTCCTATTTCCAAGTGGCACAGGTCGATTTCGGCCTTGCTGCGGGCCAGCAGGCCAACTCTGGCTCCGCGCGTGGCGAAACCAATCGCCAGACGCTTGCCGATGCCCCGGCCGGCGCCCGTCACCAGTACGGATGCGTTCTTTAAATCCACATCCTCACGTTACTGCATTGCGAGGAAGCGCGGTGCGACCAGTCCCACCTCGGCCCGGATCTCCACAAAACCGCCGGCTTCGAGCGGATATCTTCCGCCGATCCAGGGCACTACCTGTTCTGCCCGCGCCTGGGCCAATTCCGCGCTGCCGCGAAACAGCACCAGGAATTCGAATTCGTCCCAGCGGCAGATCAGATCCTGATGGCGGAACTGCGAGGAAAGACGGGAAGCCACCTGCTGCGCCACTTCATCGCGTAGATCTCCGGAGAGTTCGAACACCACCAGTACCGGCTCCTCGCCGGCCTGCCGCCGCGAAGCGATCTGACGCTCCATCTCCCGGCGGTTCATCAGACCGGTGATGCGGTCGCTTACCTCCGCGTCCTTCAAACGCTGCACCACCCCAGCCAATTCGGCGCGCATCCGCGCGATCAGCGACTCCGTGTCGTTGGCCATGCTCTCCACGCAGCCGAGCAGTCCGGCGGCCTGCAGAGAAATGACGTCGGCCAGATGGTCCGGATCGGTGGGCAGCGCCGTAGTCTCGATCTGGGCGGCGAACTGCCGGAGGCGAGCACTGTAAAAATCCTGGCGCTGCGCCAGCGTTTTGACAACGGATCCCAGCGTGTCGACCGCCCGCTGCAGTTCCACGCCGTAGCTCCCGACGTAAGATGAAGCTCTGCGCGCGTACTCTTTCAATTCGCGCTCGATCACTTGTTCGCTCTCGGAGATGGCCTCGTCGGAAGAGTCGAACGCGAGGCGCGAGCGCAGCCGCGTCAGCCGTTCGCGATACGGCGCACCGATCTCAGGGCACGCCGCGCCGAGGCAATCAGCAACCGCGGCCAGCATCGCAAGATAGGTGTTCGTCACGTTCGGAAGGGCGTGCAACGCGAACTCAGCCGTCTTCACTTCGCGATCCACCATTTTGCCATCCGCCATCTCAGGGTCGTCTATAAGTAATCGGCGGTAATATTTTGTCCGAGATGGGGGGAATACCTTAGGCTTCTCCTGACAATCAAAATCGCCCCGATCCGGACGATAAGGCCCGTGTGAAGTCTCGCACTCTTTCTCTCTTTCCCAGCCTGGCGCTCCTTGCAATGACGGTGTCCGCCCAGTCCACGACGACTGCCGTGACGGCGACGCCATCGTCCTTATCATTCACATGGATGGAGGGTTCGGTGTTGCCTGCGGCGCAGGTTCTGGCGGTGAAGGCGGGGAGTAGTACCGCGGCATATACCACCGCGATTTCGCCCTTGGGGACGCAATGGATCACGCTGACGCCGAGTTCAGGGTCGCTTCCGGCCGCGGTAAGCGTGCTGGTGAACCCCAGCGGGCTGCCGATCGGGACGTACACGGCGGTGATCCAGTTGACCGCTGCGGGAATCCCGACGCCATTGACCGTTACCGTGACGTTGGCCGTGGAGGCGGCGCTGCCCACATTGCAGATCAGCAGCTCCACGCTGAATTTCGCCACGCCTCCCAATCCGCCGGCGGCGCAGACGCTGGTCTTGACGACGACCGGAGGCCCAGTGCCGTTCAGCGCGGCGGTGCAAAGCGCGGCCTGGATGACCGTTTCGCCCACCAGCGGCGTGGTGCTGCCGGGCGCGCCCATCACGCTGACGGTATCGGTGAATAACTCAGGTTTAACGCCAAGTGCGACCGCCTATTCGGGCAAGGTCGCGATCACGGCAACGGGAGTGCCGTCGAGCAACGCGCAGCAAGTCGTAACCGTCTCGCTGCTGGTGAACGCGCTGACGCCGACCGTGGCAAGCATATATCCTTCTGCAACACTAGTAGGGTCCGGGAGCTTAACCATCACCGTGACGGGCACGGGATTCTATTCCGGCACCACGGTTGTCGCCGCGACCTCGCCTACCCCGCTCAAGACGACCTACGTCAATCCGACGACACTTCTCGCAGTGCTCCCGTCTCCCGATCTGGCGTCGGCCGGACCTCTGAACATCCAGGCGGTGAATCCCGCGCCGGGGGGAACCTCGAATACGGCGGTGTTCACAGTATCGGCGACGCCGGTGGTGCAGGCGGTGGTGAGCGCGGCCAGTTACGCGGCGGGGGCAGTGTCGCCGGGAGAATTTGTGACGTTGTTCGGCGCAGGGATAGGCCCGGCGGCTCCAGCGGGCATGGTGGTTTCGGGCGGCTACGCCGCGACAACGGTGGCGAACGTGTCAGTATCCATCGACGGCCAGGCCGCGCCCATCATTTACCTGAGCGCGAATCAGATCACCGTCCAGGTGCCGTACACGGTGACCATCGGATTGGCCAAGGCCGTTGTGGTGAACAACAACGGAACGCTTTCCAATGGCACAGTGGATACCGCCAACGTGGCTCCGGGCCTGTTCGCACTGGCGGGCAACGGCATCGGCCAGTGCGCGGCGCTGACATTTTCCATGAAGAGCGGCACGTTTTCCGTGAACGGCTCGGCAAGCCCTGCGCTGATCGGCGACGTGGTCGTGTTCTATCTTACCGGCGAAGGGATTTACGATCTAACCGCGTCGCCCGCTACCGGCTACATTATTCCGGCGAGCTTGAGTCCGCTGCCGCAGTTGAATCCTCTGCCCACGGTAAAGATCGGCGGCGTGCCCGCGACCGTGCAATACGCCGGGCCGGTGGTGGGAGGGATGCTAGGGCTGCTGCAGATCAACGCGGTGGTCCCAGTGGGCGCAACGACGGGCAACGCAACGCCGGTGACGATCGCTATCGGTGCAGGGACGACGCAGGCGGGGGCAACGATCGCGGTGAAGTAGGTTACTGTTCCATCCGCCAGGGTGAGACATTGGACCAGTTGCGCAGCGCGTTCGTCACGAAGCCGGAAGGCTCCCCGGCGTGGCAGCCGGCGCACGGGTTCGGAACCTTCAGCGCGTCCGTGACCGCGGGAGTGATGAACTTGAAGGTGTGTGCGCGGACGTTTACATCGGCGATGGTCTGCTCGATTTTCGGCATGTGGCAGGCCACGCACTCGCCGCCCGGACTCCCCGCCTTGTGGTGAGTATGCGCCTCGATGGTGGGCGCGCGCGGCCCATTGGGCGAGCTTGGACCGTGACAATCCAGGCACAGTATGGAAGCGGGCTTCCACAAATCCGCATTGTTCCCGGTGCCGTGGACATCGTGGCAACTGAAGCAGGTGACGCCGTGAGTGTACATCTCACTGGTCACGTAATCGTTGCCCTGCATCCGGTTCTTGTGCGCGGTGCCGTCGGCAAAATGAGTGAAGGACTGCTGGCCAAGCTTGTGCTCTTCCAGCTTCCAGAAATCGGGCAGATGCTTCCCCGCCTCAAATCCAACGGGCCAATCGTAGTACTTGCCGTCGATCGGATTGGCCAGCGGCCGGCCCTGGGAATGGCACTGGATACAGACGTCGTTGGCGTCGGTAAACGGGAGCCGCGCCGGATTGACAATATTCGCCCGAGACGGTCTTCGCGCATGCTCGGCGCCGGGGCCGTGGCATTTTTCGCAGCCTACGTTCCATTCGGTCACCGATTTCACGCGAATGTCGTAGTTCACCGAGTGGCACCCGTCGCACAGCGGACCCGTCGGCCGCGCCATATTGTCGCCGGGATAGAATGCCGTCCACCAGTCCGAACCGGGCGCGGCGAAATAAGGCCGCCACATCCGGTGCGTCACGTCCCATTGCGCGCCAAGAGGGTAATAATCGTCTCCCTTCTTGGTGAAATACCGCTGCTTCCATTTGCTTCCATAGACGAAGGCAATGTCATCGCGCGAAAATTTCACCAGCGCATTGGGAACGGAAAGGTCCGGGATGATCGCCTCGGGGTGGGTTTTGGGGTCGCGGACGACGTTCGCCATCAGCGTTTTGCTCCAGCGCGCATAGAGCGCCGCGTGGCAAGTCTTGCAGGCTTCGGAGCCAGCATACCCCGGAGCGGCCCAAGCGGAGACGGCAATTGCACTGAAAAGCCCCGCCTGAGCGGCGATCTTCCTCATCGTTTCAGTGTACCCTTCTCTCCAGCGAAAGGCCTCGGCTTCATCTCATCTTGAGCACCACGCGGAAGCGGGCTTTGCCGCTCATCATGCGCTCGTACGCCGCGGCGGCTTCGGCCAGTGGATAGGTTTCAATCATCGGGCGGACGCCGGAAATCGCGGCCAGTCGCATGGCGTCCTCGGAATCGGTGGCCGTGCCGGAAGGCCAGCCGCGAACGGAGCGGCGTCCACCGACGATGGTCATCGGATAAACTTCCATCGGCTCGTGGCCAACACCGACCACCATCAGTGTGCCGTCGACGCCCAGGCCATTTACCAGCGGCGACATGGATTTGGAGTCCGGCGCGGTCGCCAGAATCGTCTTCGCGCCACCCAGTTTGGTCAGCGCCGCGGCCGGATCGCCCGCGTTTGCGTCGATGTAATGATGCGCTCCGAGCTTGGTGACAAACTCCTTCTTGTCCTCGCCGCGGCCGATGGCCACCGTTTCGAAGCCCATCTTATTGGCGTACTGAATCCCCAGATGTCCCAGACCACCTAAGCCCTGGACGGCAACCAGATCGCCCGGCAGCGCGCCGCTATGGCGCAGCGCGTTGAAGGTGGTGATGCCGGCGCAGAGCAGTGGCGCGGCTTCCGTGAACCCGAGCGCGTCGGGAATCGCGGCAAGCCCGTTGGCAGAGGTGATCATATATTCGGCGTAACCTCCGTCATAAACAATGCCGGGGATTTCGGTGCGCTGGCAGGCGGCAAATTTTCCCCGCCGGCAGGGCTGGCATACGGCGCAGTGCCCGCCTACCCATCCAACGCCGACCCGTTGGCCAGCCTTCCAGTTCGTTACGCCTTCGCCAAGGGCATCGATCACGCCCGCGATCTCATGGCCGGGGACGCGCGGAAACGCCAGACCGGGAAAGAGGCCATCTTTTGTGTAATGGTCGCTAAAGCACAGGCCGCAGGCTTCGATTTTGACGCGGACCCTGCCGGGGCCTGGCTCGGGAATCGGACGTTCGACGATCTCAATCGGGCCTCGGGCGGCCGAAACTTGGGCGACGTGCATGGTGGGCATGCAAGTGGGATGCGTTCACCAGCCAGATGGATTCACTTGTCACGTTTTATTAACAACATAGCGATGCTGGAATTTTGGAAAGCCCTGCCGGTGCGGCAAACATCGGGCATGAAGAAGCATATCCGCGAAATGATCGATGACCTGAAGAGCGCGAAAAGCAAGGACTATATTCCGCCCGTTCCCAAAGGCGCGGCGAAGGAATCCGTGAAGGATCTGACGCCTCCCCAGCAGAAGCCGGCACCGCAGGATCTGTCGAACCAGGAACTATCGGCGGACCCGGCGGAGAAGGTGCGGCAACTGGATTATCAAGCTTTTGAGAACGAGCGGCTGCAGACCAATTCGTAGTTTACGGAGAAATCTTGCCGAGCAACACCGCCCGGCGCGCTCCGGTGGCGCTGGGAAGATTGGCGGGAAGGCCGCGAACGTGCTCGCGAGCGAGGATCGCGAACGCAATCGCCTCCTTGGCGTCGGGATCGATCCCGTGGGCCTCCGACGTGACGACGTTCATCGTGGGAAGCAGGGCGCGGATGCGGTTCATCAGGTGCCGGTTGTGGACGCCTCCGCCGGAAACGATCAACTCGCGCATGCCGTCGGGGATGGCGCGGGCGATGGTTCGCGCGGTGAGTTCGGTCGCGGTGGCAATGAGGTCGGCGAGCGGCAGTTTGGTGGCGAGAAGGTCCTTCACAAACTCGCGGCCGAACTGCTCGCGCCCGGCGGATTTGGGGGCCTTCTGCGAGAAATAGCGATCACGAAGCAGAGACACCAGCAGGGCTTCGTTGATCGTGCCGGACGCGGCGATGCGGCCGCCCCGGTCATAGCGCTGGCGGCCTCCCGTCTGGTGCGCGACCAGCGCATCGATCACCATGTTGCCAGGTCCAGTGTCGAAGGCGGCCACTTGTTCAGGCTTGGCATTGGCGGGGATCGCCGTGATGTTGGCGATGCCGCCGATGTTCAGCGCCACGCGGCCGATGCGACGGTGACGGAAAAGCAGATAGTCGACGTAGGGAACCAGCGGCGCACCCTTGCCTCCGGCGGCGATGTCGCGCTCTCGGAAATTGGAGACAACGCAGATGCCGGTGCGTTCGGCCACGACGGCGGATTCGCCGATCTGCATCGTGCTGACGCCGCTCTCGTGGAATACGGTCTGGCCGTGGAGGCCGATCAGGTCGATGGATGGGAGAGGTACACCGCTTCGGCGGCAGGTTTCCAGGATTGCCTTCGCGTATAGTTCGCCGAGCCGAAAATTAAGCCGGGAAATGGCCGCGGTATGGGTTTCCGCATTGGAAATCGCCAGAATTGCATCGCGCGTGTCCCGGGAATAGGGAATCGACCGGAAGGCGACGGGCGAGACTGTACGGGCGCGGAGATCGACAATCGCGACGTCAATGCCGTCGAGCGATGTGCCGGACATGAGGCCTGCTACGCGCATCGGCCGCGAAACGGCTGTCCTCATTGCTTTAAATCTCTCTGCAATTCCGCGAGCAATTGGAGCGCATCAATAGGCCGCAACTCGTCGAGCTTCAGATCGCGGATCCGGTCCGCGATGTCGTGATTAATCGGCTCGAACAGGCGGATCTGCACCGGCGCGTTCCTGGGCACGAAGTCTTCATGATGCGCCAGGATCTGGCGCGCCCGCTCGATCACGGATATGGGCAGAGCGGCGAGGCGCGCCACCTCGATTCCGTAGCTGCGGTCGGCCGCGCCCGGCTCGACGCGGCGCAGGAACAGGATCTGATCCCCCGATTCCTTCACCGAAACGTGCAGATTGCGCACGCCGGGAAGCGTTTCGGCCAGTTCCGTCAACTCGTGATAATGGGTGGCAAATAACGTCTTGGCGCGGATGTTCTTATGGATGTGCTCCACCACGGCCCAAGCGAGCGCAAGGCCGTCGTAGGTGGACGTACCGCGGCCGATCTCATCGAGCACAACGAGGCTGCGCGGGGTGGCTGTATTAAGAATCACCGCGGTTTCCGTCATCTCCACCATGAACGTCGAGCGGCCTCGGGCCAGATTATCCGCCGCGCCGATGCGCGTGAACACGCGATCGACGATCGGCAGGAGCGCGGATTCGACTGGAACGAACGAGCCCATCTGCGCGAGGATCACGATGAGCGCGGCCTGGCGCAGATACGTGGATTTACCGCCCATGTTCGGTCCCGTGATGACGGCGACGTACTCGGTCTCGGGATGGAAATAGAGATCGTTGGGAATAAAGCGCTGGGCGTCCTTGGCGGCCAACTGTTCAATGACGGGATGACGGCCTGCGGCGACCCGCATCTCGCCATTTTCATCGAAGCGCGGGCGCGTATAACGGTTCTGCGCCGCCACTTCCGCCAGGGCCGCGGAAACGTCGAGTTCCGCGATCGCATGGGCGGCGTTCTTGATGCGGACGGCGTGCGAGGCGGCCAGGGCGCGGAGAGTTTCAAATATCTCGCGCTCAATGACGAGCATCTTTTCTTCCGCTTCGAGAATTTTGACTTCCAGCTCCTTCAGTTCCGGCGTGGTGAAGCGCTCGGCGTTGACCAAGGTCTGTTTGCGCTCATAATCCGGCGGCGCAAGGTGCAGGTTGGCTTTGGAAATTTCGATGTAATAGCCGAAAACGTTGTTGAAACGGACCTTCAACGACGCGATATTGGTTCGCGTGCGCTCGCGCTGCTCGATCTGCGCCAGATACGTCTTGCTGTTTTTCGAAATATCGCGCAGCTCATCCAAGCGCGGATCGTAGCCGTCGCGAATCACGCCGAGGTCTGACAGGTTCACCGGCGGCTCGTCGGCCAGCGCCGACAAAACAGGGTCGCGGACGCCAGCCACTTCATCCAGGTCCAGCGTCTTCAGGCGCTGCGACGTGGCGCTCCGCAGGTGACCCTTCAGCGCCGGAATCACGGCCAGCGATCTCGCCAGCGCGGCCAGATCGCGCGGACCTGCGGTGGATAAAGCGAGCTTGGACAGCAGCCGTTCGAGATCCAGAATGGAGCCGAGATCGGCGGCGATGGCGGAGCGAAGCATCGGCGCGGCATGGAGCTCGGCAACGGCATCAAGACGCGCGTCGATTTCGGCCAGGTCAATCGAGGGCGCAAGCAGCCGGCGGCGCAGCAGGCGTCCCCCCATGCCGGTGCGCGTGCGGTCGAGCACGAAGAGCAGCGTCGATTCCTTCGATTCACCCGCGAACAGGGGTTCGACCAGTTCGAGGTTGCGGACCGTGGCGGCGTCAAGGACCAGCGCATCGGCACGGTCATAAAACGCCGGGCGCTCCAGATGATCGAGCGCGGCGCGCTGCGTTTCGCGCAGGTAATGGAGCAGCGCCGCAGACGCGGCCGTGGCTAGCGGCCGGTTTTCAAGACCGCAGCCGTCGAGCGACAGGAGATGAAAGTGATCGCACAGGCTGCGCGAGGCGTAGTCCGCCCCGAACACCCACGGCTCGACGTCGGTCTTGAGGCAGGGAAGTTTTAGAGGCGAGCCGGTGGGCGCCAGCGCCTCCTTGGCATTCAACGTTTCGAGCGCTGCGCCGATCTCTGAAGCCTCGATTTCAGTGGCGCGAAATTCGCCGGTGGATACGTCGACGTGCGCGAGTCCGGCGCGCTGCGCGTGTACGAACACGGCGGCCAAATAGTTATTCTCATGGGAGCGCAGCACGCCCGCGTTCATGGCAGTGCCGGGCGTGACAATACGCGTCACCTCGCGGCGGACCAGCTTTTTGCCCGCGCTCGCTTCCTCCATCTGATCGCAGATGGCGACGCGGTAGCCTTTTTGAATCAGACGCGCGATGTAGCCTTCGGAAGCATGATAGGGCACGCCGCACATGGGAATCGGCTGGCCTTTTTCCTTATTGCGCGCGGTGAGCGTGATTTCGAGTTCGCGCGCGGCGGTGACGGCGTCGTCGTAAAAGAGTTCGTAAAAATCTCCGAGCCGGAACAGCAGCAGGGCGTTGGGAACCTGCTGCTTGATGCCGTAATACTGGCGCATCAACGGCGTTTCGGGCGTGGTCATGGCTTACGCGAGGCCAAAAATGGGGACAGTCCGCTCTGTCCACAGCCAATGCGAAGGGGTTCGACGTTCGCTCTTTTGCGGGGACAGAGTAGACGGTCCCCATTTTCTGGTCGAATCAGGCGTAGATTCCCCTCAATTTGATCGCGTGAGCCACGCGGTCCAGCGCCAGCATGTAAGCCGCCGTGCGGTTGTTCACGCCGTGCTTCTGAGCGTAGGCCACCACATCCTGGAAGCTGGTGACCATGATTTCCTCCAGACGGTCGTTCACCAGTTGCTCGTTCCAGAAATAACCCTGGCGATCCTGCACCCATTCGAAATAGGAAACGGTGACGCCTCCGGCGTTGGCCAGGATATCGGGGATCACGAAGATGCCTTTTTCCTGCAGGATCGGATCGGCGACGTAGGTGGTGGGCCCGTTCGCGCCTTCACAGAGAATCCTGGTCCGAAGGCGATGCGCGTTCTCTGACGTAATGACGTTTTCCTTGGCGGCGGGCAGAAGCACGTCGCATTCCAGGAACATGGCTTCGGTTTTGTCGATGGCCTCGCCGCCCTCGAATCCGCGGATCGATCCGGTCTCCTGGCGGTGTTTCGTCAGCGCGGGAATGTCCAGGCCCTTGGCGTTGTAGACTGCGCCATCGTATTCAATGATGCAAATGATCTTGAATCCGGCGCGGGACATCAGCTTGGCGGCCATGCCGCCGACGTTACCAAAGCCCTGGACGACGACGCGCGTCGCGGACCGCTCCAGGCCCAGCTTGCGCAGGGCCTGCTCGGTGACAATCATGCATCCGCGCCCGGTGGCCTCGGCGCGTCCTTTGGAGCCGCCCAGGTGAATCGGCTTGCCGGTGACGACGGCGGTTTGCGCGTGGCGCGAGTGCATTGAATACGTGTCCATGATCCATGCCATCGTCTGCTCATTGGTATTCATGTCCGGCGCGGGAACGTCGATTTCCGGACCGATAAAATCCACCAACTGGGCGGTGTAGCGGCGCGTGATCCGCTCCAGTTCGCCGGGGGACAGCAGGCTGGGGTCGCAAATCACGCCTCCCTTGCTGCCGCCGAACGGCAGGCCGGTGACGGCGCACTTCCAAGTCATCCAGGCGGCCAGCGCGCGAACTTCGTCCAGGCTCACATCGGGTGCGTAGCGGATGCCTCCCTTTGCCGGACCGCGCGCGATGGAGTGCTGCACACGGTACCCGGTGAAAACCTCCAGGCGGCCGTCATCCAGTTGAACGGGAATGTGGACAATCATCTCCCGCGACGGGGTGCGCAGGACTTTTTGCATTCCTTCGTCCAGGCCCAGGCGGGCGGCAGCTTCGTCAAAACGCACTTCGGCGGATATCTTGGGGTTAAATTCGGTTTCGAGGGTCGACGACGGGGTCGCTTCGAGAATCATGAGTATAGTCTCCGGCTCTATTATGCGATATCGGACGGTTCGGACGCACTGATTAGGAGGCTATTGGGGTATCATAAGCGGTCGATGGCACCTATTCCCCAAAATCAACAGCGCGCGCTCGTGGAACGCTTGATACAAGCCTGCGGGGGCGGATATTCGCCCGACACGCGGCGAAAATACTATATCTCCGGGCCGCAGTGGGCGGCGGCGTACGAAGGCCACGCGCTATTTCACGCCCCCACGCGCGAGCCGGTTGGGTTCGAGAAGGTCATCGAGGAATACGGCAAGATCGGTATCGGCTACTGGACCACGCACGACACCGATGTGATCCCGACGGCGGGCCTGTTTAAAGACGAACAGGAGGAGATCGTCGCCCGGATTCAGGCGTCTTTGGCCCAGAACGGACTGAAGTGCTCCATGGTCACGACGGAAACGTTTCACCACGCGGTGTGGGCGGCGAGCCCAGCCGCGGAGGCTCCGGAAGTGCGCGCCTACGCGGCGCGGCGTCTCGAAAACACCGTCAAGATCGGGCATCAACTCGGCGCGGAGTTCGCCGTGTACTGGCCAGGATCGCTCGGATACTTCGTGCAGGGCGCGGTCGAGGAGACCCAGACGCTGAAGTGGTACGCCGAGGGTATGAACGCGGCCTGCGAGGCCGATATTCGCATCGCCAGGGAGTTTGGGCGTCCCACGCTAAAACACTGCATGGAAGCTAAGCCCTTCGAACCGCAGGCGGAAATTCTGCTGCCGACCTCTGATGCCATGCTGGCCTGGATTTCTTCGGGACTGCTGACGCACCCGGAGATGGTGGGCCTGAATCCCGAGTATCTGCACGAGCTGATGTGGGGCGCGGCGCCTCGCGCGGCGCTGGCCCGCGCTCTGGTGTGCGGCAAATTGTGGCACTTCGACATTAACGACGGCTACCGGCTGAAGCACGACGTCGATATTGCGGTAGGCCTGGTGAATCCGCTGGATTGGCTGAACGTTCTGGTTCTGCTACGCAGCCACGGATACAAAGGTCCATTCAATTTGGATTACAAGCCGCCGCGCACGACGAGTAACTGGGGCGTGTTCGCTCTCAGCTTCCCCACCGCGGTCGACCGTTTCATCACCCTCTGGGAGATGGCGGGCGACGTCATCGCCGATCCCGTGATCGGCGAAGCGATGGCCGCGCTGCGCGCCGGCGGCGGACCGTCCGACCCTCTGGACGTGGAATCGATTGTCGCTGCGAACAAGGAGTTGCTCACGCTCCACGAGCTGATCGCGCACAGAATGGTACAGATTCTTGTTGGCGCGCACAAGGGCCGCTCGTATTCGGCTTAGGACCGGGCGCCTCGCTTCGCACAAATCGAGCGCATGCCAGCTTCTTTTCAGTCGCCGGCGGCAGCAGGCGTTTTGTGAAAGAGCTTGTGCTTGATGTCGGGCCAGAATTCCTTGAGGACCTGCGAAACGGCGTCGGTGGCGACCGCAGTTAACAGCTTCGTCACGTTGTCGGTCACATCCCGGCCATCGGGATGATAGGCATTCGAGAGTGCAGTTCCGATCGCGTTGCCCGTCCATTCCGAAAAGTTAAAGCGCGTCCCGCCAGCGTCGGTGCGCGTGACTATTACCCTGGAGAGAGCATACCCGGCCCGGTACTTCTTACTGCCGCGCGTGGGTCCGATGCGGCGATAGCGCGGATCTTCATGCAGCAGCGACGGCATAATCCCCTCGCTGAACATATTCCCAACCGCCTGATCGACGTAGTTAGTCCACAAACGCTGTCCGTACCCCTTCATCCCCTGTCCGAACGATTGATCGGAATTTTCCAATTGGCTGAGTCCTGCATACGCTCCCGCTAAGCCCACCAGCGGATAATCGAACGAATCCTTGGAGGCGATGATCATCTTCTGGCGGGACGTGATGGGCGTATACGTCCCGGTCTCGTTGATGGTGCGGTAATTCGGCAGAACGCCCAGCACTCGTTTGTCCGG
>JBBIVT010000099.1:14280-16447 GCA_037439565.1 Acidobacteriota bacterium | reverse complement strand
AAACGGCTCATACCCTGTTCGAGCGCCTCGTCTCCAGAGGAGGACGCTCGCGGCGAAGACCTGCCGATTGTCATTGAAACGATGTCGCCCTGTGAGTCTCTCAGTTTTTCGAAATGGCCTAAGTTCAACTGCTCGAGAATCCATTTCATGATGCTATGGAGGGGGCTCCGCGGCAGTTCGCCGGCCGAGCGTTGCAGGTAAGTCCGTGCCCGTCCGTCCGTCTGCTCAACATCCAGCATTTTGCGGTCTTCCATCGCCTGTCCTGATTGTCAGCCTATAACGAAAGGGAGCGACTGTCTTGGAAGTCCCCCCCCCGGCGTGCGCCTCTAGCGGGATCGCTTTGCGCTGGTACTATAAAAACTCACCCCAATGAATCGCGAATATCACAAATGGTTTAGCCCTACCTTGGGCCGGGACATGGAACTGCTTGTGTTCGGCCACGCCGGCACGCCCGTCCTGGTTTTCCCCACCTCGATGGGTCGGTTTTACGATTACGAGAACCGGCACATGATCTCCGTCATCGGGGATCAGTATGAAGGCGGGCAGATCCAGGCCTTCTGCGTGGATTCGGTGGACGCGGAGAGCTGGTACAACAAGGCCGTGCATCCATCGGTGCGCGCGGCGCGGCATGAGCAGTACGATCGGTACCTGTTGAACGAGGTGATGCCGTTCATCCGCTCCCGCAACGCCTCGCCTGAACTGACCGTTACCGGGTGCAGCTTCGGCGGGTATCACTCAGCCAACTTCGCGCTGAAGCATCCTCACTTGGTGGCCGGATTCATCAGCATGGGCGGCGCGTTCGACATTCACCAGTTTCTGGACGGCTATTATGACGACAACTGCTACTTCAACTGCCCTCCGGATTTCCTGCCCAATCTGAATGACCCGGCGCTGTACCGGATGCGGATCGTGCTGGCGACGGCGGAGCACGACATCTGCCTGGAGGAAAACCGGAGGTTATCGGCGATTCTGGCCGCGAAGGGGGTCAACCATACCCTCGATGTCTGGGGCGACGGAGCGGGCCACGACTGGCCCTGGTGGCAGGCGATGGCGGCCAAATATCTCTGACATTTCTGCGATACCATTCTCAACAGCATGCGAAAAATCGGCATCATCTACGGAATGGAAAACACGTTTCCCGGCGCATTGGTCGACCGCATTAACGGCATGCGGGTGGACGGCGTGGAGGCGGAGCATGTCCGCATCGGCGGGGTCAAAATGGCGGAGCCCTCGGGGTATCGCGTGATTATCGACCGCATCAGCCAGGACATCCCTTTTTACCGCTCGTACCTGAAGAATGCCGCGCTGAACGGGACCACAGTAATCAACAATCCGTTCTGGTGGACCGCCGACGATAAGTTCTTCAACTACGCGCTGGCGTCGAAGATCGGCGTGGCGATTCCGCCCACGGTGCTGCTGCCGCATAAGTCGCATCCGCCAGGGACCACCGAGATGTCCATGCGGAACCTGATTTATCCGCTCAACTGGGAGGAGATTTTCGATTACATCGGCTTCCCGGCGTTTCTGAAGCCCTACAACGGTGGCGGCTGGAAGAACGTCTATCGCGTGGATACGCCCGCTGAGCTGTTCTCCGCCTACGACGAAACGGGCGACCTATGCATGACGCTGCAGAAGGCCGTCAATTTCACGGAATATTACCGCTGCTACGTGGTGGGCCAGCAGAAGGTCCACATCATGCAATACGATCCCCGGAGGCCTCATGCGCACCGCTACGTGCTAGACGGAGCGCCCCTGGATCCGGCGATGTTCCGGCGCGTGGAGGACGATTGCCTGAAGCTGTGCCGCGCTCTGGGCTACGATCTGAACACAGTGGAGTTCGCGGTGGAGAACGGCATCCCGTACGCGATCGATTTCCTGAATCCCGCACCCGACGCCGATCTGAACTCCGTCGGCCGCAAGAATTTCGACTGGATTGTAGACGCGGTGGCCGAATACGCCGTGGAGGAAGCGCTGAAGGAGCCGAAACCAGTGGAAATGCGCTGGGCGGGTTTTCTGAAATGAGCCGTCCGAGCTTCACCATCGGCATCGAGGAAGAATATCAGACCATCGACCCTGTGACGCGCGACTTGCGTTCCCATATCGATGCCGAGATCATCGCCAAGGGCAAAATGCAGCTCAAGGAAGCCGTGAAGGCGGAGATGCATCA
>JBBIVT010000099.1:10001-14180 GCA_037439565.1 Acidobacteriota bacterium | reverse complement strand
GCGCGCTATTTCGTGCCCCATATGCTGGCGCTGTCGTCGAACTCGCCTTTCTGGCTGGGCATGGACATGGGCCTGAAATCGTACCGGTGCAAGGTGTTCGACAAGTTCCCGCGCACCAACATCCCGGACTATTTTCCCAGTTGGGGCGAGTATCAGAACTTTGTCGACCTTCTGGTGAAGACAAACTGCATCGACAACGCCAAGAAGATCTGGTGGGACATCCGCCCGCATCCGACGTTCACCACGCTCGAGTTTCGCTGCTGCGATATTCCCATGCGGCTGGAAGAAACCATCTCGCTGGCCGCGCTGATCCAGGCGACCGTGGCAAAATTGTACAAGCTGCACGAGGCCAACCAGGGCTTCCGGCTGTACCGCCGGGCGCTGATCATGGAAAACAAATGGCGCGCGGCGCGCTACGGCCTGGATGGCAAGCTGATCGATTTCGGCCGGCGCATTGAAGTGCCGATGCGCGACCTGGTGGAGGAGTATCTGGCCTTCGTCGACGACGTTCTCGACGAGTTGGGCTCGCGCGAACAGGTGAACGGCATCCGCAAGATCGTGGAAAACGGCAGCGGCGCGGATCGCCAGCTCCGCGTATTTCGAGAGACAGGGGATTTGACTAAAGTGGTGGATTACATCATCGAAGAGACGGAATCGAGCGTATTTGGCTCGGGAGCGGCGCGTTGATTCCGGCCGCCTTCGATCCGGAGTTTTCGCAGGGCGCGCACAATGCGGTGCGCGTATGCCTGCGCGTTCAGCCCGAGGAAAAAGTGACGCTCATCACCGACGGCGCATGCCTGGAGATCGCCGCCAGCATCGCCGCCGAGCTGGAGCAGGTGGGGTCGCCCTACAACACGTTCGTGCTCGAGGAGCTTGCGCCCAGGCCGCTCCACGAAATGCCCCGCGAGGTGCTGGAGGACATGGAGACCAGCCAGGTGAGCATCTTCGCGGTGGTGGCGCAGAAAAACGAGCTGCGCACCCGCATGCAGATGACCGACGTGGTGAATCGCCGCAAGATGAGGCACGCGCACATGGTGAACATCGAGCCTCGCATCATGCTGGAAGGCATGCGCGCCGATTTTCAGAAGGTGGACGAGATCAGCGTGAAGGTGTGGGAGATCGCCTCCGCCTCGCACCGGGTGCGCGCGCGCACGGCCGCGGGCACAGACATCGTGGCGGATTTGAATCCCGGCTACAAGTGGGTCAAGACTAGCGGCATCATTTCTCCCAACAAGTGGGGAAATCTGCCGGGCGGCGAGGTCTTCACGACGCCGGGCGAAGTGAACGGCACATTCGTGATCGACGGCGTGGTGGGCGATTATCTGTGCGCCAAATACGGCAATTTGAAAGCGACGCCCTTGACCATCCGCATCGAGAAGAACCGGTTGGCGCACGCGGAATGCGCCAACGCCGAGCTCCGCGACGAATTCTGGCGCTACACGCACACCGACGAAAACTCCGATCGCGTGGGCGAGTTCGCCATTGGCACCAACATCGGCCTGCGCGGCGTCATCGGCAATATTCTGCAGGACGAGAAGCTCCCCGGCATTCACATCGCGTTCGGCAATCCCTACGGGGCCCACACCGGCGCGGAGTGGGACTGCTCCACGCACATCGACGTGGTGGGCACGAAGTTCGATATCTGGGCGGATGACCGGCAGATCATGGAATCCGGCCGCTTTCTGATTTAAATGGTCCCGGAGCTGCGCCGCCACTTCAACGCGAGCTTTACGCCGGAGCGTTACAGTCGCTTCCTGCGCCTGCTCGACGAAGGCTGCGGGACTCACGTGAAGTTTCGCAACTGCGAGACGCCCATTTTTCTTCCCCGCCCGCTGATGGAGCGCATGGAGCGCGACGGACGCGAACTGATTCATCAATTGATGACGCCGGAGTATCTGAAGCGCTCCGGGGAAACCATCCCCGACGCCTATCGCGTGCCGAACGAGGACGCCCGGCCTCTGTTCATTCAGGTGGATTTCGGGCTGACCGAAGCGCTGGAACCGAAGCTGGTGGAAATCCAGGCGTTTCCTTCTTTATATGCTTACCAGCCGTTCCTGCAGCAAACCTACCTCGATGCGTACGATCTGAATCTGGCGCCCGATCCTTCCTACCAGGACGATTTTCGCCGGGCCGTACTCGGCGATCACGCCCCGGAAAATGTCGTGCTGCTCGAAATCGACCCCCAGCAGCAGAAGACCCTGCCCGATTTTCTGCTGACCGAGCGCATGACAGGGATAAGGACGGTCTGCATTACCAAGGTGGAGAAGCGCGGCAATCGGCTTTTCCATGACGGCGTGCCGATCGAGAGGATTTACAACCGCGTCATCGTGGATGAACTGGAACGCAAGAATATTCATCCGCCATTCGATTATCGCGACGATCTGCGGGTTGAATGGGCCGGACATCCCAATTGGTATTTCCGCATCAGCAAATTTTCATTGCCGTTTTTAAAGCATCCCTCCGTCCCGCGAACGCGATTCCTCAGCGAAGGCGCGCCGAATGATCTCGAAAACTGGGTCTTGAAGCCGCTCTATTCGTTTGCCGGCCTGGGCGTCGTGATCGGCCCCACGCGGGAGGACATCGCGCGGATCCACGATCCGGGGAACTACATCCTTCAGGAGCGGGTCCACTTCGCGCCGCTGATCGATACGCCGCACGGCAAGACCAAAGCGGAGATCCGGCTGATGTACCTGTGGCTCGACGATCTGCGGGCCGTGACCACGATTATCCGCATGGGGCGGGGCAAGATGATGGGCGTCGACCACAATCGCGACATGGAGTGGGTGGGCGCATCGTCGGCTTTTCTCATCTGAACCGTAACTTTTTCCCTCCGGCGGGCGAATCCAGTGAGCGTGAAGCGGATTGAAGCAAAACACCCTCGCGCCATTCGCTGGTTTCACTGGATCAACTTCCCGCTGCTCAGCATCATGATCTGGAGCGGGCTGCTGATTTACTGGGCCAACGACGTTTACACCATCGGATGGGGAGAAACGGCGCTGTTCCATTTCTTTCCTCAGCGGTTCTACGACGCGTTGGGCGTCAACGCGCGATTGGCCGAAGGGATGGGCTGGCACTTCCTTTTTATGTGGCTGTTCGCGCTGAACGGGCTCTGCTACGTCCTTTACACCGCGTTCTCCGGCGAATGGCGATACCTGGTTCCGGACCGTAATACTCTGCGCGAGGCGCTCGACGTTGTGCTGCACGATCTGGGAATTAAGAAAACTCCCCTGCCCCGGCAGAAATTCAACGGTGCGCAAAAGATCGCGTATACGAGCGTCGTTTTGATGGGTCTCGGCTCGCTGATCACGGGTCTGGCGATTTGGAAATCAGTGCAGTTCGGATGGCTCACGGCGATGCTGGGCGGCTACGCGGCAGCGCGGGTGGAGCATTTCCTGCTGACCTGTGGCTACTGCCTGTTCTTCATGGTGCACATGGGGCAGGTAATCCGCGCGGGCTGGAACAACTTTCGCGCGATGGTGACGGGATTCGAGGTAGTGGAATGAACGCAACAGACCGGGAGATTTCCAGACTCACGCGGCGCAGCTTCCTGGTGGGCGGTATCGCCGCAGCGGCCGGATTCGCCGGCTGGCGCTGGATTCGCACGGGCGCGGACGAAGCCGGCCTGCCGATGGCTCTGCGCCGCGCTGAAGAGGCGGACGACGTTTTTTCCCACGCGCTGTTCCGCCAATCCAAACTGGCCAGGACGTTCGACGCGTCCGAAATCGGCGAGGCGCGCGCGAACGGGACGATCGGGATCGAAGATGATCCCGAGCCCGACTGGAAACTGATGGTGGAGGGCAAGGCGGTGTCGCTCGGCGAAGTCAAAGCGCTGCCGAAGGTGGAAGAAATCACCCAGTTCAAGTGCATCGAGGGCTGGAACTACATCATGAAGTGGGGCGGCGTGAGATTTTCCGATTTCGCCGCGAAATATGCGCCGGAAGCGGCGCGCAAGCCCTGGGCCGCCATGGAGACGCCGGATGGAGATTACTACGTCGGCCTGGACCGAGCCTCGGCGATGCATCCGCAGACGCTGCTGGCGTATGAAATGAACGGCGAGCCGCTGACCAATGCCCACGGCGCTCCTCTGCGCCTTCTGATTCCGGTGAAATACGGGGTGAAAAACTTGAAGCGGATCGGGAAGATTTCGTTTGCCGACGCGCGTCCGAGAGATTATTGGGC
>JBBIVT010000099.1:0-9901 GCA_037439565.1 Acidobacteriota bacterium | reverse complement strand
TGAAGCGGATCGGGAAGATTTCGTTTGCCGACGCGCGTCCGAGAGATTATTGGGCAGAGAATGGGTACGATTACGATTGTGGGTTCTAGACGAGAGTTTCGGTGCGGAACCGACGCTGGAGCAGCGTAAGCGTGTGCTGAATCCTGGCTCCGGGCAATTGGCCGGCGGATGGGAGAGATTAGGCTACTTTCGCCTTACGCGTCCGCCGTCCGATGCCGGCCGTAGCTGAAGTACACCACCAGCCCGATCGCCAGCCAAACGAAGAAGCGGATCCAGGTGACCAGCGGCAGCCCCATCATGAGGATCACGCAGCAGGCGATCGACAGGATGGGCACCAGAGGCACAAACGGCACGCGGAAGCTGCGGGGGCGGTCCGGCTGCTTCTTGCGCAGCACGATGACGCCGGCCGAAACGACCACGAACGCGAACAGCGTGCCGATGTTCGACAGCTCCGCCAGCGTGTCGATATCCCAAAGGCCGGCGGGGATTCCCACGAAGAATCCGGCGATCCAGGTGCTGATGTGCGGCGTCTGATACACCGGATGCACGGCGGAAAACATTTTCGGCATCAGCCGGTCGCGCGACATGGCGAACCAGATCCTCGCCTGCCCGTACTGGCCGACCAGAAGCGAGGAGATCATGCCCGTCAGCGCGCCCGCGCTCACGATCAGCCGCAGCCGGTTGTAACCCAGATTCTTCAGGGCCACGGCCACCGGAGAATCCGGATCGAGCGTTTGCCAGTTTGCAATCCCAGTGAGCACCAGCGCGACGGAGCCATAAAGAATCGTGCAGATCAACAGCGTCGCCATGATGCCGAACGGAATGTCCCGCTGCGGGCTCTTGCATTCCTCGGCGGCGGTGGAGACCGCATCGAACCCGATGTAAGTGAAGAACACGATCGACGCGCCGGTGAGAATGCCCGAGAATCCGTTCGGCGCGAACGGGTGGTAATTCACCGGATTGATCGCCCTCGCCGCGCCGATGCAAAAAATAAGGATTGCGGCGATCTTAATGAACACCATGGTGGTATTCGTCTGGGCGCTTTCCCGCACGCCTCGGACCAGCACCCAGGTGATGGCCAGCGTGATGACCAGCGCGGGAATATTGAACACGCCTCCGGGCGACCCGGGCGCGGGAAACATCGGATAGGCGATCGCCACGGGCAGATGGAATCCGAAGAGGTTGTCGGTGAGATCCTGCATGTAGGCGGAGAAGCCCACCGCGACGCTCATGTTCGCCACGGCGTATTCCAGGATGAGATCCCAGCCGATGATCCAGGCGATAATCTCGCCCAGAATCGCGTAGGCGTACGTATACGCGCTGCCCGCAATGGGGATCATCGAGGCCAGTTCGGCATAACACAGGCCGGCCACGGTGCAGGCGAGCATCACCAGCAAAAACGATAGAGTGATCGCAGGACCCGCGCCGGGGCGGCCCATGGTGGAAGCCGCGTGCCCTCCATGGGTGACCAGATCGAGCACCGTGGCATGCAGCAGGGAGTCTACTTTAAGGACTTTTCCCGCCGTGGCCGTGCCCGTGACTGTGAAAATACCAGAGCCGATAACAATGCCGACCCCGAGAAACGCCAAGCTCCACGGACCGAGCGTCTTTTTGAGCCTCTTGTGCGGCTCCTCGGAAGACGCGATCAGCGCGTCGATGCTCTTGGTGCGGAACAGGGCCGGCATGGCGCGTTCCGGTTAACGCTTGCGCTGACCCTTGGCGATCTTCTTCACCTTGCGCTTGCGCGAGCCGCGGTCGACGTCGTTCGGGCGCTTGGCCCTCGGGGCCGCTTTCTTGCGCGCGGTGCGCTTCAGCTTCTTGCGTTCTTCTTTATCGGTAATTTTTTTGGTGTCCATTCAGTTCTAATCAACCTTGATTCCTGCAAATTTCGCGATCAACTTCTTCAACCCGTAGGAGGGGAAATTCACGGTCACTTTCGTGTCCTCGCCCGACCCTTCCACGCGCAGCACCGTGCCGCGCCCGTATTTGGCGTGCTCGATTACCGAGCCCGGCCCGAACTTCCTCGCCGGCTTCTTCCCGGGAGCCGCAGGCGCTACGGGAACCGGCTTTGCCGCCATCGGCGCGGGCTTCGGAGCCGCCGCGCCCAGCCCCTGAGGAGCTGGCATTCCCCGTTCCGTGAAGAACTGCTTGATGTTCTCCACCGAATTGTAAGTCTTCCCAGTATAAAGGTTTCTCCGCGCGGTTTCGCGGACCTCATAGCGCTCGGCATAGAGATCCATACCTTGGATCTGACGGACGCTTTCGACCAGCGGCGAAGGGATCTCCTTCAAAAAGCGCGAGCGGATGGAGGCTTCCGGCTGCCCTCCTCCGAAACGGCGCCGGTAGCGGGCCCAACTGACGTGCAGCTTTCTCTCCGCGCGCGTCATGGCGACGTAACACAGCCGCCGCTCCTCTTCCATCCCGCTTTCCGAATCGAGCGAGCGGCTATGCGGAAACAGGCCCTCTTCCATGCCCGCGATGAACACCACGGGGAATTCCAGACCCTTGGCGTTATGCATTGTCAGCAGCGAAACCGGCGCGCGCTCGTCCAGGGAATCGGCGTCGGCCACCAGTGCCGCGTGATCCAGAAAGTCGCGGATCGATTCGCCCCGCGCGCCCGCGTCGACCGCGGCGTTCAACAATTCGTCGAGGTTCGCCAGGCGGTTTTTCGATTCTTCCGTTCCCTCTTCTTCCAGCATGCGGCGGTAGCCGGTGCGCTCCATCAGTTCCCGCAGCGTATCGGCGATCGGCCTCGATTCCACCTGCGCGCTCAGCTCGGAAATCATGCGGTGAAAGGCCGCCAGCGCGGCTTCGGCGCGGCCCGGGAATTGCTTCTCCTCGAGCATTTGGCCGATGGCAGTCCACAGAGCCATGTTGCGCTGCAGCGCGTAATGCTCCACCTGCTCCATGGTGGTCCGGCCGATGCCCCGCGCAGGCGTGTTGACGATGCGCAGCAGGCTGATGGAATCCTGGGGGCTGACCAGGATCTTCAGGTACGCCAGAATATCCTTCACCTCGGCGCGCTGATAGAAGCTGAAGCCGCCGACGACAATGTACTTGCGCCCGTAGCGCCGCAGAGCCTCTTCAATCTGCCGCGATTGCGAATTGGTACGGTACAGAACCGCCACGTGGTCGCGAGGATTCTGGGCCAACGAGGCTTCGACTTTATCGGCAATCCACAAGGCTTCGTTTTCGGCGTCCGGAGCCTCGTAAAGCGTGATTTTCGCCCCCGCTTCCGCCTCGGTCCACAGCCATTTGCCGATGCGTTCCGTGTTGTTGGCCACCACCGCGCTGGCGGCTTCCAGGATATTTTTCGTCGAGCGGTAGTTCTGCTCCAGCCGGATAATGGTCGCGCCCGGAAAATCGCGCTCAAAGTCCAGGATGTTGCGGATGTTCGCCCCGCGCCAGCCGTAAATCGACTGGTCCTCGTCGCCCACCACGGCGATGTTGCCGCGCTCGCCCGTCAGCAGGCGCATCAGTTCGTACTGGCTGCGGTTGGTGTCCTGATATTCATCCACCATGACGAACTCATAGCGGCGGTTGAGTTTTTCGCGGGTGGGCGCGTCATGCTGCAGCAGCCGGACGGCCTCGAGAAGCAGGTCGTCGAAGTCCAGCGCGTTGGACTCCCGGAGCTTCGCCTGATAGCGCTCATACACCACGGCCAGACGCTTCGATACCGGGTCCGTGGCGGCTCGCTCCAGGTCCTCGGGCGTCTGCTTCAGGCTTTTGGCGTTGCTGATCCGCGAAAGCGCGGCGCGGTGCTGCATGAACTTGTCGTCCAGCCCGACTGACCGGTAGATGCCCTTGAGGACGCTGATCTGGTCGTCATCGTCGTAAATCGTGAAGAGGGTCGTGAAGCCGGGGCGGATTTCGGCCAGCGGAGCGCCCTCCCGCCGCAGCAGGCGGACGCAGAAGGAATGAAACGTCGCCACCGTCGGCAGGCCATCGCTGCTGATTCCTGAAACCAGGCTCTGGACCCGGTCGCGCATTTCGCCTGCCGCCTTGTTGGTGAAGGTCACCGCCAAAATCGCCCAGCCAGGCACGTGATGAGCGCTCATCAGGTGGGCGATGCGATGGGTGATTACCCTGGTTTTGCCGCTCCCTGCGCCAGCCAGGACGAGGAGTGGGCCTTCGGCGTACTCCACCGCCTCACGCTGGCGAGGATTCAGCCCTGCGAGAAAATCCATGGAATCCTTATTTTAGCACGCCATTTAATGCTTTCATTCTGAAGTACTTACTTTCTTCCATCAACATGGCGGCGCTTGCTCCGGCAATACCCTCAAATAAGGGTATTGCCTTAGTAGTCCTAGTACTGTAAACGTTAAATGCATGTCTAGCTACTCCCCCGAGTCGCTTGGTGTTATCCAGGCGAGGCTAGCCTACCTCCAGCTCAGGAAGGCCGCCCTCGACGACTTGATTTGCAGTTTAGAACGATACCTGACCTACAAAATCCCCGAGCCCCCGGGCCGTCCAAAGCGGCCTCTCGGGACTGCGGTCGCCCTACGAATTGTAGGGGCGGCCTAGTTCTTTTCCTGCAGGGCGGCGCGAAAGGGGTCGTCCAATCGCGCCTCTTTGTTGTAACCTAGCAGTGAGCCGGTGCGCCTTTTTCATTGTACAGTTTGGGACTTGACTACCGCGGAAAAGCCGGTCGGCGAGGCGGGCGGTAGCCATGCTGGTTGACTTCGAACTCATTGAACGGGCTCGAAACGGCGATGATAGCGCCTTTAATCAGATCGTTCAAGCGTACCGGAAGAGGATTCTGGGGACGATTTCCCGCACCATCGGCAGGCCCGAGGATGTCGAGGATGTGGGGCAGGAAGTTTTCCTGAGGCTTTATTATTCGCTCGACCAGTTGAGGACGCCGGAGGTTTTTGAGCCGTGGCTGTACCGGTTGACGGTGAACGCGGCTTACGATTATTTACGGCGGATGCGGCGCCGGCAGGAAAGCCGGATGTCGGATCTGAGCGAGCAGCAGGTGATGATGGCGGATGCCTCCGCGGGCGGGAAACGCCGGGACGAAGAGGAGCGCCGCACCAAGGTCCGGGAATTGGCCCAGTCGCTGTTGGGGCAAGTTTCCGAGGAAGACCGCATTCTGCTGACATTAAAAGAAGTAGAAGGGCTGTCGCTCAAGGAACTTGAGAAGATTTACCGGGTTAATGAAAATGCCCTGAAGGTCCGGCTATTCCGGGCAAGGCAGCGGGTTTTGAAAGCGTTTGGTGTGCAGGAGGGTCAGGAGGCCGCCCCTAAAGCTCCAGGGGGGATCGCCGATGACACTCAGTAAGGTGGAGGTATAGAATGGATCGGATGGAAGACAAGCTCGACGCACTGTTTGCGGAATACCGGATGGCATGTCCCGACCCGGAACCGAGCGCCGATTTCATGCCGGGCTTGTGGAAGCGTATTGAGGCGCGCCGCACCGCAACCGTATCCGTGTTTCGCCACTGGGCGCAGGTGTGCTTCATGGCCACCGTCGCCCTGACCCTGCTCATCGGAGCCGTGCTGATTCCCAGGTTCCAGGAAAACTCCACGCCCAGTTCGAGCTACCTGGAGGCTTTGTCGGCAGAGCACTCCGCCGATTACATCCACATGCTGGCGGGTGGACTCAGGTGAAGCTGTCCCGGCTGACGATCGCCCTTTATGTAGGGCTGATCTTCTTTTGCGGTGTGGTTCTGGGCATATTTGGCCACTCGCTTTACGCCGTCAGTTCCGTCAAAAGCGTCGGCAATCCCCGGCCGGAAGATGTCCGCAAGAAGACCCTGGCGGAGATGCAGACCCGCATGAAGCTCTCCGACGATCAGGTGTCCAAAATCAATGCGATCATGGACGAAACCAGGGCCCGGTTCCACGAGGTCCGGGAGCGCTATCGTCCTGAAATGGATGCGCTTCAAAAGGACCAACGGGACAAGGTCCGCGCGCTGCTTTCGCCCGCCCAGCTCGATGAGTATGAAAAGATGCTCAAGGAGCGGGATGAGCGTCAGAAGCAGGCCGCAGGCCGGGGCAACGGCCCGGGACTATAATCCGCAGTAGCCCCTCACCTTGAAAAGCTGTGCAAGAATCAAGTTCCCCGGCGCCCGGATGGAAACAAGCAATCCAGGGCCGGAACAAGGGAGCCTTTCTGCGAATGTGCGCGATTCCCCGGCGCCAACTTTGAGCGATCGGTACCGGATGCGCGGTATACTGCGGGGCTATGCGCTCTCGCGCGTTCTTCTATGTCTCGGCTGCGGCCAGCGCCGCCTATTTGCTCACGATGAAATGGCATCCCTTCTGGGGCAGCCCCCTGGTGAAAGGATGCGCGGTGGGAGCACTCGCGGCACTGGCGCTAGAGTCGCGAGGGGCACGGCGCGACGCCGGAGTGCTGGCGCTGGGCCTGGCATTGTCGACGGCGGGTGACATCCTGCTGGACCTCGATCCGCGGCTGTTTGCCTACGGTCTGGGCGCTTTCCTGCTGGCGCACCTGACCTATATCTGTCTGTTCACGCGTAACCGCACCGCTCAAATCCGTTTGGACCCGCCTCGCCTGGCAGCCTGCGTTGTGATCCTGGCCTATAGCGCGATACTGGCGGCGTGGATCGTCCCTTCCGCCGGCGCACTGGCGGTACCAGTGGTTCTCTATGTTTGTGCCATCACGGCCATGGTCTTGACTGCGATCCTGGCACGCTTCCGGAACCCGTGGGTGGCGGTGGGAGCTATTCTTTTCCTGGTCTCGGATTCGCTGCTCGCCGTCCATAAATTCAAGACGCCGGTGCCGCTGCACGATTACTTCGTGTGGTCGACTTACTACCTCGGCCAGTGCGGCATCGGGCTGGGATATCTGGAGACTAGGACTGTGACCGGATGATTTCCCCGCGCGTCAGAGCGCGGGGCGATTCGAAAAAAACCTAAGCGACGGGTTGGGCCTTCTTCTTCGCTTCGTCGGCGGCCTTCTTGGCGTCGGCTGCGTCCTTCACTTTCTGATACTTCTTCTGGAAACGATCGACGCGGCCTTCGGTGTCGATGAGTTTCTGCTTGCCCGTGAAGAACGGGTGGCAATTGGAGCAAATTTCAACGCGCATGTCGCCCTTATGAGCAGAGCGGGTCTGGAACTTGTGACCGCAGGCACAGATCACGTTGATTTCTTCGTAGGCGGGGTGAATTCCGGCTTTCATGATGATTTCCTTGGAAACTTCAGTTTAGCACATCCAAAGCAAAAAGCCCCGACATGGCGGAACAGCGCCGCCGATCGGGGCTTTTCGGTATTTTCAAGCTCGTTTCCGCGCGGAGGGGCCGGTCCACAGGAGCAGCGGCCTCGTCACTGAACGAAACCTGAACAGTAGAAGTGTCGACTTAAGAGTCGGCCACCTCACGCGTAGTTTGAGTTGAGTGATTACTACCAGATATCATTCGACTGGACCACCTCCTTTTTCAGTGATGTTCCGATCATAATTCGAGAGGCCCGGCTTGTCAAATGAAATCTGGAACATTTTTACACGGCATTGTTCTCACTGCGCAAGGGTGTAATTCACGTCGATCTGAGTGATCACTTCCACCGGGCTGCCGTTCAGCAAAGTTGGCTTATAGACCCACTGGGAGACGGCTTCCCTGGCAGAGTCTGCCAGCAGGGGATGGCCGGAAACCAATTCGAGATTGAGGATGGAGCCGTCCTTGGCGATCGTCGCCGTGAACCGCACGATACCCTGGATGCGAGCCATCTTTGCCTCCGGCGGATACAGCGGGGTGACCTTCCTGATGAGATTCATGGCCTGCAGATTCCCGCCCACGCGGATGCGTTGGGGATTCGGAGCGTCGTCCGGTGTCAGGGGCCCCAGAACGCCCGGGACGCCGCCGACAATACCGCCGCTGACTCCGGCAACGCCGCCCCTGACCCCGCCGGGCACTCCTCCAACAACTCCTTGCGCCGGCGGCGCCAGGATAACGATCAACATGGCATCCGAACCTGCGGAGTTCATCATGATGGTCAGGTGCTCATCCACGCCCTGGACCGCCGAGCGAACCGCCGCTAACTGCGCGCCGCCAAACGCATCGCCCGCGTGCACAGGCATCGCCGCCTGAACCTTCTCCGCCAAATCCGGAGACAGCGCGCTGGTGTCCACAGACTTCAGATAGAGGCTCGTGGGACGCGCCGCGGGAACCGGAGCGGCGCCCGCGGTCTTCGGCGCCGTCTCAAATCGAATGGCGCTTTGAACTGTGGGAGGTAAGCCGCCGTCGATCGAAAAGTGCCAATTGAGGACACTCTGAAGCGCCGCGCGGCGCAGTTCTTCCGGACCGCTGACGACGTGCGCGTCCGTCACCTCGCCTTTGGAGTTGACCGAGGCCTCGACGATCACCACGCCGGTCGCGGTCACGCCCGCTGGAAAGAACACGGGGGGGCGGTGCTGGATTTTCGCGCCCGGTTCGACCACCACGCCCGGTCCGTCGGCGACGATCGTCGTCCTCCCATTCACCACCTGCGGCGTCTGCGCCGGAGCTTGCATCGGGAACATCCAGACAGCCGCGAAGGCGGCCAGAAACGCGGCCGATCCGGCGGCGGTCAACGAGAAAATCATGCGAGGCTTGGACATACGGGTCTCCTTCAAGACGGCGGCCACTCGCTGGGCGAGCTGGCGTTTTTTTAAGAATAAGGGCGCCGGAGCGACATCCGGCAGCAATCTTTGCGCGGCCACGGCGACCAGCGCGTTCAAGTAACGCTCGCGGTCGCGCGTCAGGCCGACCACTTCGGCGTCGACGACCTGCTCCCGCGCGAGCTGAATGCGGCTCAGCACGAACCAGACGGCGGGGTGAAACCAGAGCAGGCCGCGGATGGCTTCTTCAGTGAGGACGAACAGCCAGTCGCGCCTTCGTACGTGCGCCAGTTCATGATGGGCGATGGCTTCGCGCAGATCCGGCGGAAGATCGAGCACGCGCGCCGGCAGCAGAATGGACGGATTCAAGAATCCGAATGTCACCGGACCGCCGACGGTGGAGGACACGAACCACCGGACACGGGGATTCGCAAACGGCACCGGCGAAGCGGCCAGCATCCGCGCGTCCAGGCGATGGCGGCGCAACCGGAACAATCCCGCGCCGATCCACAGGAGCCGTAGAACTGCCCCCGCTGCCAGGATCACCAGAAGATATTCGCGCTTCCAGGGAAGGCCCGGGCCCGAGCGATGGATCACGAGCGCGGAAGAACTGGCCGCCGTCGAGGCCACGACGCCGGATTGCGCGTCCACCGGTTCGCGCCACGGTTGCATGGCCGGGAGCAGCAGCGCAAAGGCAAGGATCGCCTGCCAGAACAGCAGCCGCGCGCGAGGAGACGTGAGCGCCAACGCGGCCAAGGATCCCGCCGCGGCGAGAACGCAAATCTGCGCCGACCAGGCGAGCAGATTGTCCAGCATCAGCGCGGCAGTCATTTGGCATCCTTCTGAATCGCCTTGCGAATTTCCTCCAGATCCGCCGCAGTTAAATGTTGATCCTCCACCAGATGCACCAGCAGAGGCTCGGCCGAGCCGTTGAAGACGCGGTTGACGAACTCCCGCACCATGGAGCGGATCACCTGCTGCTGCGGCTGGCTGGGGCGATAGACATACGCACGGTCGTCCTGGCGCTTCTTGAGATAACCCTTCTGCTCCAGGATGTTCATCATGGTCATCACCGTGGTGTAGGCGATGCGGCGATGCTCCAGCATCTTCTCGTAGACCTGGCGCACGGTGGCCGTTTCCAGTTGCCAGACCACCTTCATGATTTCCAGTTCCTGCCCGGTAAGAGTGGGCTTGGAAGTTTTCATACTAAAACATTAGTACGAATGACCTCGGGCGTCAAGTGGAAAGTTTCAGCCACTCCTCCGCTCGCGCCCGGATGTTGCCGTTTTCCGGAAACAGATCGCTCACCACAGCCACCGAATCCGCGCCTGCCTCGAAGACGC
>JBBIVT010000098.1:12088-16501 GCA_037439565.1 Acidobacteriota bacterium | reverse complement strand
ATCCTGTGGCAGGGGCGGTTTTGGGAGATGACGCCGGGTCCGGCGCGGCTGGCGGGCGGCGCGGCGCTATTCGCGCTGGCGGCACTGATTTCGTGGACGGCGACGCGGGCGCTAGGGGCGCAGTTTCGCGTGGACGCGGCGATCGGCGCGGAGCATGAACTGGTGCGCGAGGGTCCGTACCGCTTGGTCAGGCATCCGATCTACACTTCCCTGCTTTGCGTACTGGCGGGCACCGCGATTCTGGTGGCGCGGTGGTATCTGACGCTGGCGGCGCTGGCGGTTTTTCTGACGGGCACGGCGATCCGGATGAAGATCGAGGACGCGCTGCTGGAGGCGCGGTTTGGGGAGCGGTTCCGGGTGAGAAACGGGCGCCGGTTGCGGGGAACCGGTAACAACGGCGGTGATGAGCGGTATCCATGACGAAGGCTTCCAGGCGCGTCGACTTCATCGACAATTTACGGTGGGCTATGACGATTCTGGTCGTCAGCATGCACGCCGCCGACACATACAGCCCGTTCGGGAACTGGTACTACACGGATCGCGCGCCGCTTGGGGTTGCGGCGACGCTCGCGTTCGGGGCGTGGCAGATGTACTTGCAGGCGTTCTTCATGGGCCTGTTGTTTTTCGTCGCCGGGGTGTTCACGCCGGGTTCGATTGAGCGCAAGGGCGCGTGGCGGTTCGTGAAGGACCGAGCGTTCCGGCTGGGGTTGCCGGTGCTGCTGTACATGTTCGTTCTGGGGCCGGTGGTGGAGTATTTCCTGGCGCATTCCTGGAATTCGACCAAACCGACGTCGTTCGCCCATGAATGGGTGAAGCATATCCGCAACGGGCAGGTGTGGCAGGAGAACGGTCCGCTGTGGTTCTGCCTGGCGCTGCTGATTTTTTCGTGTGTCTACGCGGCGATGTGGAGGCGCGGCAGGGCGTCCGAGGCGAGGGTTCCGGGGAATTTTGCGCTGACCGGGTTCGCGCTGGCGATGGCATCGGCGACGTTTCTGGTGAGGCTGGCGCTGCCTTTGGGTTATTCGCTGCTCAACATGCACCTGGGAGATTTTCCGCAGTATCTTCTGCTGTTCGCGGCGGGGATCGCGGCGGCTCGAGGGCGATGGCTGGAGCGGTTACCGTTCGCGACGGGGGTACGGTGGATGGCCGTGGCGCTGCCGGCGGGATTCGCGGCGTGGCTCGGGATCCTGCTCGCGAGCGGGGCGGCATCGGGGAATGTGCGCGGGATTTCGGGAGGGTGGCACTGGCAGAGCGCGGCGATGAATTTGTGGGAGGCGTTCACCTGCGTCGCGGTGAGCTACGGAGTGATCGTGATTTTCCGGGAGTGGGTGAACCGGCCGGCCCGGTTTCTGGCGGACAATGCGTTCAGCGTTTACATGTTTCATCCGGTGTTTGTGATTTTAGGCGCTCGGATGCTGCGTGGGGTGGAGTGGCCGGGGCTGGCAAAGTTCGCCGCGTTGTGGGCAATGGCGGCTACGGCGTCGTTTGCGGCGAGCGAGTGGGGGTTCCGGAGGGTGGCGGGGTTAAAGAGGATTCTGTAGGGTCGCCACCCTCGGATTTTGAGCCTGGGAAAAACTAAAAGACGTCGAGGTCGTGGCCGCTGACTACTTTGCCTTTATAAAGGCGGGTGACTTCGGCCAGCAAATCCTCATCCGAGGTGCCCCAGAGGAGTTGGTGTGTCAGCACCAGCAAACCGGGGTGGGCTTTCTTCGCGATTTCAGCCAGTTGTGCTGAGGACGTGTGATAGCGCGCGTGGTAGCGCTGCCATTCCGGTGGGCGGCGGACAAAGCCGGCGGTGGAGTACACCTCGTGGACCAGGACGTCGCAGCCGTGGCAGAGGTTGGCGACGGCGTCGGAAGGGCCGGTATCGCCGGAGATGACGATACTGCGGCCGTCGGCGGCGTCAAAACGGTAGGCATAGGACTCGGTGTCTTCGCCATGCGGAACTCTGATTGCGGTGACTTTCACGTTGGCGTCCTGGAAGACGACACCGGGCTTGATTTCGTGGACATTTACTTTATAGCCGGTCTTATTGGACGGCTCGCCGCCGGTGAGGCGGATCTTGATGTCTTCGGCGTAAGCCTGCTCGATGTGATCCGCCATGGATTTCAGACCGGTAGGGCCGTATAGCTCCAATGGCTTGGTGCGTTCGAGGGTCCAGGGCGTGAGGATGAGGTCCGGAAGGCCGGTGGTGTGGTCGCTATGGAGATGCGTGACGAAGGCGATTTTCAAATCCGGCGGCTTTATTTTCGCCGCGGTGGCTCTCCTGACGACGCCGGGGCCAAAATCGACAAGGTAAGGCGCGCCGTTGGCGACGATGGCTACCGAAGGACCGGAGCGATCCGGTTCGGCGTTCGGCGTGCCGGTGCCGAGGAGGATGACTTGTGCCGCGAGGAGAAGCATGTCATGCCTGGCCGGTGACGCCTTTCCATTTGCGCAGGACCAGCTCAGTTAAGTTGAGAAGGATGGCGAGGCCCAGCAGGCCAGGCCAGAGGCTGACGGTGGACGGGATCTGGCGGCGGCCGGGATCGAGTACCGCGCCGGGGCTGGGTTCGAACCTGCCACCGGTAAAATCGGAGACTTGTTTCAGCAGCGCCACGTTGGAGCCGTAATCGTCCAGTTCCGCTTCCGGGCGATAGAGGCCGGCCTCGGGGAAAGCCCGGGAATCGGCCAGAGGGCGGACGCGGAACAGGCCCTGCGCGTTGCCGATCTGGAGGCGGCCGCGATAGAGGCCCGCGGCGATTTTCTTCACCGCGATGGGTCTCTGGAAGCCGTTCGGACCCAGAACAAAAATCTCAGGAATCGTGTCGGGCTCGGGGACGTCGCGGGCAAGGCGGTATTCCACTACCAGGTCGCCGTTGGCGCTGTCGAAGTCGAGCGTGGCTTCCCCGGCCTGGGCGTGCGGCAGAAGATCGCGCGTCAGGTTCGTCCAGAATTTGTCGTACCCGGGCCATGCGACCCAGTCGGCTGCCCAGCGGGCTTTCGCGTCGGACGCAAAGACGGCGGAGCGGCCCAGGCCGTATTGCCAGCGCGACAGAAGCGGGTCTTTCTTATCGATGGTCAGGATGACCTCCGCGCTGGGCTTGGCGATGAACTTCACGTAGCCTTTCAGGGCGGGCGCGGTTTCAATGCCGGTGCCGTCGAGAATTTCGGCGCGGCGGGAGACTTCGGGCTTTAGCGGCTTTTCGATGGCGGTGGACCCGGTGTGCTCCATCACGTCTTTTAGGAGGATCTGTTCCAGGCCCGCCGGCTCATTCAGGAAATACGACTTGCCGCCGGCGTATTGAGCGACCTTTTCGAGATACGCGCGGTTGACGTCCTGGCCGAGGCCGACGGTGGAAATCGTGACCTTCTTGAGCTGCGCTTCGCGCGACAGATCGAGCGAGTCGCCTTCCTCGGAAATTCCGTCGGTGAGAAGGACGATGTGCTTGAAGGTGGCATTGGAGGGGAGAATCCGCCGGAACGCCTCGTTCAGCGCGGGCGCGATCTGCGTGCCTCCGTCGGGAGTGATGCCGGAGATGAGGCGCTTGATGAGCGGGCGGTCCTCGGCGCGGCGCAGGGGCACGGCCCACTGGAAACTATTGTCGAAGATCAGGACGCCGACCTGATCGATGGGGCGGAGATTTTCGACGACGCCGATGGCGGCCAGGCGCGCCAGCTCGATCTTGCGGCCTTCC
This sequence comes from Acidobacteriota bacterium, assembly GCA_037439565.1. GTDB lineage: Bacteria > Acidobacteriota > Terriglobia > Bryobacterales > Bryobacteraceae > Palsa-187. The sequence continues at coordinate 12,824 of JBBIVT010000098.1, read as the reverse complement.
ATGGAAGACGATTTATCGATGATGATGACGACGGCCGTTCCCTCGGGAGAGCGCGGCGGAGCGAGCTTGGCGGGCAGCGCGCGGTCGAGGGCGTCCTCCTCCTTTTTGCCTTCGGCGTAGACGTTGCGCTCCCCCCCGATGACCAGCAAGCCGCCGCCCTGCTTCACGAATTGTTCCAGCTCGTCCTTGCGCGAAGGCGCGATGGCCTCCAGGTCCCAATTGTTAAAAATGATGAGCTGGTAGGGGGTGAGATCGGCGCGGGTGAAATCGTTGACGCGATCGATATCGAATTGCGCGGCGGTGAGCGCGGCGGGCAGGTGCGTATCGGTAGAGCCGGAGTCCTGCGAGACGTAGAGGACTTTCGGACGCTTGAGCATGACGGCCTGATCGTAGCGGACTTCCCCTCCGTTCGACCGGATGGCGATGGAAAGATCGAGCGCGCCGGGCGTATTTAACGCGGCGTGCAGACGCACGGGATTTTCGCCGGCGCTCAACGTGACGTTTGTTTTGCCCAAGGGACGGCCTTCGGCGGCCATTTCGATTTCGGCGGATTCGGCGGCGGGAGCGGAAACGGTCAGGTCGATGGGGAACTGCTCGCCGGTGAACGCGATGGAGGGTAGCGAGACCGATTCCAGACGCAGGGCTGGTTTGACGCGGCCCTTCATGGCAAAGGTGTCGATGGGGATGCCGAGCTGCTGAGCCTGCCAGGCGGCTCGGGCGATGCTGCCTTTGTTCT
>JBBIVT010000098.1:0-11988 GCA_037439565.1 Acidobacteriota bacterium | reverse complement strand
GGGATGCCGAGCTGCTGAGCCTGCCAGGCGGCTCGGGCGATGCTGCCTTTGTTCTCCATTCCGTCGGAAATCAGCGCGACGCGAGGCACCATGCCGGCGGGCAGGCTGGCCACGGCTTCGCGGACGGCGGCTTCCAGATCGGTGGCGCGGCCGGGCTCGCCCGCCGTGAGGCGAATGCTCTTTGCTTCGGTGGCGTCGAGCGCGCGGGTGGACCGGGCGAAGGGAATCACGCGGACCCAGTGGCGTCCCTTGTTGTTTTCGATGGAGGCGGCGAGTTGCGAGGCGCGCTCCAGGTCAGAAGCAGAAACGGAGGCCGAGGTATCGACCAGTACGGCGAGCGCAACCTTCGTCTCCGTGGTGGAAACGTGAGGCTCAGCCAGCGCGACGATCACGGCGGCGAAGGACAGCGCTTTGAGAACAAGAGCGAGGTGACGCTGCGTCCTGCGCCATTCGAAGATCGCCCAGGCGATGGGAACGACGGCGAAGATGAGGATCCAGTCGCGGGTGAACGTCATGGGCGGCTCACGCAAGGTACTTCACGCAGAGGCGCGATCAAGCGGCTTTCCTCCACAGGTTCAGGCGATAGAAGCGGCTGCGTCCGAACAGCAGCCAGTCGAGAAGCAAGCCGAGCACTCCGGCGACGGCGAACCAGGGCCAGATATCGGTCGCGGACACGCTATTGCCGGAGGCGCGCGGGATTCCCTTGCGGACGCTGGCAGGCGGCTTCCACAACGCTTCGGCGACGCCGGGCAGAGTGAGGGAATAGACCAGTTCGCGATCACCGGTGAGCACGCGGACCACGCCGGGCGCTCCGGCGAAGAAGCGCAGCAGATTGTCCTCAATGGTGAACGGCAGGGGGCGATTATCCTCCGTAATCACGCGCACGGTTGATGGATCGGTTCCGCGCTCCACGGGAACGTTCACCGTGCCGGGAGTGCCGGCCTGAACCTCGCGGACACGGAAGACATCCGGCGCCATCCAGCGCAGCGTATTAGCGATCAATAAAGGCGTGGCCAGGTCGTACTTCATCGACGATTTCAAGGGATGGAATCCGAAGACGGCGATTTTGGGCGGACCGGGGCGGATGACAATGAGAGGCCCTTCAGACGATTCGGCAACGGCGAGATCGCCGGGCGCGGGAGTAAAGATTTCCGTGGAGGCGAGAAGCACATCCTTGGTGCGAAGGCCTACTCCGAGGGGTGTTTCGGCGCGCCAGGAATCGAGCTTCACGGCAGTACGCGTGCCCTTTACGGGAATCGGTGAACCGTTGGCGGGCGGCTCGATCCAAATGGAACTGGCTGCGGGACGCTTGAGCGGCGCGAAGTGGTCGAGCACGACGATGTCGGCCGGCGCATCGGCGGAGTATTTCGCGGGCGATTCAAACACCGCGTCCACCTGGCTCGACGCCAGCAGAGGCTTCAGCAGCGCGGGCTCGCTCGAATAGACCACCACGCGCAGGGGCTTTTCCTTCGGCAACTCGACGATGGCACGGTCATCTTGAGGAAACGCGTCCCGCGCGTTCAGGCGCGCTTCCAGATAGCCGGCGGCCTTGGTGTGAAACGTGAACGTGGCTTGCTGCTCTTCGTTCGGCTTCAGGGAAAACACTTTAGAGCCGGCGGGCGCGCCGCCGAATTGCAGTTCCAGGGCGACGTCGCGGGGCTTGAGTCCATAGTTGCGCACGGAGACGAAGGCGTCCCAGGCATCGGGCGCGGCCGGCGAGCGGCGGAGCCCGATTTTCCGCAGGCCGACGTTTTCGAGCGCGCCCTGCACCGGCAGCAGGCGGAGATTTTTCGGCACGGAGGCGAAGAAGGATTCCTCGTCGCCGACGCGGGCGGCTCCGGCGAAGACGATCTCGCCTGGATGCTGGGATTGGAGACTCTGCGCTTTTTCGGCAAACTCGAAGGCTTGCGTCAAGTTCAAAGCCGATGCGCCGGGCTGCGATTTACGAATCGCGTCGTTGACAATCTGGCGGCCGGATTCAAACGCGGTCACCGGAGTGGCCAGGGCGTCGGCGCGAACCAGCATGACGCGGTCTCGCGAAGGCAGCGCCTTGACGTAGGCAAGGGCGGCGGCGCGAGCTTCGTCGTTCAGCGTGCCGCGAGCGGCGCGCGCTCCCGACATTGCTCCCATCCAGGCCGACGTGTCCAGGATAAGGACATGATCGCGGCCGGAATCGGATGGACCGAGGACGGGTCCGGCAAGCGCGATCAGCAGGCAGAGCAGGCTGAGGAGTTGGAGCAAGAGGCTGAAGGGCTGCTGGATGCGCCGGCGATGCTTCATCTCAGTGCGTGAATCGGCGGGGGTCCAGAAGCGCAGGGTCGCGACGACGTGGCGGTGCTTGGACTTGTCCAGCAAGTACAGCGCGACCACGGCGGCGGAGATGGCTCCGCCAATGCCGATGAGTTCACCCAGGCTTAGGTTGAGAAAATTCACCTAGACATTCTCTTTATTCAATCGCTCCACTGCGCACGATGGGTCCGAAAATCGCGTCTTCTACTGGGACGCTCGTCGGGATGCCGACGTAACGCCCGGAGTTGCGCAAAGCGAGGCGGCGGATGTGCTGCGCGTATTCGTCGAAGGCGGCGGTGTACTGCTTGCGCGCGCTGGAATCGAAGGAAAGCTCGAAATGACGGCCGGATTCGGCGTCTTCCAGGTCCAGTTCGCCGTCCCATGGAGGATCGCGGTCTTCCTCGGCCCAAACCTGGGTCAGGATCAGTTCGTGGCCAAAATCGGCGATGTATTGCAGGGGTTTTTCGCAATCGGCGTCGTCGAGGAAATCGGAAATGACGATCACCAGGCCACGCTGCGGGTATTTGGAGATGAACTCGCGAGCCGCGCCCATGAAGTTGGTGGGGCCGCCGATCTTCAGGTTGTTCAGAAACGTGGCCGCCTGCTGAAAGCGATGGCGTCCGCCGCTGGCGACGAAGGCGTCGCCGAGGGTATCGGAAAACGGCTGGAGGCAAATGGAATCCAGCCGCACGAGGCCGACATAGCACATGGCGGCGGCCAGTTTGCGGGCGTAATCGAATTTGGGGACCGCGCCGGTCTCCATGGACTTGCTGATATCGAGCAAAATGCGCACGGGAATGCGCGGTTCGAGCTGGAACATCTTGAGGAACAGCTTGTCCAGCCGCAGGTAGGCGCGCCAGTTGATGGCGCGAAGATCGTCGCCCTGATGGAAATTGCGGTGGTCCAGAAACTCCTGGCCCGCGCCGGCAAAGCGGGACGTGTTGTGTCCGCCCACCAGGCCAGGAAGGGATTTTTGCCAATGAATGGTGAGCCGCTCGAGTTTTTCGAGGAGGGCTCTGTCGATGAGCGGCGCTGGCACGGGTTACTTGTGTGCCGCCGCGCCAACGCTCGGAATGATTCGACTGAGGATCGTCTCCGGTGTTTGCCCGTCCGCGTGGGCGTCGAAATTTAAGATGATCCGGTGACGGAGGACGGCGGGCGCGACGGCCTGAATGTCTTCAATCGAAAGATGCAGGCGGCCCTTCATCAGGGCCAGAACGCGTCCGCATTCGACCAGCGCCTGCGCGCCGCGCGGCGAACTGCCGTAGCGGATGAACTTGTGCGTCAATTCGTGCGCCTGTTCGGTTCCGGGCTGCGTGGCCATCACCAGATCGATGGCAAAGTCCTGGACATGAGGCGCCACCAGAACGGTGTGGCAGACCTGGCGGAGGCCGAGGATGGCGTCGCGGTCGAGAACGTTTTCCAGCTCGATTTCGTCCTTTTGAATCGTCCGGTCGACGATGGTGGAGAGATCGGCGCGGGAGGGATATTTCACCAGAATCTTCATCAGGAAGCGGTCGAGCTGGGCCTCGGGCAGCGGATACGTGCCTTCCATCTCGATGGGATTCTGCGTCGCCATGACCAGGAACGGCGCTTCCAGGGGGTGCGTCGTCGTGCCGATGGTGACCGTATGCTCCTGCATGGCTTCGAGGAGCGCGGACTGGGTTTTCGGCGTGGCGCGGTTGATTTCGTCGGCCAGGCAGAGATGGGTGAAGATCGGTCCTGGCTGGAAGCGCAGCGCGCGCGAGGCGCTGTCCGCGTCGATGATCATGCTGCCGACGATGTCGCCGGGCATCAGGTCGGGCGTGAACTGGATACGCGAATATTTAAGATGAAGCACGCGGGAGAGCGTGCGGAGAAGAGTGGTTTTGCCCAGTCCAGGGACGCCTTCCAGCAAAACGTGTCCGCCGGCGAGCAGGCAGATGAGAACTCCATCGACGACGTCCTGTTGACCGACGATGATTTTCCCGATTTCCTGGCGCACGCGGTTGAGCTGAGAGGTGGCGAGTTGGAGGGCCGTATCGGGCTGCATTGGGGATATTCTAGCGCATCGCGGGAAAAGGGATAGAAAACCCTACTTGCCGGCTTCGAGGAAGCTCTTCAGGTCCGCTTCAATCACTTCGGGCTCGCCGGGGGCGACGTGGTTCAGCTTGCCGGCTTTCATCCACTGCTCGAGCTGGTTCACCAGGTCAAAAAGATGATCAAAGGACTCTACGATGAACAGCAGCGGCTGATAGTGGTCGATGGCGAAGCCCTGGTTGATCACCCATTCGAGCTGGATCGGGTAACGCTGCACGTCAGGCGAGGCGATGGCGTGTTCGATCTCTCCGTGCGAGCTGAGCAGGCCGCTGCCGTAGACCCGCAGGCCGTCTTTAGAGCGCATCAGGCCGAACTCGACCGTGAACCAGAAGAAGCGGGCCATGGCGCGGATGATGCTGGCGACCGAGTCAACGTGGACCGAGGAGACCATCGACGCCGCCGTGTGCGCGCAATCGCCGAAGCGGACCAGCGCCTCGGCGAAGGCTGGATCCGTGTGCATCGGGACGTGGCCGGCGATGTCGTGGAAAATGTCCGGTTCGGGAAGATAATCGAGCTGGTTCGCGGGGCGGACGGTCACTGTGGTCGGGAACGCGCGATGACGGAGGCAATCGAAGAACAGAAACGCCGGAACGTAGCCGCCGACCCCCTTCGCCTGGAACCCGGTGAGCGGCCGGAGGAAGCCATTCACTTCTTCCAGGCGAGGAACGCGGTCGGACGGGAGGGCGAGAGAGGAAATCCCTTTTAAAAAATGTTCGTTGGCGTACTTTTCCCACTCCGGGCGCATGCGGGAATAGAGCAGACTCCAGGACTTGTGGTCATCGGGAGAATAGAGATCGTAGGGCTGGTCCACAAACGAAGGTGTCATTCCGATGATCCGCCGCCTCCTGATCGAATGATACCAATTTAGCCCCACTTATGTGTGGTGCTTAGCAACTTTACCAAAGGAAGGTAAGGTATTTCTCTTGTATGCACCCCCCAACTTGGGTGCTACGCTCCCAATTGAGGTACTCCATGCGCCGTCTTTTGTTCTTGATGCCGGTCTTCGCCATGCTTGCGGGGGCACAGACCCTTACGGAGATGAGTGGAGCAGTGGCCGGCGGCGCCATCGGCAGCGCGGCAGGCAAAAAGGTGAGCGAGGGAATCACGGGGATCTTCGGCAAGCTGGATACCAGCACGAAGAAAGCCGCGAAACCGGAGGATCCGGCAAAGAAAGAGCCGCTCTTGGATGTCGGCGAAGGAGTGCCGCGCCGGACAGCCACCCAGGAATCCGTGCCTCCGCCGCCTCCGCCCGCCGGAAGCCATCACGCGGTGAAACCGGCTGCTCCAGAGCCGATCGCCGAGGTTCTGCCTCCGCCGCCACCTCCTCCTCCGCCGGCGCCGCAGGTGACCAGTGACGACCTTAAGAAGGTGGCTGCGGGGATGAAACGGGACGAACTGCTGAAGCTCGGCGCGCCCGCTTCGCGGATCACGATGGACGATGATGGACACCTGGTGGAGACGTACTCCTACTACGCGAAGGACGCGGCGATCGGGCGGGTGAAGCTGACCGACGGCACCGTGACTAACGTAGAGGTCTGGTAGGCGCATTCGTGACGGAGCGCCAGTGCTTGTAGACCAGCGCGACGGGCAGCCCCATCACATTAAAAAAGCAGCCGTCGACGCGGTCGACGAATTTTGAGGCCAGTCCCTGGATGCCGTAGGCTCCGGCTTTGTCCATCGGCTCGCCGGTGGCCACATAGGCGTCGATTTCTTCCTCACTCAGCTCCACCATGCTGACTCGAGTGGTCTCACAATCGACAATCTTTCCGCCGGGGTGCAGAAGGCAGATTCCGGTTAGGACGGTGTGTTCCTTACAGGACAGGGCGCGCAACATGGCCTTGGCGGCGGCCGGATGCGCGGGTTTTTCCAGCACGTGATGATCCAGAACGACGGTGGTGTCCGCGCCGAGCACGATTTCGTCCGGCGAATCGCGCGCGGCTTCGGCCTTGGCTTGCGCCAGGCGGGTGACGTAGTGGCGGGGATCTTCCCTGGGAGCGCGAATCTCTTCGACGGGCCGGGCCCGGACGGTGAACGGGAAGCCGGCCTGCGCCAGGAGCTCGCGGCGGCGGGGCGACGTGGAGGCAAGAATCAAAGTGTGCACGTGATACAATCATGACTTCCCCCGGCGTCTTGAAACAACTGGTGACAACACAATGGAACGCGCCGGACGGCTCATCGGAAAATTAAAGCTGGACGTGGACGATCCCGAACTGCGGGCTCGCGCGGCCTGGAAGGTGGCGGCGGGGAAGAAGATCGCCGGCCACACGCGCGCGGCTGCTCTGGTGAGGGGATCGCTGGTGGTGGAGGTGGAGGATCCGGTGTGGCAGCGTCAACTGAACACCCTCCGCGGATTTCTGTTGCGAAACCTGGAAAAGGCGCTGGGCGAGGCTCTGGTGACCGATATCGACTTCCGGCCGATGCCGAAGCGGCGGGAGCCGCAGAGAGCGGAAACCGCTTCCGGCCGGGAGGTGGACGATCCGATTCTCGATCTGCTCTATAAACAATCGCGAAAGAACGCATGAAGATTACCGATCAGGAAGTCAGGCGCGTGGCGGAGTTGGCCTCGCTGGCACTGCGCGACGACGAAGTGGAAAAGATGGCGACGGATTTGAGCAACATCCTGACGCACATCGATAAGCTGAACGAATTGAACACATCGGGAGTAGAGCCGATGGCCCAGGTGCTGTTCGACGCGGAAGAAACGGCCACGCTGCGCGAGGATCGCGAACGGCCCAGCCTATCGAATGCCGAGGCGCTCGCGAACGCGGCAGTATCGGGTAGCGGGTACTTTAAAGTTCCACGGGTGATCGAACGGTGAAGCAGCACTCGATTGCATCCATTCGCGAAGGCCTGCTCAAGAAGGAATTCAGCGCGGAGGAACTGACGCGCGAGGCTCTGGAGTTCGCCGAAAGAGAGAATCCGAAGACCAACGCGTATCTGACGTTTTCCTCGGTGCGCGCGATGGCCGCGGCAGAGGCGGTGGATCGCAAGATCGCCGCCGGCGAGGATCCGGGTCCGCTCGCCGGGGTTCCAGTGGCCGTGAAGGACGTCATCGTCACCAAGGGATTGCGGACCACCTGCGGTTCCAAACTGCTGGAGCATTACATTCCGCCTTACGACGCCACCGCCATCACGCGGCTCGAAGCAGCGGGCGGCATCATCCTCGGCAAGACGAACTGCGATGAATTCGCGATGGGCTCGTCGAACGAAAATTCGGCGTTCGGGCCGGTGAAGAATCCCGTGGCGCTGGATCGCGTGCCGGGCGGATCGAGCGGAGGCTCGGCCGCCGTGGTGGCGCAGGGCACCGCAGTGGTGTCGCTGGGGTCTGATACCGGAGGCTCGGTCAGACAACCAGCGTCGTTCTGTGGAGTCGCCGGCGTCACCCCAACCTATGGCCGCGTGTCGCGCTATGGATTGACGGCGTTCGCCAGTTCGCTGGATCACATTGGGCCGTTCGCCCGTTTGACGCGCGATGCGGCGGCGCTGTTACAAGCCATCGCCGGGCGCGACGAGATGGACGCGACGTCGGCGCCCGCGCCAGTGCCGGATTACGTGGCGGCGCTCGACGGCAACGTAAAGGGTCTGAAAATCGGGCTGCCGCGGGAATATTTTGCCGGGCTCGCGGCGGAGACGGGCGACCGGATTCACGCGGCGGTGGAGGTGCTGAAGAGGCTGGGCTGCGAGGTGCGCGACATTTCCCTGCCCCACACCGAGTACGCGATCGCGACGTATTACATCATTGCAACGGCGGAAGCGAGCGCGAATTTGGCTCGCTACGATGGCGTCCGGTATACGACGCGTTCGGCATCGGCGGGGACGCTGGCGGAAATGTATCGCGAAACCCGCGACGAAGGCTTCGGCGCGGAGTGCAAGCGGCGCATCATGCTGGGCACGTATGTGTTGAGCGCAGGCTACTACGACGCCTATTATCTGAAAGCCCAGAAAGTGCGCGCCCTGATCGCCAAGGATTACGCCGAGGCGTTCCAGCAGGTGGACGCGATTGTCGCGCCGGTCTCCCCGGTGCCGGCGTTCAAGCTGGGCGAGAAGGTGGACGATCCGGTGGCGATGTACCTGGCCGACATTTACACGGTCACCGGGGATTTGGCCGGAATCCCATGCATGAGCGTGCCTTGCGGGAGGACTGTTCCCGGTGGATTGCCGGTGGGTTTGCAGATTCTCACCCGCCATTTCGACGAAACGACGATGTTTCGTGTAGCGGACGCCTACGAAAGAGCATCACTATAGAGTAAGGAGAAAATAATGCCATTCACATTGCCCGCACTGCCCTACGCGCATGACGCGCTGGAACCGACGATCGACAAACTGACCATGGAAATTCATCATGGCAAGCATCATCAGGCCTACATCACGAACCTGAACAAGGCCCTGGAGAGCGCTCCGGAGCTCGCCGGGAAGACGGTGGAGGAACTGCTGGCGCATAATCTGGCCATTGTGCCGGATTCGATCAAGACGGCGGTTCGCAACAACGGCGGCGGCCATTTTAATCATTCGATGTTCTGGACGATTATGGGCCCGAACGCGGGCGGGAAGCCGGTGGGCAACCTGGCGTCGGCGATCAACGCGGCGTTCGGTACGTTTGACGCGTTCAAGGAGAAGTTCGGCGCGGCGGCGGCGACGCGCTTCGGCTCCGGCTGGGCGTGGCTGCTGAAGACGGACTCCGGGCTGGAAGTGACGTCCACCGCGAACCAGGATTCGCCCATCATGGATGGAAGATTTCCGGTGATCGGGCTGGACGTGTGGGAGCATGCCTATTACCTGAAGTATCAGAACCGCCGTCCGGACTACATCGGGGCATGGTGGAACGTGGTGAATTGGGCAGAGGCGGAGAAGCGGTTCAACGCCGGGAAGTAAGTTGCCTGTGGGCCGGCGTGTTATGATCGAAATTTGAAGCTCTCCGATATCGATCCCGGCCCATTTACCCCGAAATCCGTCCGCATGATCGTCGAGATCGCCAAGGGCTCGGCCAACAAGTGCGAATACGACATCGATTTGGGCGTGTTCCGTCTGGACCGCACGCTCTATTCGCCCATGCATTATCCCGGCGATTACGGCTTCGTGCCCGGCACTGAGGCCGAAGACGGCGATCCCGCCGATATTCTGGTCCTGATGAGCAGCCCCAGTTTCACCGGCTGCATGATCGAGGTGCGTCCGGTGGGCATTCTGGACATGGTGGACAACTCCGAGTCCGACAACAAGATTCTGGCCGTGCCGATGAACAACCCGCGCTACGACGAGATCCACAACATCCACGACATGCGCGGCCACATTTTGAAGGAAATCGAGCATTTCTTCCAGATCTACAAGGAACTGGAAGGCAAGAACGTGCGACTGGAAGGCTGGCGCGACAAGCAGGCGGCGCGCGACATGATCATGACCGCGCGGGCGCGCTATCTGGAAAAGCACAAGCCGGCGGAGAAATAAGCCTCACGCCATCTGGCGCGCGCCGATCTGCCGCAGGCAGCGGTCCACCCACAGCTTGGTGAGCTTTTCCTCGACGCCATTTTGCGACAGGCGCGAGCGCAGGTTGGACCAATCGACATGATCGAGCGACTGGTCCTGATTGAAGCAGGAGAACACCACCGTTTCCTCGCCCGTCACGGGATCCTTGTGCTGCTGCAGGCACTGCGCGCAAATTTCCTTCATCATGCACTGCATCGGCGAATTGATACTGCCGATCGCCTTATGATCCGGCTTGAGATACGGCGCGAGCACGGTGTGGCGGGCGCGCGCCACCGCGGCCATCATCGCGTCCGAGCCGATCACCACCAGCCGGTCCACCGCATGCAGCGAGATTTCCGCGTCCTCGCCGTCATTCAGATCGCCGCGCCCATAGGCCGCGATCGCGTCGACGATATTGCCTACGAAAGCCTTGTCCTGCGCGCGCCCCGGCGTGAAGCCCGGCGCCTCGTCGGAGCACCAGATCACGATATCCGCAGCCTTTTCGATCTCTTCCACCTTGTAGCGGTCGGCCAGTTTTTTATATCCGGCGAAATAAACGGTCCGCGAGCCCTTGGCGCGCAGTTCCTGGCCGATGGAGAACAGCACCGCGTTGCCCAATCCGCCGCCGATCAACAACACCGTTTCCTTTTCCGGCGTCTCCGTGGGCGTTCCGGTGGGACCCATCAAAATGACCGGCTCGCCGGGCTTGAGCAGCGCGCAGAGATCCGACGATCCGCCCATTTCGAGGACGATGGTGGATAGCAAACCTTTTTCGCGGTCAACCTTGGCGCCGGTGAGCGCCAGGCCTTCCATCGCCAGCGCCGTGCCGGCCGCTTTCGGGGCCAGCGTTTCGAAATTCTGAAGCCGGTAGAACTGACCGGGATGAAAACCGCGCGCGGCCATCGGAGCTTTGACCACTACTTCCACGATGTTCGAGGTCAGGCGCTCCACTCGATCCACCACGGCGCGCAGCTCGGTGTTCAGGTGACCGAGCAGCGCCGCGGCCGGCAGCCCGGTGGGCGCCTTGCGCTCCAGCACGCGGGACACGACCGGATAACCCTGCTTGGCGCTGGCCATCGCCTTCACGACGTTGCCCGCGAACGAGGGATGCAGATCGCCGAAGAAGCTGATAGCGCGGCCGTCCTCGCGGATGGACATCAGCACGCGCGCCTGGGCGGGCTTGGCGACCTTTTCGGGCGTCACCGCGCGGCCTTCCTCATCCACCGCGCGGAACCATTTGCCGTCGACGAAGACGTTCTCCGGATCCTCGCGGCCCAGCACCGTGTTGGGCTGCGTCCCGGCGGCGACCAGAATCGACTTGGCGGGCATGCGCACGAACTCGCCCGCCGGATCGCGGACCATCAGAGCCGCGGCGTGGCCGAAGGAATCGACCTCGACTTCCACCGGCGTCAGCGACTCGGCGAACCGGATGCCTTCCTCCATCGCCAGCGCGACTTCCTCATGATTCAGCGTGTAGCTGGGCGAATCGATCAAGCGGCGGCGGTAGGCAAGCGTCACGCCTCCCCACTGATTCAGCAGGTCAATGAACTTGGGCTCGCGGCCTTCGCGCGCGGCGGCGGTCCGCTCGGCGCGAATAGCCCGGGCGTGGCCGATAAATTCGTCCGCCGCGGCACGATCCTCGCCATTCCAGGACGCGCGCACCCCCCGTTCACCCAATTCGGCGGCCAGAGCCTCGTAGCGATGCAGAAATTTTTCCACCTGCACCACGTAATAGGCCATCGATTCGGTGGCCGTATCGACGGCGGTGAGCCCGCCGCCAATCACCACGATCGGCATGCGCACCTGCAGATTCGCCACGGAGCTTTCCTTGGCCGCGCCGGTCAACTGCAAAGCCATTAAGAAATCGGACGCCTGGCGAACGCCGCGCGCCAGCCCGTTCTTCATCGGAATCACGGTGGGACGGCCCGCGCCGGCGCACAGCGCGATGTGATCGAAGCCCAACTCGAACGCGCTTTCCACGGTCATGGTGCCGCCGAAGCGCACGCCGCCGAACATGGCGAACTGCTCGCGCCTTTCAAGCAGGAGGCGGATGATTTTCAGGAAATTTTTATTCCAGCGTACGGTGATGCCGTACTCGGCTACGCCGCCGAAGCCGGCCATCACGCGGTCGTTGAGCGATTCGTAGAGCTCATTCACGTC
>JBBIVT010000097.1:14745-16586 GCA_037439565.1 Acidobacteriota bacterium | reverse complement strand
TCGCTACCAGGTAAGCAAGCACCCGGTGATCCATGGTGAAGGTTAAGTAGTCGGGTGTGTCCTCCGGGATCAGCGTCGTCCGGAAAATGCGCACCCCCCACATCCCTGCCAGCGATCCAATCACGCCGCCCGCGGCCGACAAGAGAACGCTTTCCACGAGAAACTGCCGGATCACGCGCCAGCGCCCCGCACCCAGCGCAATCCGGACCGAGACTTCGCGCGCCCTGGTCACGGCGCGGGCCAGCAGCAGATTGGCGACGTCGGCGCAGGCAATCAGCAGGACAAAGCCCACTGCGCCCAGCAACGCGAGGACGATAACCCTGGTGTCGCTATCGGTGAAGTAATCCGTGTACGTTTCCACCTCCGCGCCAATGTCCTGGTTCGTCGCCGGGTACTCCCGGGCGAGACGGCTCGCGAGCGCGGACATCTCCGCCTGCGCCGATTCCAGGCTCGCCTCCGGCCTCAGGCGGCCGAACATGGTCAGACGGCGGACTTCCCGCCGCGCCCAATCTCCGGACGGAACCAGCGGCGTCCACAGAAGGCTTGCGCCAGGGAACTGCATCCCCGGCGGCATGACGCCGACAACCACGGTAGGAACCTCACTGACGCGAATCGTCGCCCCCAGAATGGACGGGGATTTGCCATAGCGGCTCTCCCATAGGCGATAGCTCAGGATAGCGGCCGGCGCTGCGCCAGCGGCCGCGTCCGATGGGAGAAAGTCGCGCCCCAGCATCGGCTTCCATCCGATGACCGAAAAGGCGTTGGCCGTCACAAGCGCGCCTTTGTATTGGCTGGGAAGGCCGCTGTGGTCGCTCACGTCCATATCCGAGCGGGAGAATGCGCCCAGCGCGGCAAAGGACTTCGCTTGCGCCTCCAGATCGTGGTAGTCCGGGTACGATACCCCGCGGCCCTGTTCCGTCGCGTGGTTGACGCTCGATATGTACAGGACGCGCTCGCTTTCGGTGAACGGCAGGCTCTGAAATAGGTATGCATTGGCGATGGTGAACACCGTTGCGTTCGCCCCGATGCCGAGAGAGATCGCAAGAATGGCCGCGATCGTGAATCCTGGACTCTTGCGCAGCATGCGCATGCCGAAACGAAGATCCTGACCGAGTGTCTCCATTGGCCGCTCCTTAATTCGTCCGCCGCGTTCTCGCGGCGCCTTCACAGGGAAAGCGTATCAGCCTGATCTGAAAACTCGCTGAATGCCCGCCACCAGCGGCGCTGTGGGATAATTTTCAGCAGAAAACCATGTCACTTCGCATCAACGATACAGCACCTGACTTTACCGCCGAGACGACCCAGGGAACCATCCGCTTTCATGAGTGGATCGGCGACGGATGGGCGGTCCTTTTCTCTCACCCCAAGGATTTCACGCCGGTTTGTACCACCGAGCTCGGCTACATGGCAGGCCTTGCCGGCGAGTTCGCCAAGCGGAACTGCAAGATCATCGGCCTGAGCGTGGATAAGGTGGACAACCACTCCCAGTGGGCGGCCGATATTGAGGAGACGCAGGGCCACGCGGTGAACTACCCGATGATCGGCGATCCGGAACTGAAAGTGGCGAAACTGTACGACATGCTGCCGGGCGACGCGGGCGATTCCTGCGAAGGCCGCACTCCCGCCAACAACGCCACCGTGCGCACCGTGTTCGTCATCGGCCCGGACAAGAAGATTAAGCTGATGCTGATCTATCCGATGAGCACCGGCCGCAATTTCAACGAAGTGTTGAGAGTGCTGGATTCCATCCAGTTGACCGCCGCGCATCAGGTGGCGACGCCGGTGAACTGGAAGCCGGGCGAGGACGTGATCATCGCGCCGGTAGTGACGGACGAGGAAGC
>JBBIVT010000097.1:0-14645 GCA_037439565.1 Acidobacteriota bacterium | reverse complement strand
CGTCCCGGCTAATTCTTCGTCAGGATTAAAATGTGCTGGCGGGGCAGTGTTTCGATGACCTGACTCAGGTGGAAGCCCTCGGCTTCCACCTCCAGCTTCACTTCCTCCACGCTCATCTTGTGCTCGGGCCGGATGGGAATCGCAGGATCTTCCTTTCGGTATTCCAGCAGCACGAGCCGGCCATCGTCCTTCAGCGCCTCGCGCATCCGGCGCAGCATTCTCTGGGGCTGCGAAAACTCATGATAGACGTCCACCAGCAGGATGAGATCCAGCGTTTTGGCGGGCAGTTTCGGATCCGCCTCCGAGCCAAGCACCGTTTGGATATTCCCGACCTTCGCCTCGGAGGCGTTGTGGCGAAGCCGGCGAAGCATTTCCGGCTGCACGTCCTCCGCGTACACCTTGCCTGAAGGCCCTACCCGTTTGGCCATTTTCAGCGACATGTACCCGGTACCAGCGCCGACGTCTCCCACCACCATGCCGGGCTTCAAATGGAGCGCATCCAGGGCAGCGTCGGGATTTTCCTCCGATTCACGCTCGGAGCGGTCCAGCCAGTCGGCCCCGCCCACACCCATAACCGGCGCGATCCGGCGCCCGCTGAGCGGATGCTCGGATTGAAAGGCGAACGCCGGCGCGGCAAATGCAAGAATAAGAGCAAGGAAATAAACGGAAATTTGCCTTTGGTGCGGATACCGGATAGATTGTGGAGTGGTTATCATGACAAAACGAGTGTCGATTCCATTGGTACTGGCCCTGGCAGGTTTCCTGCTAACTCTCGGATGCCGCAACACGGGCTCAGGCCGCACCGAATATCAGATCGGCGACAAAATTCCCGCCGGTCCGCTCAACTACACTGTCGTCGAAAGAGTCTGGCGAAGTCAATTAGGCGAGGGGTTTCAGATCCGCGTCCCGCAAAACCGCTTTCTCCTGATTACCGTGTCGGTCACCAATGGCGGCGGAAGTGAAGTATCGGTGCCCATGCTGCAATTAGAGGGGACGGATGGAAAGGTCTACAAGGAAGTGGAGAATGGAGAAGGCGTCGACAACTGGTTCGGCCTGCTTCGGATCATCCCCCCCGCGCAGACTCTGCAGGGCCGGCTGTTGTTCGATGTGCCATTGAGCACCTACCAACTGCGGCTTTCCGACGGTGACTCCACCAGCGGACACTTTGTCTATGTTCAGATCCCCCTGCAAATCGACGCCGATCCGGTGGTGGAACCTCCAACGGCGGGCAAGTGATCAGGCGGTGAAGCTGCTCGCCACGATTCTGTTGCTGCCGCTCGCCGCCTCCGCGGCGGAAAAGCTTGAGATCGAAAAATTCGCCCTGCGCCAGTTCGAAGATGGGCCCGCCCTGGCGCCCAGCCACGAATTTCTGCCGGGCGAGACCGTTTTCTGGAGCTTCCGGATCCGTGGCTACCACGTCACCAGGACCGAAAACGAGGCGGGCGACGAAGAGAGCCGCGTGAAGCTCGCCTGGACCGTCCGCGCCGCCGATCCCAACGGAGTGCTCATCGACAAGGAGCGCGCCGGCCGCGTCGAAACGAAGGTGTTCGCGCAGGATAAGGATTGGACGCCCCGCGCGGCCGACAGCTTCATGATTCCGCCTCTGGCGCCCGCGGGCCTGTATCGGGCCACGGTGACGGTGAAGGACGATTCGAACGAGGCCACCGCACAGTTGGAGTTCAAGGTGCGGGGCGACGCGATTCAACCCAGCGATACGTTAACCGGCCACAACGTGCGGTTCCTGCGCGGCCAGAACGACAGCGCGGCGATGAAGCATCCGGCCTACCACGCAGGCGACACGCTATGGGTGCGGTTCGACATCACTGGATACAAGTTCGGCGAAAAGAACCGCTTCGACGTGGAGTACGGCCTGAAGATCCTGACCGCCAACGGGACGGTGATGTTCAACCAGCCGGTGGCGGCCAAGGAAACGGCCGAATCGTTTTACCCGCAGCATTACGTGCCCGGTCTGTTGAGCCTGGGGTTAAATAACGACCTTCCCAAGGGAACCTACACCATGGTGATCACCATGCGCGATAAGATCGGCAATCAAACCTGGGAGCATCGCGAGGATTTTCAAGTCCAATGAGGATCGACCGGGAGTATCTTCTGGAAACACTGGCGGGATTGGTGCGGATCAACTCCGTGAATCCATCGCTCGCGCCCGGTGCGCCGGGGGAAAAAGAAATCGCGGGATTCATCGCCGGATCCCTTCAATCGCTGGGCCTGAAGACGGAAATTTTCGGGCCGGAACCTGGCCGAGCGAGCGTGGTGGGTACGCTGAAGGGCTCGGGCGGCGGCCGAAGTCTCATGTTGAACGCGCACTGCGACACGGTGGACGTGGCAGGCATGCAGGAGCCGTTTTCAGCGGCGATTCGCGGGGGAAAACTCTACGGCCGCGGCTCGTTCGATATGAAAGGCAGTCTGGCCGCGTGCATGGCCGCCGCAAAGGCGCTCGCCGGCGAACGAACTCGGCTGCGCGGCGATGTGCTGGTAGCCGCGGTGGCGGACGAAGAGTACGGCAGCCTGGGCACGCGCGATCTCATCGGCCGGGTGAAGGTGGATGGCGCGATCGTCACCGAGCCGACGGCGCTGAACACGTGCCTGGCGCACAAGGGCTATCTGTGGATCGCGGTGGAAGTCGCTGGACGCGCGGCGCACGGCAGCAAGTTCGACCTGGGCATCGACGCGAACATGAAGATGGGCGCGTTTCTGCATGAGCTGGCGAAACTGGAGAAAGATTTGCGGGCGCGGCGGCCGCATCCGCTGGTGGGCCCTCCGTCGCTGCACGCGGCGATGTTGAGCGGAGGCTCGGGGTTGAGCACGTACGCGGCTCGATCGACGCTGCACATCGAACGGCGCACGATTCCAGGAGAGACCGAAACGCAGGCCGTGGATGAAATTCAGCAGATCGTGGATCGGCTGGCCGCGGCGGATCGCGATTTCCGCGCCACGGTGAAGGCGTATTTCGTACGCGACCCGTTTGAGGCCGCTCCGGACGCCTCGATCGTGAAAGCCGTGGATCGCGCGGCGTTGAGCGTCCTGGGACATGCGCCCGCGCACGTCGGCGATACGCCCTGGATGGACGCGGCGCTCCTGCAAGCGGCGGGCGTGGATACGGTGGTGTTCGGGCCGGCCGGCGCCGGCGCCCACGCCGATGTCGAATGGGTGGACCTGGAATCGGTGGAGAAGCTGGCGGAGATTCTGGCGGAAGCGGCGGCCGATTATTGTGGATAAGGACGATTCCGCATGAATCGGCGGCGATTCCTGCAAACCTGCGCGGCGGCTCCGGCGGCGCTGAAGGCCGCGGCGGGCGACCGCCCGAACATCCTTCTGCTGATGACGGATCAGCACCGCGGGGACTGCATCGGAGCAGCGGGAAATACCGCCATTCATACGCCCAACATCGATCGCCTGGCGCGCGGCGGCGTACTCTTTCAGAATGCCTATTCCTCCACGCCCACCTGTACGCCGGCGCGCGCCGCTCTGTTAACGGGCATGTCGCCGTGGAATCACGGGATGCTCGGCTATGGGCAGGTGGCCGAGCATTATCCGGTGGAAATGCCCGCGCTGTTGCACAACGCCGGCTATTTCACCACGGGCATCGGCAAGATGCACTGGCATCCGCAACGGGCGCTGCATGGCTTCGACCAGACGATTCTGGACGAATCCGGGCGCGTGGAATCGCGGGATTTTCGCAGCGACTACCGGAGCTGGTTCTGGAGCGAGGATCCGGACGGAAATCCCGACGCGACGGACATCGATTGGAACGGGTTCGATGCCAGGCCGTACGCGCTGCCGGAGAGGCTGCATCCGACGGCCTGGGTGGGCGAAACAGCGGTGCGATTTTTGCGCGATTACCGGCGCCCGCAGCCGTTTTTCCTGAAAGTCTCGTTTGAACGTCCGCATAGCCCCTACGATCCGCCGAAACGGTGGTGGGATCAGTACGCGGCTCCGCTACCGGCGGCGCAAGCAGGCGCGTGGTCGGCGAAATACCGTCCCCGCAGCGGGGCGGGCCCCGCGCCGTGGCATGGCGACCTTGGGGACGAGGTGGTTCAAAATGCGCGGCGCGGCTATTACGGGTCAATTAGTTTTGTCGACGAGCAGATCGGAAGAATTTTGGAGACGCTCGACCGGCGCGGCTGGCTGGCACGAACCCTGGTGCTGTTTGTCGCCGATCACGGAGACATGCTGGGCGACCAATACTTGTGGCGCAAGAGCTACGCCTACCAGGGCTCGGCGCACATCCCGATGATTCTGCATTGGCCGGAGGGATTTGCCGCGCGCCCGCCGGCCGCGAATCCGGTGGAAATCCGCGACGTGCTGCCGACGTTCTTAGACGCGGCAGGAGCGCCGATTCCAAGCCGCGCGGATGGGACGAGCCTGCTGCGGCTCGCGCGCAACCCGAGCGCATCGTGGCGCGAATGGATCGACCTGGAGCACGACGTCTGCTACGCGCCGGAGAATCACTGGAATGCGCTGACCGACGGGCGGCGAAAGTTCATTTTTCACGCGCAGACCGGCGAGGAGCAGTTTTTCGATTTAGAGAGAGATCCGCATGAGCTGCGGGATTTGGCCGGCGGCGCAGCGGTGCGCGCGGAAGCCAGGACGTGGCGGGAGAGGCTGATCGCGCATCTGTCGCCGCGCGGGCCGGCGTGGGTCGCGAACGGAATGCTGCGAGCGCGTCCGAAGAGCCAGTTGTATTCACCGAATTATCCCAAGTAGCCTGGACGCGCTGGCGGAGCATTGCGCTAGAACGTAATCCGGATCGCCACCTGCAAGCGACGGGCGTTGTCGCCCCAGGGGTACCCGCCCGCCGCGTTGCCGAGGCCCGCGCCGGCGATGGGATGCAGCGTGCCGGAGGTGGCAATATACGCCAGCGTGTTCACGCTGGTACTGAATTGCTTGTTGGCGAGGTTGTAGGCCTCAAACATCAACTGCCCCTTGATGCGTTCGTTCACGGGAATATCCCGCGTGATGCGGGCGTCCACCGTGTACATCTTCCCGGTGAGATAGCTGCCCACGGGCTGGAAGGGTACGCGGGCCCATCCGCCTCCGCCGTTAAGCGAGGACGTGAACGGCATCGTGACCCCGGTGAACTGTTGTCCGTTCACCAGCACCAGAGGGGTCTCGGGCAGTCCGGAGGCGAAGGTCCCCGTGCCGGAAATCTGCCAGCCGTTGATCAGATACTTCGCCGCGCCGGAATCGTTGGAGAATTTTGGCTGCCAGACCCAGCGCACCACGGCGCGATTCGGTTGATTGAAGGCGGACACCCCTTGATCCGGAACGAATTGGCCGGGAGTCACCGAGGTGGGCACGAAGCCGGCCACAACCGGCAGCCCGCTCACATCGTCGATGGCGCGGGACCAGGTATAGGAGCCCTCGGCGGTGAGGCCGCGGGACATTCTCTTTCGCACCAGAATCGACGCGCCGTTGTAGGTGGATCGTCCGGAGTTGCCCACCTGATAGGTGTGCGCCACGGCCGTATTGCTCTTCACGTTGAACACGGACGTCGCGTAGTTGCTGACCACCGCGCCGGCCGCGTTATCGACGGCGTAAGTCTCGGTCAGCGTCGGCGGCTGCAGATTCTGTTCGGTGGCGGCCCAGAGCGCCAGCCCGCGGCTGTACATATAGTTCAGCGATACCGTCAGATCGCGCGACAACTGGCGCTCGATGGAGACCGTTCCCTGCGCGGAAATGGGAGTCCGCAGCTTGCCGGCGGCCCAGGTCAGATCCGTGGAGCCGAGCGGAAAGCTCTTCGGCCCGCCGATGATCTGATGAAACGTCGGCGCGCCCTTGAGGCTCGGTTCCACGGAGATGGGGAACTGATAAATCGCATTTCCGGTGTAGAAAGCGTCCAAAAGCTGGCCGGGATAGGGTTGATAGAATCCCGCCAGACCCATGCGGACCACCGTGCGGCTGTCCAACTGATAGGCCAGGCCGAGCCGCGGCGTAAAATTGATATTTGGCGACCCGACCACGCCGGTCTGATAGTACGGCGCGTTGTAATAGGGCGGTTGCGGGATGAACGTCTTCTCCCAGCGGACACCGCCGACCAGCGTCAGCTTCCGGAACGGAACCCAGGTGTCCTGCGCGTAGGCGGCCAGCCTCTTGATGCGCAGATCCACCACCGGCTGCCCAAAGGTCTGGTTCATTACCGTATAACCTTTGTGCAATGTTGTGTTGTTGCTGAAGTCCTGCGCGAACGCCGTGAGCGTCGGGTAGATGTAATTGCCCGCGCTATTCACGATCTGGCGGTTCCAGTCCTCTGTCTTATCGAAATCGCCGCCGAGTTTCAAGGTGTGATTGCCCGCGGAGAACGTCCAGTTATCGGCGAACTCCCAGCGCGTTTCGCTATTGGCCATCGGCAGGTTCGGATTGCCGCCGAACTGCGTGCCCGCGATGTTAATGCCCACTGCCCCCGTGGAGGGCAGCAGCGCCGGATTGGCGTAATCGGAGAAACGGTCGTGATACCAGCCGACACGCGCTTCATTCAGCACATTGCCGCTCCAGTTGGTCGTGTAACCGGCTTTGGCGAAGCGCGAATCGTTGCTGTACGTGCCGTTGGCGCCCAGAAGATCGGCGTTGTTGGAGACCGTCTCCGTATTGGTGCCATTGGGGGCGTGGCGATGCATCGCGTCCCCTTCAAACGTAATCAGGTTGTTCGGATTCAGCCGCCAGTCGAGCCGTACGAGACCGGCGTAGGATAACAGCGAGCTGGTCACCTCGCGGTTTAGCTGTGAATTGAGAAAGCCGATCGCGGCGGCGCACTGCGCCGGCGTCGCCACCGTGGTGGAACAGTTCGAGGGTTGGATTGCCGTGCCGGCCGGATTGGCCAGCAGCGAATTCGAGGCCAGATTCAGTTCGTGCGAATCGGCATGCAACTCCTCGCCGCTGGCGAACCAGAACAGCTTTTTGAAAATCGTCTGGCCGCCCGCGTTTCCGCCAAACTGCTGGCGGGACCCGGTAGGCTTGAAGCCCGGCGCGAAACGATCCGCGGCATTCAGGCTGCCGGTATTGAAGTAATCGTACAGAGCCCCGTGCAATTCGTTACCGCCGGAGCGGGTCACAACCGAAACCGTCGCGCCGGTGGAGTTCCCCACTTCGGCGGGCGCGCCTGCGGAAATGGTCTGCACCTGCGTGGCGTCTTCCTGTGTGATCGCCGGTCCCAGCGGCCTTTGTTGGAAATAAAACGTCTTGTCCGCCCGCACACCATCCACCAGATAGACATTGCTGCTGGCCTGCGAATGGGCGGCGATCTGGCCGGGATTCGGTTGCGTGGTCACGTTGAGAACAAACGGCGCAAGTTCGTTGGGATCGCGGTCGCGGCTCGGCAGCGACTCGGCCTCGATCTCCGAAAAGAAGGTTTCAAAGCCGAACGTCGTGTCCACCAGTTCGATGGACGCCGTCTGCGCTTCCTGCGATGGAGTCGACGAATCCTGCTTCAAGGAAACCTTGAACCGCAACGTGTGGCCGCCCGGGATCTCAAAGTCCTTGTAATCCTCATCGAGAAAGCCCTTGCGGGTGACTTTGAGGCTGTACCCGGGGGCAGGGGGGATCGCCGGAGCATAAAAGATGCCGTCGTCGGTCGTGTTCAGCGTGCGCTTGAACCCGGTCTTGTCGTTCGTCAAAATGACGTTCGTATCGGGGATGCCGGAACCGGTATAATCCCGCACCGTTCCGCCGACAGCCCCATAGCCGATCACCACTTGCGCGCTCGCGCTGAGCGCGGAAAACATCCCAAGAAAAAAGACTACACTTCTACCGTTCATGCCACTCTTTCCATTTAACTTAGACCCTCGTTCTATCTTAGACGAAAAGGGGTTCCAGCCGGTTTCGATGGACGTAAATGGGCCGCGCGGCTGCGCCCGGCCCCTCCACCAGATGCGGCCGCCAAAGACGTTTGGAGTCAGCCGGCGACCCCGGCGGCGTCAAAAAATTTGCACAAAAATGCGCCGGGCCGCTGGTCGAATTGTTCTGCAAACCTCGGTAGCCCAATAGTGGATATCGTCTTACGCGACGGTCATCGGGTGGTACATCGATTGCTCGCTTCAAATGTAGTCCATAGACTCTTCGGGCTATCCGGTTGAGCCGTGCAAGAAACAAGAAGAGGGAGAACGTCCGATGCCTAAGCTTGACCTACGCGGATTGCTTGCTTTGTTGTGTTCCGAATTGATGATTGGCAGCCTGGTTGGTTGCGGCGGACATCGCGTTGCCTTGCCCGAAATTCGGCCTCCATCCCAGGTCTTCGAGCCTCTCAGCGAGGAGCTGAAGAAATCGTATCTGACGTTGTTTGAGACGGCTTCTCAACTCGAATACAGTGCCGCCCAGATCACGAAAATGCAGGAGTACCTGAAGCAGGCCCAGGACTACTGCGTCGGACGCTTTGAGAACGTTTCAAGCGAATCTCAGCGACGGGTGGATGACGCGCAGAAGGCCTTGAAGAAATCCGGCATTACCACAGAGGAACGCCACAATCTTCATTGCCGGATTCAGGACGCGCGCGCCTTGCGGGGTCAGGCCGACGTGATCTCGCAAAACGCCATTCCGGTGGCTTACGACAACAAGCAGGCGAAGCTCGAGCTTATCCAGAAATGGCCGGCAGAGCTCAAACAAATTCGCTCGGGCATCGCCGACGGCACCTACAAGGCCCGCCGCTGGGCGGACGTCGAGGATATCGGTTTTCGCGAAATCGAAAAGGATCAAAAGGATGACATCAAGGTCGGCCAGGAGGCGATTAAGGATCTGAAAATATCCGGGCTGATGCCCAAAGAGGTCGAGGACGAGGCAGTTGTCGGCTATGTGAAGCGCTTGGCCCAGAAACTCGCTGCCAATTCGGATCTGCAGGTTCCTTTGCAGGTCACCGTGCTGAATTCCAGGGAGATCAACGCCTTCGCGTTTCCCGGCGGCCTCGTCTTCGTGGAGCGGGGGCTACTGGAAGCAGTCGACGATGAGTCTCAACTTGCCGGCGTAATCTCGCATGAAATGTCCCATGTCGTCGCCCGTCACGGTCACAAGCTCATGACAAAAGCGACGATCGCGTCGATCATTTACCAGGCTGCCCAAATCGCCGCGGTCGTTCTTACCGGCGGCGTCGCTGGGATCGGGACCTACTATGCCATCCAATACGGCTTCTATGGGCTGGGGCTCACGCTGAATCTGACATTGCTCGGTGTGAGCCGCGATTTCGAGCAACAAGCCGATCAACTGGGAATTCAGTACGCCTGGAAGGCCGGATACGACACCAGCGGATTCATCCGCTTTTTCGACAAGATGGCCACCAAGGAGGGTTATGTCAATGGCGTGAGTTGGTTCCGCTCGCACCCACCCTTCTATCAACGCATGGTGGATTCAGAGCGGGAAATCATGTACTTGCCGCAGCAGGCCACCGGAATTGTGAATACCACCGAGTTCGCGGCCATGAAGCAGGCGTTGACCAAGGTCAGCGCGAAGGCTGAGGAGGAGTCGAAACAGCGGCCCAGCCTCATTGCACCGGAGCAGAACTGCCCGGCGCCGTCCAAACTTTTGTACGAAGCCGATAAGCCGATTGAGACGATATGTTCGACACCACAAATCACATCCGCCAAAGAACCTGGAAAGTAGCGCTGGTGACGGCCGTCACGCTCGTGGCGGCCCTTGGCCGAAATCCAATCCAGCCCCCGGCGGAACCGGTATCTCTGTACCTCAATGTAGAGACGGACAAAGGTCTGGTCACCGGACTGACACAAGGCAACTTCCGGCTGTATCTCGATGGCAAGCCACAGCCATTTCGGTTGGAGAAGCCCGAGGAGCCGGCCTCGATTGCACTGCTGGTGGAATACAGCGCCTCGTCCGGATATTTCCTGGACGATCTCAACGCTTCCATGCAGGGGTTTCTGAAGCATGCTCCGGAAGGCCATTGGTACGCGTTGGCGACGTTCTCGCACGAACTGGAAATCCATACCGATTTCACCAAACAGATCGGCGAGATCACCGCGGCATACTCACAACTCGGCCTGCCAACGTGGAATGAAATCGATACCTACGATGCCGTTTACGACATGCTCGACAAGATGGGCAGATTGCCGGGAAGGCGCATCCTCGTCTTCGTCGGTTGCGGGCTGGACACATTCAGCGAACGCAGTCTGGATCAAGTGAGGGAGAAGGCTGAATCGGAGAATATCACCATCTTCGCTGCGGGACTGGGTTCGCTGTTCCGCGGCAGTTATGACCCGTACCTGGACGCGTCTGCCCGCATGAGGCTCATGCAGGCACAGGCCTTCCTGCAAATGCTTGCCAAAAAAAGCGGCGGTTTCGCGTGGTTCCCGAATCACTTCAACGCGTTTCCGGACGTGATGCAGGGGATCATGCAGAGCGTCGCGACACAGTATCGTCTGGCCTACGATCCACCCGCGCGGAATTCGAAAAAATTTCAAAAAATCAAGGTGGAAGCATTCCGCGTCGTGAATGACAAACGGGAAAATTTCAAAGTTCTCGTTCGGGAGGGATGGCGCTAAATCCTCGGCGCCGAAAAGGGACGGCGAAGCCACGCTCCCACCCGCGGCTTCGCGTCCAGCATCTCGCCCTTGGCGATCGCCAAGCTTCTTATTTCGCCTGCGCGAGCCCCGCAACAACTGCGGCAACTTTGTCGAGGATCTGGTTCCAGCCCTCCAGTTGCCCGCTATTTTTTGCGCTCTCCATCGGTTCATTTCCAATGAAGGTGAGTTTCGTCTGGCCGTTTCCAAGATCCTCAAAGGTAATCACATCGTGCGCGCCTTTAATGGCCTCATGTTCGATTCCATATTGCGCGGGCTCAACCTTGTTTCCCTCCGGGTCGGAAAAGTACATGGAGGAAACGATCTTCTCGTGCGGAACAATCTCGTGGTACTCACCGGCATTCCAGAACTCCTGGCCATCCGGCGCTCTCATGCAGCAGAGAAATTTTCCTCCCACGCGAAAATCTATCCGGCAAAAAGGCGCGGTAAAACCCTTCGGACCCCACCACTGCATCATATATTTCGGGTCTGTCCAGGCCTTCCAAACCAGTTCGCGTGGAGCATCGAAAACTCTTGTGACAACCATCCGCTCTGTCGCGTTAGCCGTGTTTTTTGTCATCCCTCACCTCCGCATTTTTCATTTGATTCACAACCACGTCCAGCTTGTCGAAACTCTCTTCCCAGAATCGGCGGTAATAAGCCGCCCAGTCGCTGACGGTCTTTATTGCCTCTGGCCGAAGCGTGCATACACTCTCTCGTCCACGCTTCGCCTTGACCACAATCCGCGCCCGCACCAGGTAGGCGATATGTTTTGAAATCATCTGCTGCGAGAGTGCAAACGGTTCCGTCAATCCATGCACGGAGGCAGGACCATGGGACAGCCGTTCGATCATTCCCCGCCGGGTTGGATCAGACAATGCAGCAAATGTTGTACCTAATTTATCCACAACCATACGGTAGTGGATGGTTCCGACAATGTCAAGCGTGAACTTTGCGATCCCGGACACCAAACTTCCCAAAAGGACGGAGCGCTCTGTCCCTCTCGACCAAAGGATGAAGTGCTCATTTCAAGTCGTCCTTTTCGGCACCTCGGCTCGGAGGCAAGATCTTGTAATGTGAAACGATATCGCCATGAACAACGCACCGAAGCAAGATTCTCCGGAGTCGAGGAAAGCGGTCTTTCGAAAGCTAGTGGATCTATATGCCGCCGGAGACGTTTCGGCGCTGGATCAAGTCGTTGCGCCCAATTATGTCGGGCACCCCTCAGCGGGTGACCGCGATCTGGAGGGGCTCCGTCAAAGCATCTTGTACTTCCACAACCTTTTTATCTATACCAAGGACTCCTTTCACATTGAGGATCAGTTGGTCGACGGCGAGAAAGTCGTTACCCGTATGACCGCCAATGTCCAGATACGAGAGACCGGGGAACCCGTTACGCTACTGGGTATCAACATCGCACGCATTGTGGACGGCAAACTGGTGGAAGAATGGAACACCTGGGAACAAACGAAAGCAACCGAAAGACTGAAACCAGCCGTCCTGAGTGCCTAACGCGACGCCGCAGCACCCTCGAAAATCGCGATTTGGGGACACCCGCCGGGCCGAATTTTGCTGTTTTCGCCGCTCGCGAAGTTGAAAGCGCAGTTTTCGTTGACAATGCAAATTCTGCGGACCAGAACTACTCCTCTCGCAACGCGACCACTGGGTCCACCCGCATGGCTCTCCTCGCCGGAATCCACGCGCCGATCATGGCCACGGCGAGCAACATTGCCGCCGCCCAGGCGAACGATGCCGGATCGCCCGCGCGCAGTCCATATAACTGGCTAGCGATCGCCTTTCCGGCGAACCCCGCGGCCACCGCGCCCACCGCCGCTCCCGCCAGCGTCAACTTCATCGCTTCCCCGATCACCATCCGCAGCACCGCGCTTTGCTGAGCGCCCAGCGCCATCCGCAATCCCATCTCGCGATTCCTCTGCGTCACCGAATACGACACAACGCCGTACAATCCCACCGCCGCCAGCGCCAGCGCCAGGGCACCGAACATCGAGATCAGCAGGACCGAAAATCTCCGCCCCGCCAGCGATTTGTCGACGATCTGTTCCATCGTCCGTACTTCGCTCACCGGCGCTTGCGGGTTGAGTGCAGCCACCTCGTGCCGCAATACTCCCGCCAACGCCATCGGATCTCCCGCCGTACGGATCAGCACTACTTCGGAGCGTCCGTAACCCGCGTAACTTGCAAAATACATGGTCGCCACTGCCGGCTTGTCCATCGCCTGCTCCCGAGTGTCCGCCACCACACCAACGATCGGATGAGGCGAAGTCTTCGGCGCCAGCACGTCTAAAATCAGGTTCCGTCCCACCGCCTTCCCGTGGTAAAACTGCCGGGCCAGCGTCTCGTTCACGATCACCGGCGCTCCGTCGTCGGTCCTGACATCGTGTTCCGTGAACGCTCGCCCGGCCACGACCGGCACGCCCATTAACTCGAAGTAGTTGGGCGATCCTCCCGTAGCGTCCGCCACCGGAAATCGCCCCGCCTCCGGCGTCGGTTCGCCATCCACCGCAAAGCGAGTGCTGCCGTATTGCTCCGATAGCGGAGTCGCATCGCTCCCCGCTACGCCCTTCACTCCCGGCGCCGCCGCCATCCGCGCAAATAGTTGCCGGTAGAAACCGAGGATCTGCTCAGGGGTTTTGTAACTTTCCGGCAGCGCCACCCGAGCCGTCAGCAAATGCTCCACGCGAAATCCCGGGTCGACCCCCGTCAGCCTCGCTAAACTCCGCGTCAGCAAAGCAGCGCCCACCAGTACCAGCATCGCTAGCGCTACTTGCCCGGATACCAGCGCCGCCCTCAGCCCCCGATGCAGATTCCCCGCCGAACCTCTTCCTCCCGATCGCAAATCCGCGTTCTGATCCGCGCGTGTGGCTGCCAGCGCTAGAACCAGCCCAAATAAAATTCCAGCCACCATCGCGGCGCTCAGCGCAAATAGCAACACCCGTCCATCTACCGCGATCTGCGAAGCCCGAACAATCCTTCCCTCCGCCAACACCCGCAACCAAGGCGTCGCCGCCGCGGCCATCAACACGCCAACCATGCCGCCCGCGCCCGCCAGCAGCAGGCTCTCGGTCAACAACTGCCGCACCAGTTGCCAGCGCCCCGCGCCCAGCGCGATCCGGATCGCGATCTCTTTCCTGCGCCCCGCCGCCCTCGCCAGCAATAAATTGGCGACGTTCGCCGTCGCGATCAGCAGCACCAGTCCCACCACGGCGAACAACACCAGCAGCGGAGTCCGCGAGTCGCCCTCAATCTCCGTCGTCATCGGCACCAGCGCCGCATGGATCGTCTTGTTGGTCGCCGGATATTCGTGCTCCAGCCGCGTTGAAATTCCGCGAATTTCCGTCGACGCCTGTTCGAGCGTGACGCCCGCCTTCAATCTCCCCACCACCCTCACGACGTGATGTGTCCGGTTCGTCCGGTCGAAATTCGAAATTCCCGTTCCAAACGGCGTCAGCAGTTCCACGTCCTTGGGAAGAATCTGCGGACCCGGCAGGATTCCCGCCACCAGAAAGCTTTCGCCGTTCATCCGGATGCTGCGTCCCACAATGGCCGGATCGCCTTTAAATTTTCGCCGCCACAGCGCATCGCCCAGCAACACCGCCTGCGTCTCGCCCTCGACGAACCCTCGCCCCAGCGCCGGCGTCACCCCGATCGTCGAAAGAAAATTATCCGAGACGATGCTGCCATCCACTCGCTCGGCATCGCCCACGCCCGTGATCTGAAAGCTCTGATAACCCCAAGCCGCCACCTGTTCGAAGGACTTCGACTGCGCCCGCCAGTCCAGATAATCGGGAAATACCACGGCCAGATGCGGAAAACTGGGATGCGTCTCCCAGATCTGCACCAGCTTCTCGGCATGCGCGAACGGCAGCGGCCGCAGCAGAGCCGCATCCACTGCGCTGAAGATCGCCGTATTCGCGCCAATTCCCAGCCCCAGCGTCAACACCGCCGCCGCGGCGAATCCCGGGCTTCTCAGCAAGGTCCTCAGCGCATACCGCATAAACTAGTCACAATGACACAATTTTCCTCCAAGGAGAAGCGTGGCCTCTACCGGGCTATTTACGAGCGCCGCGACGTCCGCGCGCACTTCCTCCCGGCAATAGGGGACGCATTTTC
>JBBIVT010000096.1:13723-16918 GCA_037439565.1 Acidobacteriota bacterium | reverse complement strand
GCTGTCTGCGGTCGGACGCCAGCCCCATGCGTGAGCTTGGGGCTAACTCGTGTCCTCGAACGAGCCCCACCCTGACGGATGGAGCTGAAACTCTGGGCGAATTTCGGACTCAGGACACTAGCGGACCGCCCGCGCCGGAACCGGGAGAACCGCTCCAAACCTCGCAACTCTCCGGATGCACTTTTGCGGGGCGCTGCCGGACGAATTTCGGCACTGGCTCGAAAAGCTCCTATAATCTTAGGTAACACGCTCGCATGAAAAAAGCCGCCGCAGTTCTCGCGATGACCTTGACGCTTCTGGCGCAAGAACCGGCGCGCATCGTGGTGGACGTCACGCGCGTCAACCTGCTGTTTACCGTGTCCGACAAGAAAGGCCGCTTTGTCAACGATTTGACGCAGGACGACTTCGAGATCGTCGAGAACAAGAAGCCGCAGACGATCGTTCAATTCACCTCGGAGAGTAACCTGCCCCTGCGCCTCGCCATCCTGATCGACACCAGCAACAGTATTCGCGAACGCTTCAAATTCCAGCAGGATGCCGCCACGGATTTCATCAACACCGTGATCCGTCCCCGCCAGGATAAGGCCGCCGTGGTGAGCTTCGATATGAGCGCGGAACTGGTGGCGGACCTGAGCGACGACACCGAAAAACTGGGCAGCGCGATCCGCGGCCTTCGTCCCGGCGGAGGCACCGCTCTGTACGACGCGATTTTCTTCGCCTGCCGCGATAAGTTGACGCAGGATCAGCCGCTCGAAAAATACCGCCGCGCAATGGTGATTCTGAGCGACGGCGACGACAACCAGAGCCGCTGGACGCGCGAACAGGCCCTTGAAATGGCCCATAAGAGCGACGTGGTGATTTACGCCATCTCCACCAATCGCTCCGGCATCGAGAGCGACGGCGACAAAGTGTTGAAGTTCTTCGCGCAGGAAACCGGAGGCCTGGCGTTTTTCCCCTTCAAGGCGCAGGACATGGCGCAGGATTTCGAAAACATCGCCAATGAGCTGCGCCACCAGTACGCCGTTCTGTTTCGTCCGGAGCCGTTCAAGACAGACGGACTCTATCACGCGGTAAAGGTGGTGGTGAAGAAGCGGAAGGACCTGGTGGTGCGCGCCCGGCACGGCTATTACGCGCCCAGCGCCAACTAGTGTTCGGCCAGACCTACAGCCCCCAGGATCTCGGCGTCATTGCGCTACTGGTGCTGCTCGAAGGCCTTCTTTCCATCGACAACGCGCTGGTGCTGGCGCTGCTGGCCCGCAAGCTGCCGAAAGCGCTGCGCGGCAAAGCGCTCACCTATGGATTGGTGGGTGCATTCGCATTCCGGTTCATCGCCATCGGCTCGGCCGCGTATCTGCTGCACTGGCGAATCGTAAAGCTGGCCGGCGGAGCGTACCTGGTTTGGATCTCGGTGCAGTATTTCCTTGAAAAACACCAGGGAAACGAGGAATGGAAAGCGCTCGAGGACGATGGGGACGTTCCTGACGGACCTGCGGTTCCTGGATTCTGGTCCACCGTGGCGCGCATTGAGCTGACGGACATCGCCTTTGCGGTCGATTCCATTCTGGCCGCGATCGCCCTGGTGGGGAGCGCTCCTCCGGGAACCGTGGGTCCGCATCCGAAGCTGTGGGTGGTGGTCACCGGAGGCATGCTCGGCGTGATGCTGATACGCGTGGCGGCGGCTGGGTTCATCAAGCTGCTGGACCGCTTCCCGCGCTTGGAAATCTCTGCCTATTTGCTGGTGCTGACGATCGGCGTAAAGCTGCTGGCCGACTGGGGCCTCAATTCGGCGGCGCAGCCGGAGCGGCTGAATTTTCAGGATCGTTCGTCGCCGGCGTTCTGGATATTCTGGGGCGTCATGCTGGTGTGCGTGAGCGCCGGGTTCCTGAGGCAGAAGCGCGGTTAATCCCTACGGGAGGACTCTGTGCCAGGATGAAGGTAGATGCGCTTCCACAATTTGCTCCTTCCGCTGATTCTTGTCTGCGCGCCCGCGTTCCCGCAAACACGGAGCGCCGCCTCGCTGGGTGAGCTGAGCGCCTCCCTTGAATCGCTGGTTGAACGGGTCCGGCCCTCGGTGGTGCAGATCTTCTCCACCACCTACGCCGCGGCGGAGGAGGCAGAAGGCACCAGCGCCTCCAGCCTGATTTCCAAGCAACTTTCCACCGGCTCCGGCGTGATTCTTTCTCAGGACGGTTTGATTCTCACCAACAACCACGTCATCCGAAACGCCATGAAGATTGAAGTAAAGCTGCACAATCCCAGCCGCGGGCGCTTGTCGGAAGCGGCGGTGCCCGCCAAATTGATCGGCGTGGATCGTGAAGCCGACCTGGCGGTGATCAAGATCGAAAAAACCGGCCTTCCAGTGCTGATCCTGGGCGATTCGAGCAAGCTGCGTCAGGGGCAACTGGTGCTCGCGCTGGGAAATCCACTGGGCCTTGAGGGCTCGGTGAGCATGGGCATCGTCAGTTCCACCGCGCGCCTGTTGAAGCCGGACGATCCGATGACCTACGTCCAGACCGATGCGCCGATTAATCCCGGCAACAGCGGAGGCCCTCTGATCGACTCGCAAGGCCGCGTGGTGGGAATCAACACCTTCATCCTGTCCCAAT
The DNA here is from genome assembly GCA_037439565.1 of Acidobacteriota bacterium. Lineage (GTDB taxonomy): Bacteria > Acidobacteriota > Terriglobia > Bryobacterales > Bryobacteraceae > Palsa-187. The sequence goes on along the minus strand of JBBIVT010000096.1, from coordinate 14,312 downwards.
CCGGCGGCAGTGAGGGAATCGGCTTTGCGGTGCCCAGCAACGTGGCGCGATCCAGCTTTGACCAGATCATGAAGGACGGCCACGTGCATCGCGGCCAGATTGGGATTGTGGCGCAGACCATCACCCCATCGTTGGCCAAAGGCTTGTCACTGGCGGAGGATTTCGGCGTCATCGCCGCTGACGTCACCCCGGATGGTCCGGCGGATAAGGCCGGGATGAAGCCGGGCGACGTGATCCTCACCTTGGGCGGCAAGGACTTGGACGACGCCCGCGAGCTGAATAATATTCTTTACCAGGCGCCTCTTTCCGCCATCGTCGATGTAACCGTGAAGCGCGACGGCAAGACGCTGAGTTTCAGCATCCCCGTGATTGAGCGCGACGACGATCCGCAGCGCTTCGCCGACATGGTGAATCCGGAAAAGAATCTCGTCCGCCGCCTCGGGATTCTGGCAATTGAGATCACGGAAAAGCTGTCTGACATGCTGCCCGAGTTGCGCCACGACTACGGTCTAGTAGTGGCGGCGCGCGCCTCGGACTCGCCCGGCTCAATGCTGGAACCCGGCGACGTGATCTACGAAGTGAATAAGAC
>JBBIVT010000096.1:7998-13623 GCA_037439565.1 Acidobacteriota bacterium | reverse complement strand
TGGAATCCCTGCGCGTCGAGGGTAACAAGAAGCTGACCGCCGAAAAGATCCTCTCCGTTGCCGCGCTGAAGATCGGCGCGCCGGTCATCCGCACGGATTTCGATCAGGCCCGCAACCGTTTGCTGGCCACCGGGGCCTTCCAAAGCGTGGCCTACGAGTTCAAGCCCAGCGCCGACGCCAAGGGCGTGGACGGCCTGCTGCGGGTGATTGAGGTGGAATACTGGTTCCCGTACCGCTTTGAGGATCTCCCCGCGTCCGACCAGGCCTTGCGGGAGATGCTGCGCAAGCAGGAACTGATTCTGGACGACCGCATCCCGGCTACGAAGGAAGTCATCACCCGCTACGCCGCCGCGATTCAGGAGTTCCTGGGCGGCAGAGTCGAAGTCACCGGAAGGCTGATTTCGGACGTGCCGAACCATCCGGAGATCGTGTTTCGTCCGCCCGGCGCGCGCGCTAACATCGCCGAAGTGCATTTTCTGGGGAATGAGGTGCTGCCCACCGCGGCGCTGGTGAACGCTTTCGCGCCGGTGGCCGTGGGCGTGCCCTATAGCGACGCCACCATTCATGAGCTGCTCGACGCCAGCATCCGGTCCCTCTACGAAACGCGGGGCCGGGTCGGCGTGACGTTCCCGAAAATCACCGTGGAGAAGGCCGCGAGAATCGACGGCGTTTCGGTGACCGTCACCGTGAGTGAGGGCGAATCCTACAATCTCGGCACAGTCACGGTCGCCGGTGTGCCAGCGGCTGAAGCCGAAGGACTGAAATCCATCGGCAAGTGGCGCAAAGGCGACATCGCCAATCTCGACGAAGTGCGCTCCGGCGCAAACCGCATCGCCGACAAGCTGAAAGCGAACGGTTATCTGCTGGTAACGGCGAAAACCGACCGGACCATTCATGAGCAGGACCACACCGTGGACGCGGTCATTACTGTGAACGCGGGCCCCCAGTATCACTTTGGCAAGCTGACCATCCAGGGGCTCGACCTTCTCACGGAGCCGCAAATCCGAAAGGCGTGGACAATGGCGCTGGGCGCTCCCTTTAACCCCGACTATCCCGACCAATTCTTGAAGCAGCTCCGCGACGACGGAGTGTTTGAGAATCTGGGCGAAACACGAGCGGAAAAAAAGATCGACGAGAAGACCAAGACGGTCGATGTGACTCTCTTCTTCGGGGCGGTAAAGCCGAAGGCGAAGACCGGCGTCCAAATGCCCCAGGGCCGCGGCGGCTGGCCGCAATAGCCGTTAATTCCCCGCTACACTCCCTGTTCGGAGGCTCCTCCGCGAGGAGCCCACAAGGTGCATAACCGTCCCTTTGTCTACTGCACCGCGAGCTTCGCCGTATTGCTGGTCACCGAGTTTGCCTGGACCGTGACGTCCAACAGCCCGGATGCGACCGCCGAGGGCACCTGCGCGTTGATCTGATAGAGCCCGATAAAACCGGGCGTCAAACCCGAAAATGGCACGGTCGCGTTAAAGCCGCCAATCTGGACCGTTGGGGTAAGCAGCGTGGGCGATAAGGTGGTGGATGAAGCGGCGACGCCGCTGGCTGGCTGATTCGACACCGGACCCAGCCCGGTCATGTACAGAACAATATATTCTCCCCGCGCCGCCGGATTCGATGCGGTGACGATCGCGCCGGTGGTGGCGTGGGTTGCACCGCTCGACGCGGCGTCCAGGATGAATATTCCAGGTTGCGCGCCCAATACGGGCACGGTCACCGCGGCAGAGGAGCCAGCCGAAGTGGTCACGACGACCGGCGCGGAATTCACGCCCGAAATCGACCAGGGCGCCTGCACGCTCAACTGCTCCTTGCCGTTCTGATTCAGGACGTAGTACACCGGCGCGGTTACACCGTTGATGGTCACACTCGTGCCGCCGAGTTGCTGCGGCCAGGGCGATCCCGGCGCGATGAGCGTCTGTCCGGGCGCCGCGCCAAGATTCGAGCCGAAGATTGTCAGAATGCCGCCTGGCGCGATTCCGGGCTGGAAGCTGGCCGCATTGGTAATACCCGCTCCCGCGCTGGAGATCGTGATGGAAGGTCCGTTCCCCGCCGCGACGCCCGAAATCTTTCTGACCCGGTTATAGTTGATATCCGCCACGTACAGATTGCCCCCAAGGTCCATCGTCATGGCGAACGGCTGGCCGAATTCGGCCTGCAGCGGAGGACCTCCATCGCCCGAATTGCCTTGCGTTCCAGGAATTCCGGCCACCGTGGAGATGTTGCCTCCGCTCACCTTGCGGATTGCCTCATTCACCGTATCTACAATAAAGAGCGAGCCGGCGGAATCCACAACGGTTTCGCCGGGATAGTTCAGGCTGGCCTGGAGCGCAGAGCCCCCATCGCCCGCAAACGCGTTGCGTCCATTCCCGGCGACGGTCGTGATATTCCCGCTGGCATCAATTTTCCTGATCCGCTGGTTCGACTGGTCGGTCACATAGAGGTTCCCGGCCGCATCGAAGCTGGCCGCGGTCGGGTTGTTCATCTCCGCGTTGATCGCCAGTCCTCCGTCGCCGGTAAATCCGGCCAGATTATTGACGCCCGCGATGGTGGTGATGATGCCGCTGGTAGTCACTTTGCGAATGACGTGCGCGCCCTGGTCCACGATGAATAGGTTGTTGTTCTGATCGACAGCGCAGCGGATGGGAAGGATCAGGCTGGCGGAGGCGGCCGGACCGCCGTCTCCAGTGCTCACTGCCGCTCCGGTACCTGTCACCGTTGTGATGATTCCCGAGCCAGCCGCTACTTTGCGCACGCGCCGGTTCGACAGGTCGTTGATGTAGACGTCGCCGGAAGGCGCAACGCACACGCCGGTGGGTCCGCTGAGGGTCGCCTGCGTCGCCGGCCCATTATCCCCGCTATAGCCGGCCGCCGTTGTTCCCGCGAAGGTGGTGATGATCCCGCTCGTACTAACCTTGCGCACAGCGTTGTTGTTTTGGTCGGCCAGGTAGATGTTGCCCGCCGAGTCCGCGGCAAGCCCCACCACGCGATTGACCTCCGCCTGGGCGGCTTGTCCGTTGTCTCCCGAGAAGCCGGCTGTTCCGTTCCCGGCGAAATTTGTGATGGTCTGGCCGGATGCAATCGCAATCGCAAACAGCGGGAACACTAGTTTGTCGCGCACTGTATCACTTCCTCCGAAATCAAGATGCGGGATCTAGGAGATAGTCTACCTCGCAACCTGGCCGGCAGGCGCGGGGTGTTCGGCAGGAGCCGCGAGCGCCACGTACCGGGTATTCAGCGCGCCGCCCGCGAGCCATTCCGTTCCTCAATCCTCTCCATCGCCGTCTGCGCCGCGCGCGATAAGCTGATCGCCGGAATCAACCCAAACCCTCTGCCGGATGCCGACACGGACTCAGTTTCCTTCTGCTGAATTTCCTTGAGCGCCGGCAGATCCGTCGCGTCTCCCATCGCGCCGATCACCCGCATCGCCGCCAGCTTGTCCGACACATCGTGATGCCCCAGCAGCACGCGGGCCGCGGCCAGCACGCGCGGGTCGTCAAACGCCTGGGCGCGATTCAGCGCAGCGGTGCCCACCAATCCTCCATCCTTCGCCAAATCGAGCAGGTACGGGAGCACCGCCGGATCGCGATAATTGGCCAGCCCCTCAATCGCGTTGATCCCCACCAACAACTGCGGATCGCGCGCGGCGGCGGCCAGCAGAGGCAGCAGATCCGGCCTTTCAAATCCGCCCAGCTCGCGCGCCGCTAATGCGCGAACCTGGAAATTCGGATCCGCCAGCGCATCCTTCAATAGATCCACCGCGCCGGCCTTGCGCAGATTGGCTCCCGCGCAGGCGCGCACGGCCGTCTGTTCCAGCGCCTTGCGCATGGCGGCGATCACCTGCGGACCGGTGTTGCCGCGCAGCTCAAAACACGCATTATTTCGCTGCGCGACGGTCAAGCCCGGATCCATCATGCGAGCTAATAGTGACAGTGACAAAACGATTTGCATAGTGTTTCCTATATTCCCCGGCTAGTCTGGTGTTTCCATTGGCCAGAGCGATCTGCCCGGCATGATAGTAAAACGTTGGCTCCGGCGTTTCCATTTTTAGAGCCTTCGCCATCGCGTCCTGCGCTTCGGCGAACTTCCCGTTTTTATAGAGCGCCCACGCGAGCGCGTCGTAGGTATAAATATCCCCGCGGACGTCCAGTTCGGCCGTCGCCAGTTGCAGCGCGCGGTCCAGATGCCAATCGTGATCGGCGAAAATCAGCGCTACGTTGCGATTGGTGGTCTCGCCCGTGCTCCTGTTGATGTTGTCGATGACGTCGATCATGTCCCTCTGCTTGCGCGCGTTGGCCGCGTCTTTCTGAATCGTGTATAGATCGTAGAGCGCGGCGGCATAATCCGGCAGGGGCGTCGCGGCCTGCGCCTTTTCGTAACTCGCGATCGCGGCCTTGTATTTTCCCTGCGCGGCCTGCGCGCGGCCCATGCCGGCGTATCCGGGATGGTAGCCGGGGAACACGCGAGTGGACGCCTCATAGGCTTTCTCCGCTTCCTCGTACTGGCCGTTCTTGATGTACAGATGGCCCAGTTCCACCAGGCACCAGGCCGTGTTTTCCGACCTCGGATTGCCGGCGGCGATGGCCTTCTGCATAATGTCGATCGCGCCCGCCATGTCCCCCGACAGGAAGCGGAACCACGCCGCGCGATTGTAGCTGGCCAGATCCGGGCGCAACGTGACCATTTTTTGATACGCTTCGGCCGCGCCGTTGTAATCGCCCATCTCCACCAATGCGTCGCCCAGCGTGCCCCAATTCCAGGGATCGTCCGGCGAAATGTTCATCAACTGGCGCGAATATCCGGCCACCAGCTTGAAGTGATGCCGCTCCAGCTCGACTTCGCTGCGCAGCCGCAGCGCCTCATAATTCGAGCTGTCGGCCGAAATCACGCTGCCCACGATCTGCGCGGCGCGGTCGAGGTAGCTGAAATCAGTGGTCTCGCGCATTTTTTGGATATAGGCTCCGGCGAGCAGATTCTGATAGTGAAGATTCTCAGGTCTGGCCTGGATCATCGAGCCGTACATCGCGATGCGCTCGTCGGTCTTCATGCGCGAGGCCTGTTCGGCAAGGACACGTCCGGCCAACGCGGAGCCGGAGGCATCCGCCGCGCCGCCGCTCTGCGCGAAGGCAGATACGGCGGCGGCGAACACGAACACAAGGAGGCGATTCGTGTGTCGCATGGCGGATTATTGACCAGTGACGGTCCCTCGGCCGTTGGTTCCGTTCTGCTGGCTATGCAAATAGCCGGCGTGCGGAGGAGCATGGAAGGGGAACACGGCCTGCGTAGGCACGTCGTTCTGATTGACGCCGTCGCCCAGCGGAGGAGCGTTGGTGTAGCCGGGCACCAGCACGCCGGCGAGCGCCCGCAGTCCAATGTCGACAACATCGTCATTGGGCCGGCGGCCGCCGAAGGGCCATCCCGCGTTATCCCCGCCCAGCGGCCCCAGGCGATTCTGGCTGGCCAGAGGCGTGGGCGGAATGGTCAGGTCAATGCGCGTGATGTCCGGCACGAACACGCCCAGCAGGTCGGTGCGCGGCGCGGGCGGCACCTTCAGCCCATAGACGCCGTTCAAAATGCCCGATGCGAAGAACGGGTCGGCGATGAACTGGGCGAACTGCTGGTCAAACA
>JBBIVT010000096.1:2978-7898 GCA_037439565.1 Acidobacteriota bacterium | reverse complement strand
TACATCGGAGTCGCCTTGGGGCCCTGATTCGGCGGCGCCACGGAGAGCGCGTGGCCGTTGGCATCCGTCGTGAAGATCTGGTTCGCGCCGGTGTCCAGGTTGCGGATAATGATGGTGTAGGTTTGGTACAGCAGAATTCCCGTGCTATCGATGGACGTAATCGGCCCCAGATAGCTGAGGAACGTGTTGTTGTTGCGAAGCTGGGTGTGGAAGACGAAGTCGATTTCCATATCGGCAGCGCCGTCGAGGCCCCGCTGGTTGTTGATGTTGAATCGATACACGACGCTGTCCGAGAACTTGTAGTAGCTCGGCCCCTGGTCGGGGTTCTGGAAGCCCTGAACGCTCATGCTCATCACAAGATTGTTCGACTTGCCTTGCTCATAGCTTCGGAACAGATAGAAGTCATTGAGGTTGGCGGTTTGATCTTCCAGTAGCAGCGGACCGTTGCGGTGGCTGGCTGCGAACATCGGCAGACAGGCGGCAACGGCGCAGAGTTGCAAGCGAAGTTTCATGTACTCCTCCTAATTAGGGGTGTTGCTCGTGTGGGTATACGAGCGAGGAGGGCGGATTGGATTTCGAGGCCTTAGAATGCAGGCATGGCGCCGGCGGAACACCCCGATACTCACCCGGAATGTAGCGAGGAGGGAATCGATCTAGCGCCCATCCGCTGGATGCTGTCTCTCATCTCTGCCGAACGGCTGGATTTCCTGCAAAGGCAGATTGCCCGGGTGCTGGCGACTCGGGAGTTGAATGCCCGCCCCTGATTACCCCCGGCGCGACTCCATGAACAGCTTGAGCCGGGCCATGGCCTCTTCCAGAATCATCTTTTCCGACGCGTAGCAGATCCGCACGCTACCTTCGCCGCCCGATCCGAACGCTACGCCAGGGGCGAGGCCGACGTGCGTCTCCAGGAGCAGTTTCTTGCAGAAATCGAATGAATCGGTCACGCCTTCGATCTTCGGAAACACGTAAAAAGCACCTTCCGGCGCGGGCGTCGTGACGCCGGGCATTTTTTTCAACGCCGACAGGCAAAAATCGCGATTTTCCCTGAGGCGCGCCACCATCTGCTTCACCCCGTCCTCGCCCCAGACGAGCGCGGTTTCGCCCGCCCTCTGCGCGAAACTCGGCGCGTGCGAGATGTAAAATTCGTTGAGCTGTGTAGCACGGCGGCTCAAGTCTTTTCTCGCTACCAGCCAGCCGACGCGCCAGCCGGTCATGCAATACGCCTTGGAAAACGACTGGACCACCACCACTGCATCCTCGCGCGTGCATTTCTTCAGGATCGACGGTACGGTCTTTTTCGGCGGATCGGAGTAAACCAGCCGCTCATACACTTCGTCGGCCATCAGCCAGAGCCCGTGCCGGCGCGTGAATTCGAGCAGCCGCTCCTGATCCCGTTCGGTGGCGACCCAGCCCAGCGGATTCGACGGCGACGTGTAGAGCAGAAGCTTGGTGCGCGGCGTGACGGCCCGCTCCAGCGCGTCGAAGTCGATCTCATAGCGCCCGCCTACCAGCGGCTGGGGAATTTCCTTCACCACGCCGTGCGACATTTGGATGATGGCCGCGCCGTTGGGCCAATTGGGCGTCAGCACGAGCGCCTCGTCGCCGGGATCCACCATGCAGCGCAACCCCACGCTGAGCGCCTGCACGCCCGAAGCGGTCACCGTAATCTCCGAAGCCGGGTCCAGTTCCACGCCGTGCAGATCGGCATAGTATTGCGCCAAGGTCTTGCGCAGTGAAGGCAGGCCGGCGTTCTCGGTGTAAAACGTATAGCCATCGGCCATCGCTTTTTGCGCGGCGCGCTTGATGAACTCCGGCGTGGGAATGTTGGATTCGCCGAAATAGAGCTTGTAGACGCCGTCCATGCCCATGGCGATTTCCGCCAGTTCACGAATGCGGGAGTAAGGGACGGCAAGCGCCGACGAGGAAACGGACGCGACAGTGGCGGGCATGGGGATGGACTACTATTTTACTTCTTTGCGTGTCCCGCAAATTCCATCTCACGCAGGGCGGCCGCCCTGGCGCGGTACTTGCGGATCTGGTAGATGCAGATCATCGCTACGACAGAGCCTAAACCGGCCATGAACATATCTTCCTGCGAATCCCAGACATCGCCCTGCATGCCCAGGAACTCCTCCAGCCGCTTGGGACTCAAAATCGCGGCCGAGCCCCCTTCCAGGATCTCGTAGACGGCGCTCAGGCCAAGAGTGGCGTCGATTGGCAGGTAATAGCGCCACATACCGGCCACCTTGGCCGATCGCATAAAGGTTTCCTGCATCGGGTAGCTCAGCAGCAGGCCGAAGGAGAAGTGGGCAATCCGGTCGTAATGATTGCGCTGCGTATGGAGGAGCGGTTTCAACCATTCGCCGACCGGCACATCGGAGTACTTGTAGTGCGCTCCGAACTCATGGATGCACAAATAGATAAAGATCAGCAGGTACGAAAGATCGGAAAGGGGCAGCTTGCCGTAGGCCCAGATCAGCGCCGGGATGAACAGGAAAACCATGGTGTTTTCCAAAGCCCAGTCAAAAACGGTGTCGGGGTGATAGGCGGCGATCAGGAATGCAGCGGCCATCGCGACACAAAGCCACTGTAAGAACCGGTTTTCGCGGAAGGGCAGGCACGACGCGGTGGAAGCTGTGGTCAAAAAGGAATTAGACAACGGATAGAGCTCCGGACGCAAGTGCCTGCATACCTATCTTTCTATCCTCGCCTCTCCTTCGCCCCCATCAGCTCTTCGATGTTCACCAGCTCGGTGGGATAATTGCCGGTGTAACAGGCATAACAGAAGTTCTGTTGATGATCGGCCACGGCCTCGCGCAGCGCTCCCAAGGAGAGGTAGGCAAGCGAATCGGCCTCCACGAAACGGCGAATCTCCTCGATGCTGTTGTTTGCCGCGATCAGCTCCGCCAGGCTGGGGGTGTCGACGCCGTAAAAACAGGGCGAAACGGTCGGCGGGCAGGAGATGCGCAGATGCACTTCGCGCGCGCCCGCTCCGCGCACCATGCGGACGATTTTCCGGCTGGTTGTTCCGCGCACGAGCGAATCGTCCACCAGGATGACGCGTTTGCCTTCCAGCAGATGCCGTACGGGGTTGAGCTTGAGCTTCACGCCGAAATCCCGGATCGCCTGCGACGGCTCGATGAAGGTCCGGCCCACGTAATGGTTGCGGATCAGCGCCTGGCGGAAGGGAATATCGGCCTCGGCCGCGTAGCCAATGGCCGCCGCGACGCCGGAATCCGGCACTGGCACAACGACGTCGGCATCCACGCCGCTCTCGATGGCGAGAAGCCGTCCCAACATTTCCCGCGAGTGCTGGACAGGGCGTCCGAACACGATGGAATCCGGCCGCGAGAAATAAACGTGCTCGAAGACGCAGTGCGCGTGGTCGCGCACCGGCGCGTAGCGCTCCCGGGTGATGCCTTCCGGCCCCACGATCACCATTTCACCCGGCTCGACGTCGCCCAGATACACCGCGTCGATCAGGTCGAACGCGCAGGTTTCCGAGGCGAACACATAACAGGTCCGGCCGCCGGAAAGCTCCATCTGTCCGATCGCCAGAGGACGGAACCCGTGCGGGTCCCGCGCGATCAGCACGCGGTCCCCGGCAAGAAATACCAAAGAAAACGCGCCTTCGAGCTGCAGCAGAGCCTCCCGCAGCGCTCCTGCCAGCGTCCGTTCCCGCGACCGCGCGACCAGGTGCAGAATCACTTCGGTGTCACTGGAGGCCTGAAAGATGGACCCTTCGCGCTCCAGCTCCCGGCGCAGTTCCCCGGCGTTGGTGATGTTTCCGTTGTGCGCCACGGCGATATTGCCTTTATTGCAGGCCACGGAAAACGGTTGGGCGTTCAGCAGAACCGTGTCGCCGGCCGTGGAGTAGCGCGTGTGACCGATGGCGGCTTCGCCAGGAAGACCTCCCAACACCTCAGGAGTGAAAATGTCCGCCACGTGGCCCATGCTCTTGTGGCAGACGATTTCCTTTCCGTTGCTGGAGGCGATGCCGGCGCTTTCCTGTCCGCGATGCTGCAGCGCGTACAGGCCGAGATAAGCCAGATTCGCCGCTTCCGGGTGCCCGTAGATGGCGAAAACGCCGCATTCGTCGTGGAATTTGTCAAACATGGCTTTATCTCAGACGTGGATAATTTGCTCTTCCAACGCGTTTTCGCGAACGTCGCGCAGCAGGCTCGTCGCGCAGTCGACCAGCGTAACGCTATTGTGATCGATACGCAACCTGTCCTTCATTGTAACCCCGATCCTCAAGGCCTCCACGTTGTGATTCCTGGCGACGCTTTCGATCACTTCCGGCACAGCGGTCGAAACCAAAATTCTCGACGGCCCCTCGTGGAACAGAGCGAGTTCTGGGCGGAGTCCGCTCGAAAGGCCAATTTGCGCGCCGATGCCGCCCGAGCAGCATTCGGCCAGCGCCACGGCCAGGCCTCCGTCGGACAGATCATGCGCCGATTCGGCGTGGCCCGCGGTGACAATCTCCCGGATGGCTTCCTGCACGCGCTTCTCGTATTCCATATCGAGCGCGGGCGGCAGTCCCCACATGTCGTTCAAGACGGCCTTGGCGTATTGCGTGCCGCCGAAGCGCGTTTCGTCCGCGGAGCCCAATCCGCCCAGCAGAATCACCGTGCGCGCTTCATTTTTGAATGGGATGGTCATGGGAGCGGCGGTTTTCATCAGCCCGACGATGCCCATCACCGGCGTGGGCCAGATCGCCTCGCCCAGCGTTTCGTTATACAGGCTGACGTTGCCGCCCGTGATCGGCGTATCGAAGAAGCGGCAGGCTTCGCCCATGCCTTCCACGGTTTCCACCAGTTGCGCCATGATTTCCGGCCGTTCAGGATTGCCGAAATTCAGATTGTTCGTCGCGGCGACGGGGAGCGCGCCGACGGTGGACAGGTTGCGGCAGCATTC
>JBBIVT010000096.1:0-2878 GCA_037439565.1 Acidobacteriota bacterium | reverse complement strand
TTTTTAAACACCGCGAAAACTTCGTCTTCGCGGCCTTTATCGGCCACGATCAGCATGCGCTCCTGCGATTCGCTCAGCATGATCTCGTAGGGCGTCATGCCGGCGGCCCGCTGCGGAACGAGCGCCAGGTCGATCTCCACGCCGGTGCCCGCGCGGCTGCCCATTTCGCAGGTGGAGCAGGTCAAGCCCGCGGCGCCCATGTCCTGAATGCCGACGATCGCGCCGGTTTTCATGGCTTCCAGGCACGCTTCCAGCAGCAATTTCTCCATGAACGGATCGCCCACCTGCACGTTGGGCCGCTTCGCCGCCGATTCCTCGTCAAATTCGGAGGAGGCCATGGACGCTCCGTGGATGCCGTCGCGGCCGGTCTTCGCGCCGACGTAAATCACCGGATTGCCGATGCCCGTCGCGCGGCCGAAGAAAATTTCATCGTGCTTGAACGTGCCGAGCGCGAACACGTTCACCAGCGGATTGCCGTTGTAGCATGGTTCGAAGACCGTTTCGCCGCCCACCGTCGGCACGCCGAAGCAGTTGCCGTAATGCGAGATGCCGCTGACGACGCCTTCGAGAATCCTCTTATTGCGCGGGACATCCAAAGGCCCGAAGCGCAGCGCATCCATCACGGCCACCGGACGCGCGCCCATGGTGAAGATATCGCGCAAAATTCCGCCCACGCCGGTGGCCGCGCCCTGGAACGGCTCAATGAAGCTGGGATGATTGTGCGATTCGATTTTGAACGCGATGGCCCAATTGTTCCCGATGTCGATGATGCCGGCGTTTTCACCGGGGCCCACCAGCACGCGGGCGTTGTTCGTCGGCAGTTTCTTGAGGTGGATGCGCGAGCTTTTGTAGGAGCAGTGCTCGCTCCACATCACCGTGAAAATCCCGGCCTCGGTTTCGGTCGGTTCGCGCTTTAGAATCGAGCGGACTTTATCGAGTTCGCCCGCGGTAAGTTCGCTCATGTATGTTTATCGGCGTTCATCGGCGGCTGAGTTGATTCTGCAAACTGTGGACGAGAGACTCCAGAATGATCCGCCCGTCGGCTGAGCCGAGCAGCGCGTCGGCAGCCCGCTCCGGATGGGGCATCATGCCCATCACGTTGCGGCCCTGATTGCAGATGCCGGCGATGTCCCGCAGCGACCCGTTGGGATTATCCACGTAGCGCAGCACCACGCGATCCTCCTTTTCAAGAAGATCGAGCGTGGCGTCCTCGGCGAAGTAGCAGCCGTCGCCGTGGGCCACGGGCATCCGCAGCAATTGGCCAGGTTTAGCCGAGGCGGTGAAGAGCGTACGATTCGTCTCCACGCGCAGCGTCACGTCGCGGCAGACGAATTTCAAGCCGCGATTCTTCAGCAGAGCGCCCGGCAGGAGGCCGCTTTCGACAAGAATCTGAAATCCGTTGCAGATGCCGAGCACCGGGCCGCCTTCGTCCGCGAACTTGCGCACCGCGGCCATCACCGGGGAAAACTTCGCGATAGCGCCGCAGCGAAGATAGTCGCCGTAGGAGAAGCCGCCGGGCAGGATCACGGCGTCGACATGGCCCACCGAAGGCGTATCGTGCCACAGAAACTCCGCCTGCTGGCCCAGATTCTGGGAGAAGGCGTACCAGGCATCGTGATCGCAATTGCTGCCGGGGAAGACGACAACGCCGATTTTCATGGGGAAATTTCAGTTTAGCAAAACGCGGCGGCCCGCATGCTCACGCACGCCGGTTCAGGGGATCAAGCGCACGCCAGTGAGTTGCCGGCCTCGGGCGGCGTTCATGAGCATGGCGATGCGCTGGGCGGCGAGGGCGGGCTTGAGACCTTCTTCGCGAATATTCGAAACGCAGTTCCGCTCCGCGTCATTCCTTCCGACCCTGGGCGACCAGGTCAGATAAGCCCCCAAACTATCGGGCGAACTCAAGCCCGGCCGCTCGCCAATTAAAATGACGCTCATTTTCGCGCCCAGCAATTCTCCAATCTCATCCGAGATCGCGACGCGCGCCTGTTGCGCGACCACAACCGGGGCCAGCCTCCATCCTTCGAGCAAAGGCAGCAGCGCATCGAGCGTTGGGCCGGCGTGGCGATGCAGGGCTGTGGCCGAAAGACCGTCGGCGAGGATCAGTACGGCGTCGTAATCGCCGCGTTCGAGCGGCGTCGCGAGCTTTCGGCCCAGATCGGGACGGCGCAAATATGTCTCGCGATCCGGGGCAGCGGAGTGGACGTAGACGGGCCGATAGGCGGCGAAGGATGCGATGTCGAGGCGATTCTTCACCGCGTCGCGCGCGCGGGCGTGCGCCAGTTGGAAGGCGAGCAGCTCTTTCGTGGGCAAACCGTTGCCCGCACGCCCCAACGAGATGCGGGCTAGCATAGTCGCAGCACCTTCTCGATCGACGCCGAGCTCATGCGCTCAAACCACGACTCGAATTCCGGCGCGGGGCGCATCTTCAGCAGATCGCGGAGGTAGAGCGCGTCGTGGAAAGACGTGCTTTGATAATGCAGCATGACGTCGTCCGCGCCGGGAACTCCCATGATGTAATTACACCCAGCCGCGCCCAGCAGCGTGAGCAGCGCGTCCATGTCGTCCTGGTCGGCCTCGGCGTGATTGGTGTAGCAGACGTCGACGCCCATCGGCAGGCCCAGCAGTTTGCCGCAGAAATGATCTTCCAGGCCTGCGCGCGCGATCTGCTTGCCATCGTATAAATACTCGGGTCCGATGAAGCCTACGACGGTGTTCACCAGCAGAGGCTGGTAGCGGCGGGCGACGGCGTAGGCGCGGGCCTCGCAAGTTTGCTGATCGATGCCATGATGCGCGTTGGAAGAGAGCGCGCTGCCCTGGCCCGTTTCGAAATACATCACGTTCGCGCCGGGATGGCGTTCGCGGGCGGCGTGGCTGG
>JBBIVT010000095.1:0-17149 GCA_037439565.1 Acidobacteriota bacterium | reverse complement strand
GCATGGGCGTGATCACCATGAAGATGATCAGCAGCACCAGCATCACGTCCACCATAGGGGTGACGTTGATGTCGGCGACGACGGGCGGCGCTTTCATTTTTTTCATAACGGCTCCTCAAATCCAACACAGTGCCGGCGCACACAACGGGAATCGGGCCGCGCGGCTCTCCATTTCGCCCGGATCCCGCCCGGGTCGCGCCGCGAGGGTTTTGCCAAGCGGCGCGGTCCGAGGGTTCAACTCGCAAACAGAACGGTGAGGCTACTTGCCCGCGCCGGCGCGCTGCGTCCGCTTCAGGAAGTAGTCGATCAGCTCGGAGCTCGAATTGCCCATCTCGACGTCAAACGCTTCCACGCGGTTGGTGAAATAGTTGAACGCCCAGACGGCCGGGATCGCCACGAAAAGACCGACGGCGGTGGTGACGAGGGCTTCCGAAATACCGCCCGCGACCGCGCCCAAGCCGGTGGACTTTTCGGTCGAAATGCCCTTGAACGCGTTGATAATACCGAGCACCGTACCGAACAGTCCGACGAACGGAGCCGAAGAGCCGATGGTTGCGAGGCTCGAGATGCCGCGCTTCAGTTCGGCGTGCACGATCGCCTCGGCGCGCTCCAAAGCCCGTTTCGATGCGTCGATTTCCTCACCCGATATATCCGAATTTAACTGGTGGGCGCGGAACTCCTGCAAACCGGCAACAACGACCTTGGCCAAGTGGCTCTTGCTGTAACGGTCGGCGATCTTGATCGCCTCGTCGAGTTTCCCTTCGCGCAGGGCTCCGGCGACCGCCGGCGCGAACTGGCGCGACTGATTTCTGGCTCCGTTGAACGCGATCACACGATCGATCATGACGCCGATGGACCAGGCCGACATGATGAACAGCGTGATGACGACGAGACGGGCGGGCCAGCTCATCTGCCCCCACATCGCGCGCGGATCGAAGCTAACGGCGGGTTGTCCTGCTTCCTGAAGAAGCATGAGAGCCCAGACTTGCAACTGTAAAACCATTGTTATTCTCCTGCGAGTTGAAATTAAAAAGCGGGCGTTTTTGAGACGCCCGCTTCCGTGCTTACTGACTCAGACTGAAGTTGACGTCAATCTGAGTAATGACTTCCACCGGCTCGCCATTGAGCAGAGTCGGCTTGTAAATCCATTGCGAAACAGCGTCTCGTGCGGCCGCCACCAGGAGCGGATGCCCGCTCACCAGCTGCAGATTCTGAATCGTGCCGTCCTTGCCGATGATGGCCGTGAACCGCACCTGTCCGGAAATACGCGCCTGCTTGGCCAGCGGCGGGTAAACCGGCGTGACCTTTTTGATCAGGTTCGCGGCCTGCACATTGCCGCCAACGCGGATGCGCTCCGGCGCTTTGGGTTTGGGAGCCTCTTTCACCGCCGGCGGAGGCGCCGCTGTGGGAATGCCGCCGATGATGCCGCCGATCACGCCGCCCGCCATGCCGCCAGGCACGCCACCGGGCACGCCGCCCACCACGCCGGACACGCCGGCCGAAGGCGGAGGAAGATCCTCTTCCTTAATCACCGCAATATCTTTCGGAATCACCTTGGGCGCAATGAGCCGGCCGGCGTCAAACTGGCGCGGCGCAACCTTCACCACTTTCACGGGCGCGGCCGGAGGAGGAGGCGGCGGCGGGGGCGGAGGAGGAGGCGCGGTCAGAAACGTCGTCAGCGACGCCTTGGGCAGCACGTCCGTATAGATGAGCGGAATCAGCACAAAAACGCCGATGGCGACCATCTGCCCGATGAAGGACAGAATCACCGACCAGCCTTTGTTGGTCTTTCCGGTTCCGTCTACGAATGTTTGATCGAACATAACCCCTTCCCTCCCGCACTCACCGATTCAGTCCCAAAAATCATCCACGGCCGGCCGACGCCTATGCCGCGCTTTTCTTCCTAGCTTCCACTTTTCGCGCGTCGACGAAGTTCTGGAAGAATATCAGGATTGGACTGGCAATGTAAATGGACGAGTACGTGCCAACCAGAATCCCCATCACCAGCGCGAACGAAAACCCGTTCAAAACTTCCCCACCGAAAATCAACAGCGACAGCGCCGTCAACAGCGTCAGGCCGCTGGTCAGCACTGTCCGGCTCAGCGTCTGATTGACACTCAAATTCACGATCGTCTCCAGCTTTTCCCGCCGCATGAACTTCAGATTCTCCCGGATGCGGTCAAACGTCACGATCGTATCGTTCATCGAATACCCAACCAGCGTCAACAGGGCCGCCACCACCGTCAAGGAGATATCCTTGTGGAAGATTGAGAATAACCCAATCGTGATGATTGTGTCATGGAACACCGCCACCACCGCCGCGACGCCGTAAATCCACTCGAAGCGGAACGCAATATAGACCAGCATGCCGGCCAGCGCGAACAGCGTGGCCCGCAAGCCCTGCGCCTTCAAATCCGCTCCGATTTTCGGCCCTACCATTTCCGCCGACAGAATCGTGAACGGGCCCAGATTGCACTCCTGTTTTAACGCGGCAATCAGCGCCGGCGTTACACCTTTCACTGAAGAAAGTTCATCGAAGGAACTGAGAATGCCACCCTTCGAAGCTCGATACTCCTCCATGGCCTTCACGACGTCCTGCAGTTCCTGCTCGGACAGAGGGATTCCGGCCTTCAACAGCGGATCGCGGAGGCGTCCGGCCAACTGCTCGGCAGACGCGTTATTAAAATCGAGCTTTCCGCTCGGATCCTTGAACATCTCGCGGAGCGTGTCCTCGATGGCCTGACGGCTGACGTTCAGCCTCGCTTCATTGTCGATCTCGGTTCCCACCAGCACTTCATTTCTGCCGGAAATCTGCTGCACCGAGATTTCGCCTTTGATATTCTTCCCCAGCGCGGCGCGAATCTGGTCGAGCGGCGGCTGCTGATTGAACTTCAGCATCATTTCCGCGCCACCTTTAAAGTCGATCCCATATGTCGGCCCGCCGTGCATCGCCAGGCTTCCCAGCCCAGCCGCCGTCAGCACAAGCGAGGCGATGATGAACGGCCACTTCTTGCCGAGAAAGTCGTAATTCGTGTTCTTAAATAATTCCATTGAGCCTATACTGCCGGCCTATCTTACAGACACCGGCCACCGTTCCAAAGTTCCCTTTCGGACCTCTTTTTCCGCCCAGTGGGTTTCCCAAAATACCACAAAACCACGGACGGTTCAAACCGGTTCAGATGCTTATGGTTACCTCTCGCTTTTGCGCGCCGAGTTCCCAATCGAAAATCGCCCGCGACACAAACACCGCGGTAAACACGTTGGCGAACAAGCCGATCACCAGGGTGACCGCAAATCCCTGCACCGGGCCCGTCCCAAACAAAAACAAAAACGCACACGACACGATCGTGGTGACGTGCGTATCGACGATCGTCAGAAATGCCTTGCTGAATCCGGCGTCGACCGCCGCGATCACCGCCTTGCCCGCGCGCAGTTCTTCGCGAATACGCTCGAAAATCAGCACATTGGAATCCACGGCCATACCGATCGTTAAGATGATCCCGGCGATGCCCGGCAGCGTGAGCACGGCACCGAAATAACTCAGCGCGGCGATCAGAATAATGGCGTTCAATATCAGGGCGAGCGTGGCATTGATGCCGCTGCGCTTGTAATAAAAGAGCATTACCAGTACCACCGCGAGCACACCCGCGACGCCCGCGTACATGCCTTCCCGGATCGAGTCCGACCCGAGCGACGCGCCGACTGCGCGCTCCTCCAAAGTTTCCACCGTCGCCGGCAGCGAACCCGCGCGCAGGTTCAGCGCCAGGTCGGCAGCGTTGTCGTGGCTGCCCATTCCCTCGATGACGCCATTGTCGGCGATCTTGGCCTGGATCACTGGCGCGCTCAGCACGACGTTATCCAGCACGATGGCCAACCGCTGGCCGATGTTCGCTCCGGTGAAGCGCTCGAATCGCTTGGCCGCGTCCTGAGCCAGAACGAACTCCGTCTCCCAGCCTTTTTCCTGCGAATTCTGTGGACGCGCGTCACGAATATCGCGGCCCGTCACCACGGGCGTGCGCGCCAGCATCCAGACGGCGGCCGGGGCCGCGCCATCTTTTTTGCCCATCATGAGCTGCGAATCGAGCGGCAGCAGGCCACCCTTGCTCTGCATCGCTTCTTCTTTGGACCCGAAAGGACCACCCTTCACTTCATATAATCCGAGGATCGCCGCGGTCGACAAAATTTGCTTGATGCGCGCCGGGTCGTCCACGCCGGGCAACTGAATCAAAAGCTCCGACTCGTTGGCCGCGCCTCCGCGCTGCTGGACGGTCGCTTCAGTCAGGCCGAGTTGATTCACCTTATTCGAAATCGTGTTCTTGGTCTGGACGATGGTATCCTGCTTCAGCTTCAGAACCGCGGTCTGATTCAGCGTCATGCGATAGTCGGTCGCATTCACGGGCGTCAGGATCCAGTCATTGCCGAAGTTGTCGTTCACGATCTGGCGGAAACTGCCCGCCTGCGTCGACGGCACACCCGCGATATTAATCTGGATTTTGCCCGCGTCAGCGATGGTCTGCGGATCCGTATGCGTCATCTCCGCGAACGCAATCTGCGCCTTGGAACACTCGTCCTTGAGGCGCGCGATCACCGCGTCAGCCTCGCCCTTGAAGGCGTCCTGAAGGTGCACCTCCATCACCAGATGGCTGCCGCCGCTCAAATCCAGACCGAGCCGGATGTTGCTCTTCCAGTTCTGGATCAGCTCCTCTTTCGACTTGGGCAGGCCGATGATGCCGTACACGCATACCAAGATCACCGCGACGATGGTCAGGATTCTGAATTTAAGATTGCTTTTCATGGGGGGGTAGATAACTACTTCTTTTCCTCGCTGGACTGCTTCGACGAGTCCACCAGACTCGCCACCGCGCTGCGCATCACCTGCAACTTGATATTGTCCGGCTTCACGCGCAGAATCAGCGTGGTGTCGGTCAGGCTGACGATCGTACCGACGATCCCGCCGGTGGTGAGCACATCCGTGCCCGCCTGCAGGCTGGACAACATCTGCGCCTGCTGTTTTTTCTGCTTCTGCATGGGCATGAAGACCAGAAAATAAAAAATGGCCACGATGAAGATCAGCGGCAGGAAGCTCATCAATGGGTTCGACTGCGCGCTGGGCGCGGTCTGCTGCTGGAGGAGGAAAAAGCCTACGTATTGCATTTATTGTCCCGCGCGACTCGCGCGAAGGTATTCCGGGTACTTCCCAATCAATATAGCCTGCCTGATCTCTCTCATGATGTCAAGATACCGATTCAGATTATGCAGCGTCGCGAGCGTGGAAAAGGTCATTTCCCCGGCCTGGAACAAATGGCGTAGGTAGGCGCGCGAAAAGTTCCGGCACGTATAGCACCCGCAGGCCTCGTCCACCGGACGCTGGTCATCCTTATATTGATTCTGCTTGATCGACACTTTCCCTTGCCGCGTAAAGAGGCATCCATTGCGGGCATTGCGCGATGGTAGCACGCAGTCCATCATGTCCACGCCGCGGGCCACGTATTCGGGCAGTTCCTCCGGCATGCCGACCCCCATCACGTAGCGGGGCTTGTCGCGTGGCAGCAGGGGCGTGGTGATTTCCGCCATTTCAAGCGACAGAGGCCGCGGCTCCCCCACGCTCAATCCGCCGATGGCGTAACCGCGCGCGTCCAACTCCACCAATTGCTCTGCGCACGCCCGCCGGAGATCGCCGTACATGGAACCCTGGACGATGGGGAAAACGGCGCGGTTCCCATCGTCGTGACGCTCCTTGAAATGCGCCATCGCCTTTCGGGCCCATCTCACAGTGCGTTGCGTGGAACGGCACGCAGTGCCGTGGTCACATGGATGTTCGATACACTCGTCGAGCACCATCATGACGTCGCTGCCCAGAGCCATCTGCACATCGATGGTCGATTCAGGCGTAAACAGGTGCGGGTCGCCGTTCAGGTGCGAATGGAACAGCACGCCTTCCTCCGTGATTTTCCGCAGGCTGTTCAGGCTGAAGACCTGGAATCCGCCGGAATCGGTGAGAATGGCCCGTGGCCACGCCATGAAGCTGTGCAATCCGCCCAACTGCTTCACGGTCCCGGGACCGGGGCGCAGGTATAGATGATAGGTATTGCCCAGGATGATCCTGGCGTCGAGATCATTCAACAGGTCGCGGGGGAGGATGCCCTTGACGGTAGCCTGGGTGCCGACGGGCATGAACACAGGCGTCTCCACGTCTCCGTGGGCCGTGTGAAGGATCCCCGCGCGCGCGCCGGTTTCGGGACAGGTGGCTTGAAGCTCGAAATGAAACACTTTTCTTTAGTGTACTTCGCGCTAAAATTCGAGGATCGTGAAACTCGCACTCACTTTCCTGCTTCCCTTCGCCCTCGTTGCCCAGGCCCCGTCGCGACTGGCCGCGGGCTACGACTCGATTCACGCCTCTGACCTTCGCGCGGATCTGACGTTTCTCGCGTCCGACGCCCTGGAAGGACGCATGTCTCTGGAGCGCGGATCTGAGGTTGCCATTCAGTGGATCGCGGCCGAGTTCGCCAAAGCCGGCCTTAAGCCGATGGTAGGCGATTCATATCTTCAGCCGGTACCCCTGGTGGAATATCGAGCCGACCGCGCGGCGTCCTCTCTCACCTTGAAAATCAATGGCACCGCGGAAACCATCCAGGCTACTGGCAACTACCCCCACGACGGCGTGTACTCCGGGAGAGTCGTCTTCGCAGGTTTCGGCATCACCGCGCCGGAGCTCGACTACGACGATTACGCCGGCATCGACGCGCGCGGCAAGGTCGTGCTGGTGTTCAATCATGAGCCGCAGGAAGACGACGCCAAGTCCATCTTCAACGGAAAGGGCAACACACGCTACGCCAATGTCCGCGCGAAAATGTTCATCGCCGCGCGCCATGGTGCCGTCGCGATGCTCGTCATGCCGGATCCGAATCATCCGCAGGGCCGGGTTCGCGGCCCGCTCGACAGCCCGCAACAGGGGCGCGCTCCGGCGGCGCGCGCGCCGCGGCCGATTCAGGCCATCGCCGACGAGGCGTCCATTCCAGTGTTCAACATCAGTGCGGAAACCGCCGCGAAACTGCTGAAGGACGCAGCGGCGCTGCAGTCGTCGATCGATGCGACCCTGAAGCCGGCCTCCCGGCCCCTGGATGCGGAGGCCACGCTGCGGGTGGTAAACGCGCTGCGCAAGCGGCAGCTTTCATGGAACGTCCTCGGCCTGCTGCCGGGCAGCGATCCCGCGCTCGCCGCCGAAACCATCATGATCAGCGCACATTACGATCACAACGGCCTGGCCGGGGACGGAGGCATTTATCATGGAGCGGACGATAACGGCTCCGGCACCGTCGGCGTGGTGGCGCTGGCCAAGGCGTTCATGAAGAATCCGGCGAAGCCGAAGCGGTCCATCGTTTTCGTGGTGTATGCGGCGGAGGAGCGAGGACTGCTGGGCGCGTACTATTACGCCGCGCATCCGCTGCGGCCGTTGGACACGACGCGCGCGATCCTCAACTTCGACATGATCGGCCGCGATGAGGCACCCAGCTCGCAGACCAACGGCCTGATCGACATCGCGGCCGACACATCGAACGAAGTGAACATCATCGGCACGAAATACAGCCCGGATTATCGCGCCACGGTGGTCAAAGCGAATGAATACGCCGGTCTGCACCTGAACTACAAATGGGACGAGGACACCGTGCTGAGCGTGCTGTTCCGCAGCGACCAATATCCGTTCCTGATGCACGACATCCCGGCCATGTGGTGGTTCACCGGGTTCCACCCCGATTATCACCAGACGACGGATACGGCGGAGAAGATCAACTACGCGAAGATGGAAAAAATCCTGAAATTAGCCTACCTGAGCGCTTTCGATTTTGGCGACAGCGCCAATCCGCCAAAATTCGTGGCCCGGCCGAAGCAATAACCGGATTTTTGGTGGCGAAGGCCCCGGCGCTGGTACGATAAAAAGAACAATGGCCCTGCGCTTTTACAATACCCTTACGCAACAAGTCGAGCCCTTTGCGCCCCTGCACGATAATGTCGTCAGAATGTATACCTGCGGGCCTACCGTGTACAACTTCGTGCACATCGGCAACCTGCGCGCCTTCACCTTTCAGGACATTCTCCGCCGCTGGCTGCGCGCCCATGGCTACGAACTGGACCACGTCATGAATATTACCGACGTGGAGGACAAGATCATCCGCAACGCGACGGCCGAGCATAAGTCCATCGGCGAATACACCGCCGTCTACACCCAGGCCTTTTTCGACGACATCGCGACCCTCCGCCTGCAGCAACCCGAGCGCTGGGTGAAAGCAACCGAACACATCGACGACATGGCCGCTGCTATCGAAAAACTTCAGGACAAAGGTTTTACGTATGTCAGCGAGGGTTCCGTCTATTACCGCATCGCGAACTTCCCCTCCTATGGCAAGCTTTCCCACAACGATTTCAGCGGGATTCGCGCGGGCGCGCGCGTCGACGTGGACGAATACGACAAGGCCGATGCGCGCGACTTCGTGTTGTGGAAGGCGCAAAAAGAAGGCGAGCCCGCCTGGGAAACGCCGCTCGGCCCCGGGCGTCCCGGCTGGCACATCGAGTGCTCCGTCATGGCGATGAAGTACCTCGGCGAAACGCTCGACATCCACACCGGCGGCGTGGATCTGGCGTTCCCGCATCACGAAAACGAGATCGCACAATCGGAGGCGCTCACCGGGAAACCGTTCGTCCGCTTCTGGCTGCACTCCGAACATCTGTCCATCGACGGCCAGAAAATGTCGAAATCGCTGGGGAATTTCTACACTCTGCGCGACCTCCTCGGCATGGGCTACCCGCCCGAGGTGATCCGTTACCAACTGGCGGCCGTTCCCTATCGCAAGAAGCTCAACTTTACCTTCGACGGACTCAAGGCCGCCGCAACCTCCATCGATCGTCTCCGCAATTACAAGCGCCGCCTGGAAACAGCGAAGCTCGGCGACGGCGCGAATGAGAAGCTGATCGAGCGGACCGCCGCCGCAACCAATGCGTTCAATGAGGCGCTCGACGACGACCTGAACACGGCCGAAGCGCTGGCCGCAGCCTTTGAATACATTCGCGACACCAACACCGCGATGGACGCGGGCGAGTTTCTCGACGGTAATAAGCCCGCCGCGTTCGAATTCCTGAATCATTTCGACTCCGTGTTCGACGTGTTGAAACCTTCGGCCATCTCCGGCGCATTGTCCGACGCCGACATCGACGCGAAAATCGCCGAGCGCCAGGCCGCGAAGAAGGCCAAGGATTTCGCCCGCGCCGATCAAGTGCGCAAGGATCTGGCCGCGCAGGGCGTCATCCTCGAAGACACGAAGGAAGGCGTGCGCTGGAAGAGGGCATGACGAGGGCATGAAGTTCGAATCCAAGGCAGTTCATTTTGCCGACCGCAAGCGCGGCAACGGGTGCGTCCCGGTCACGACGCCGATCCATACCGCGACCAGCTATTTGCACGATTCCATGGAGGCGTTGGACCGCATCTTCGCGGGCGAGGAGCAGGGCCAATCCTACGGGCGCCACGACAATCCCACGCGCAACGCCCTGGCCGACCTGGTGAACGCGCTCGAAGGCGGAGCCGGCGCGGCTGCCTGCGCCTCCGGCATGAGCGCGCTGCATCTGGCGATTCTGGCCGCGCTGCTGGACCGGCCCAAGCGCGTCGTCGCCGCCAACGCGTTGTACGGCGCCACCACCAACATGCTGCTGAGTGTCTTCGGGCCGATGGGCGTCGAGACCACGTTCGCCGACGCCTGCGATCCGGACGCGTTTGCGCTCGCCGTGGCCGAAACGAAACCCGGCGCGGTCTTGATCGAGACCATTTCGAATCCCCTGCTCCGCGTCGCGCCGATGGATAAGATCGCGGAAATCTGCGCGCGCGCCGAAGCTCCGCTGATCGTCGACAACACTTTCGCCACCCCAATGCTGGTGCGACCACTGGAACTGGGCGCGAATATCGTGGTCCACAGCGCGACCAAATACATGGCGGGGCATGGAGACGTGCTGGGAGGCGTGGCCGTCGCGGACGCCGCGAATTTACCGGCGATCCTTCAACTGATGCGCACGATCGGCCCGGCGCTGAGCCCCTTCGACAGCTATCTCACCATGCGGGGCATCAAGACGATGCCCTTGCGCGTGGAACGCCAGTGCGCGAACGCGCGCAAAGCCGCGTCCTGGCTGGCGGCGCATCCGCGGGTCGAGCGCGTCTACTTCACCGGCGATCCGCAGCATCCCGACGCCGCCACGATCGCGCGCCTGTTTCCCAAGAAGCTGCAAGGCGCAATGCTCGCGTTCGACATCAAAGGCGCCGGCCGCGCGGAAGTATTCCGCTTCATGGAAGCGCTGAAGATGATCGTGCCCGCGACGTCGCTGGGCGACGTCCACACCATGGCCCTTTATCCCGCCATCTCGACGCATCGCGACATTTCGGCAAAGATGCGCGCCCGGCTCGGGATTGGCGACGGACTGGTCCGCATGTCGATCGGCATCGAAGCCGCCGAGGACATCCTCGCGGATCTGGATCAAGCCTTCGGCTGAGCTACACTCGAACGAATGCAGCAGGCTGAGCACGGACTGAAACGCGAACTCGGCCTGTGGGATCTGGTCTTCACGCAAATCCTGTTCGTGATGGGGCTGGGATGGGTGGGGGCGGCGGCGAAGCTGGGCTCATCGCACGTTTCGTTCTGGCTGCTGGCCGTGGTGTTGTTTTACATCCCCTCCGGCATCGTGGTGATCCACCTGAGCCGCCGGATGCCTTTCGAGGGCGGGCTTTACGAATGGGCCAGGATCGGCTTCAACGCGCGCATCGGGTTTCTAGTCGGGTGGAATTTGTGGCTCTACGCCATGGTGTTGATGTCGGAGGCGGGCGTGATCGCGGCGACGAACTTTGCCTACGCGCTGGGCGTGCCGTGGATCGCGGAGAGCAAGTGGTCCATCGCGCTGGCGAGCGTGGCGATCGTGGGCGGGCTGGCGGCGCTGTCGATCATCGGGCTGGGCGCGGGGAAATGGCTGCACCGGGCCGGCGGCATCACGATGGTGGCGGTGCTGTCCGCCGTGATCATTTCGCCGGCGTTCTCCTGGGCGCGCGGCGGGAAACCGCTGACGCAGCCGTTCGACTTATCGATTCCTGCGGCGACGCTGCTGAATCTGAACATTCTGGGAAAGATGGGATTCGGCGCGCTGGGCGGATTTGAATATGTGGCGATTTTCGCGGGCGAATCGCGCGATCCGGCGAAGACGATCGCGCGAAGCATCTTCATCGCCGCGCCGGTGATCGCGCTGCTGTTCATCTTCAGCACGGGCGCGGTGTTGTTTTATGTGCCCATGAATTCGATCGACCTAGTGTCTCCCGTTTCGCAGGTGCTGTCGATTGCGGCGCAACCGTTCGGGGCGAGCGCGCGGATCGCGGGCGCGGTGATTCTGGCGGTGCTGGGGCTGAGGATCGCGCAATCGAGCGTCAATTTTTCGGCTACGGCCCGGCTGCCGATGGTGGCGGGCTGGGATCATCTGCTGCCGCGTTGGTTCACGAAGCTTCATCCCACGCACCGGACGCCGGTGAACTCCATTCTGTTCGTAGGCGCGGCGACGCTGGCGTTCGGATTGGCGGGCATCGCGGGCGTGGCGAGACAGGAGGCGTATCAGTTGCTGAACAACGCATCGGGGATTTTTTACGCTCTGCCCTATCTGGCGATGTTCGCGCTGCCTTTGGCGTCGAAGGAGGCATCGGCGGGAGTGAAGATCGCGTCTGCGTCGGGATTCGCGATGACACTGCTGTATGTAGTGCTGTCGATTTTTCCGATTGTGGAGGTGGATAGCAAGGCTCTGTTCACAGCGAAGATTTGCGGGGTGATTCTGGCGGGGAATTTGATCGGGGTCGCGATTTTTGAGCTGGCTCGGCCGAAGCTGAGGCTTATTGTGGCCGCCGATAAACGGGGATAAACGCCTATCCAGAATGCTTCAGTAGAGAGGCATGATGGTCGCACGATTCTCGCCCCGCTCGCGTGATTCCGGCGTTAGACTGAGGCAAATGGTGATTCGCGCGGCTTTTATCGTCTTGTTTCTTTGTTCCGCCTGCTCGGGGCAGGTGACTCTGCGCGAATTTTTGAGCGATGTCCCCGGCGATGTGTGGAGCGCCGATTTTTCGCCGTCCGGCGAGCAAATTCTGATGGACTGGTGCAAGGATCCGGGACCCAGCCAGGTCTGCGGCGCGTATCTTCGTCCGGCCAGCGGCGGGGAGCCGATGCTTTTGTTCACGGGACGCGAATTCTTGCAGGATGCGCGCTGGTCGCCTGATGGCAAGTGGATCGCGTACACCGATATTCATAGCCACAACAGCGCCATGCTCGCGGTGCGGTCCTCCAATGGAGGCGCTCCGCATGACGTCGGCACGCTCTGCTGGGGCGGCTGGGTCTGGACGCCCGATAGCCGCGCCTTCCTCGGCCCCGCCTCGGCCAAACTCGAGGCTTCCTCCGATGCGTGCGACCTCTGGGCGTTTTCGCGTGATGGAAAGAAGCTCGTCGTGGTGCTGAAAAAGGCATGGAACCCGGCATTTTCGCCGGACGGACGCATGCTTGCGTTCCTGCGCGCGGACTCGCTATGGGTTGTGCCTGTCGATAGCGCGTATCGGCCCGCCGGCGCGGCGCGCAAACTGGCGACGGAAGACGGCGGTATCAGCGGCGTGGCGTGGATCGGCGCGGATCTGCTTTATTCGACGCGTGCCCGCAACCCTCTGCACCGCATCTCGCCTGCCGCAGGCGCGAAACCGCAGACGATTTCCGGCATCGACGATCAGACTGAGATCACGTCGCTGGAACGGAGCGCGTCCGGCACGATCGTGGCGAACATTTACCGGCACGACGCGGCTCTCTGGCGGATGGATCTTCGCGCTGCCTCGCCCAAGTTCGAGAAACTGCAGGCGATTCCTCACACGGACCAGTGGCATTGGATATCGCCGGACGGGCACAGGGTCGTTTACGTCTCGACGGGAGGGCTTTGGACCTCGGATCTGGATGGGTCGAACGCGCGCCTTGTGGCCACGCTTCGCGAAGGCATCCTCAGGCCGCGCTGGTCTCCAGATGGCAACTGGATCGCTTTTTCCGGGTTTCCGGGCAAGTCGAATGCAGATCTGCACTCGCGGATTTACATCGTGCCGTCCGCGGGCGGCGTGCCCAGACGCATCCTACCTCGGAACGAGGACGTAACGTTCCACGAATGGTCGCGGGATGGGAAGTGGTTGTACGTTTCGCGCAATAATCCGGACCCGTTGAAGGACGAGAAGCCGCAGATTCTGAGGGTAAGCGTAACCGACGGTTCCCTGATGCAGATCACGAGGAGTGGCGGACTCTACGGGGAAGAGTCCGTGGACGGCCAATGGGTTTACTACTCGACGCCGTATTATCCGAAGCTCCATCGCGAACCCTCTGCGGGTGGCCCGGAGGAGCTACTGGTGAGCACTCCGCTCAGCGTATATGGCGGATTCGTGGTGGGGCGTGAGTCAATTTACTTTGTGTCAGACGGGCGAGACTATGGTGCCAAACGCGTCGATCTTTTCGACACAGCTTCGGGAAGAGTTCGTCCGCTCGTCTCTACGGAATTTGTGCCGTTTTCACTACAGTTGAGCCCGGATGAGCGCTATCTGTACGCAACTAGCGGGCCGGCGGGGAAGCGGTCGCTGGTGCTCATAGAAGGCCTGCATTAGGACAGCGGGCTGCGGCATTCCACCTAGCGAAGGGGACAGACCGCGCCGGGCCCGCCGATGACATTTTGTTGAAGGTTCGTCGTTTGCAGGCCGGAGACACATGGTCAGTCCCCTTCGCTCGCCCCGCGGACGTGCGCTGCTCCTGGTGAACAAGCGCAACCGGAAGATCGCGATTCGCTTGAAACAGGAGTGGAAAGACGCGGCAGTGTCCGTCGTCGATTCCTCCGAAGCTCCGCGCACAAATGGGCTGGAAGGAACAACCATTGAACTGGCTCCCTTTGCCGTCGCGGCCGTTCACGCGAGGTAGAAATCAGGGGCAAGATTCGCGGGCAGTTTCCGAGGCGTGGCTGAAACTGCCGGCCAACTGAAGTAAACTGAATCTTCTCGACTGCAATTTTCAAGGAGGAGATTCCCATGCGCCCGTTCCTGTTCCCGCTCACCTTTGCGCTCTTCACGCTGATCCCCGCGCACGCGGATGAAGTTTTATACCAGAAGCCTCCCAAGGAAGTTCTGAATGTCCTTGACGCTCCGGCGACGCCCACGCTGGCGGTGAATCCGGCCAAGACGTACGCGACGCTGGCGCAATCGGCGCGTTATCCGTCGATTGCCGAGGTTTCCGAGCCGATGCTGCGGCTGGCCGGGATGCGCATCGATCCGCGGACGAACGGGCTGCATCTGGCTCCGCACATTCTGGAGATTGAACTGGTGAAGCTGCCGGAGGGCACGAAGACGAAACTCGCGCTGCCGCCGAATGCCCAGGTGAGTCCGCTGCGCTGGTCGCCCGACGGCAAGCAGTTCGCGTTTTCGAACACGGCGGCCAATGGAATCGAGTTGTGGCTGGGTGAGCCGGTGACGGGCAAGCTGCGCAAGATCGCGGGCATCAAATTAAACGCCGTTCTGGGCGACCCGATCGACTGGATGCCGGACAACAAGACGATTCTGGTGAAGACGGTTCCGGCGGGACGAGGGCCAGCGCCCGTCGAGCCGCGCGTGCCGAAGGGTCCGCACGTGCAGGAATCGGACGGAAACGCCGGCGGCGTGGCCACCTATGAAGACATGCTGCAGAATCCTCACGATGAGGATCTGTATGAGTACTACGCGACGGCGCAACTGGTTTCGATCGACACGTCGACGGGCAAGATTACGCCGGTGGGCAAGCCGGGGATTTTCGAGGGCGTGAATCTTTCGACCGACGGCAAGTACCTGCTGATCACGCGCGAACATCGTCCGTTTTCCTATCTGCATCCGGCGCGCGAATTTCCCAAGGAAGTGGAGATCTGGAACGGCGCGGGAACGATGGTCCACAAGATCGCGAGCATTCCGACGCCGAAAACCGCCTCGCGCGGAGGAGGCGTCGCGCCCGGGCCGCGGCAGTTCCGGTGGGTGCCGAACGAGCCTGCATCGCTGATGTGGGTGGAGGCGCTGGACGGAGGCAATCCACGCGAAAAAGTGCCGAATCGCGATAAGGTGGTCGCGCTGCGCGCGCCGTTCACGGGCGAGCCGGCGGAAATTGTCCGGACGCAGGAGCGTTTTTCGGGCATGCAGTTCGGCAAGGATTTCGCGCTGGTGGAAGATAGCGCCCGGATCACGCGCATCGTGCGGACGTTCAAGATCGACCCCAAAAATCCCAACGCCGGGGCGAAGTTGATCTGGAGCCGCAATTCGCAGGATCGCTATAAAGATCCCGGCACGCCGGTTTCGGCCAACGGAGGCGGCGGGCGCGGCGCGTTTGCCGGCGGCGGCGGACGTGGAGGGGGCGGCGAAGGCCTGCTGGCGCAGTCGGGCGACACGATTCTGCTGGAAGGCGCGGGAGCGTCGCCCAAAGGAGACCATCCCTTCCTTGACCGGTTCAATCTCGACACGTTGAAAGCGGAGCGCCTGTTCCAAAGCGCGGACGATGTTTACGAAACGGTGGACGCGGTGCTGGACGATACGGGCACGAAGTTCATCACGGAGAAGGAGAGCCCCAGCGAGCCTCCGAATTACTATCTGCATAATGGCGCGAAGGTGACGGCGCTGACCAGTTTCAAGGATCCCGCGCCACAGCTTCGCCGGATCACCAAGCAACTGGTGACGTATACGCGCGCCGACGGCGTGCCACTGTCCATGGAGCTGTATCTGCCGCCCGATTACAAGCCGGGCACGAAGCTGCCCGCGGTGATGTGGGCGTATCCGCGCGAATATAACGACGCCGCGACGGCGGGGCAGATTCAGGGCTCGACCAAGCGGTTCACCACCATTACCGGTTACTCGGAACTGTTCTTCCTGCTGGAAGGCTACGCGGTGATGGAAAATGCCGCAATGCCGGTGGTGGGTACCATCGACGTGGTGAACAATACCTACGTCGAGCAGATTGTCGCGGACGCGAAGGCGGCCATCGACAAGGCAGCGGCGATGGGCGTGATCGATCCGGACCGCGTGGGCGTGGGCGGGCACAGCTACGGCGCGTTCATGACGGCGAATCTTCTGGCGCACTGCAATCTGTTCCGCGCGGGCATCGCCGAAAGCGGCGCGTACAACCGGACGCTGACGCCGTTCGGATTCCAGACCGAGGAGCGCACGTTCTGGGAGGCAAAAGACACCTATCTGAACATGTCCCCGTTCGTCTTCGCCGATAAAATCAAGGACCCGATCCTGCTGATCCACGGCGAGGCGGACGACAACTCCGGCACATTCCCGATTCAAAGCGATCGGATGTATCAGGCGCTGCGCGGAAACAAGGCCATTGTGCGGCTGGTGTTTCTGCCGGATGAAGCGCACGGCTATCGCGCCAAGGAAACCATTGAGCACGTGCTGTGGGAGAAATTCCAGTGGTTCGACAAATACGTGAAGAACCCCAGCATCCCGAAGCCGGCCAGGACGGGCGCTTTTGAATAAATGATCCGATTCGCCACGATACTGCTGATTTTGACCGCAG
Source organism: Acidobacteriota bacterium (assembly GCA_037439565.1). Lineage (GTDB taxonomy): Bacteria > Acidobacteriota > Terriglobia > Bryobacterales > Bryobacteraceae > Palsa-187. The sequence goes on along the minus strand of JBBIVT010000095.1, from coordinate 542 downwards.
CGCAGGGTCAGGATAAACCGGATTCATTGGCGGCGTTGCGTCAGGCCGCGGAAAAATCGGCTGCCGATTGGGACGCGCTGGCCAAGGGACTGGACCAGAAGATCGCGCATCTGCTGCCGTGCGATCCGGCGGGGCGAGCGGCGGTGGAGGAGGTCAGCCGGGCTTCCGCCGCGCGTCTGGGGGCTCTTGCCGCTTATGTGAAAGCCGAGGCCGCGGCTGCCCGTGAAAACACCGGCGCCGCAAAGAGGGTGCTGGCAGCGCAGGCGGCGCTGGGCGGGACGTGGGAGGCGGAGCGCGCCGAATCCAATCAGGATCATACGGCGATTGAGGCGCAGATCGCGGAGCTGAAGGAAAGCATGCGCAAACGGTCGGCTCTGAACGGCGCGGAGCAGACGTTGATCGAGCTCTCGCGCATGGCCAGGGAACGCGCCGCGAAAGCTGAGGAGCAGGCCGGCCGGAAGGATCTGGTCAATGCGCTGCTGGGCGATCTGATCGCAGCATACCAGCTGCGGCAGAACGCGCTTGAACAGGAATCCGCTCTG
>JBBIVT010000094.1:0-17157 GCA_037439565.1 Acidobacteriota bacterium | reverse complement strand
GCCGTCGACTTCCAGGGCCTGATGCAGTCCGCGCTGGTCGCGGCTTCGGCGCGTCCCGCGCGCATCGTTGGGTTTCACCGCTCGCAGGTTCGCGAAAGAGCCGCCGCCGTGTTCTATTCGCTCTGCGTGGAGGCGCGCTCGGCGCACGTGGTGGACCGCAATCTGGAACTGGCCGCCGCCGCCGGCGCCTCCAGCCTGCTTCATACGTTTTCCCTGCCCGAAGGATCGCCCGAAGGCTCGCTTCCCGAAGGGAAATTCGTGTTGACCAGCCCGCTCGCCGGCTGGGGATCGAAACAGTGGCCGGTCGAATTTTACGAAAAACTCGCCGAAAGACTGGACATGCCGCTGGTGGTGAACGGTCCTCCGGATGCCGCGGAGACGCTGAAGAAAATCCGGGGCGCGCACGTGCATCTATCCGGAATCTTCGGCCTGATCCACGCGACGCGCAGAGCGCATGCCGTCATCGGCGTCGATAGCGGACCTTTGCATCTGGCCGCGGCTTTATCTAAACCGGGCGTAGCGATTTTCGGCCCCACTGACCCGGCGCGCAATGGTCCTTACGGCGGCACAATTCGCGTCCTGCGCACCTCCGGCGCATCGACGACGTACAAACGCTCCGAGCAAACGCACGACAGCATGCGCGCCATCTCTCCCGAACAAGTGCTCGAGGCGCTACCCGCGTGAGCTTCCCCAAACCCTATGCCGACGCCGTGGCGAAGCTCCGCGTCCCCGGCGGATTCGTTCTGGTCGCCGCGTTTCTGTGGCTCTCCGCGCCGACGCCCGGCTCGCTTGCCTGGGGATTCCCGGTGTCGATCCTCGGCCTGGCGCTACGCGCCTGGGCTGCCGGGCATCTCGAAAAAAATACCACGCTGGCCGACGCAGGCCCGTACGCCTACGTTCGCAACCCTCTGTATATTGGGACGTTGATGACGGCCGCAGGCCTGGTGATCGCGTCGCGGCGCTGGGAGTTGGGCGTGCTGTTCGCCGCCGTGTTTCTGCTGATCTATCTGCCCGTCGTCGAACTGGAGGAGCAGCACCTCCGCTCGCTATTTCCCGCGTACGCCGGCTACGCCCGCCGCGTGCCGAAGCTGCTGCCGCGCTTCTCCAAAACAGGCAGCAGCGCGAAGAGGTTCCGTTGGGCCATCTACGCGAAAAACCAGGAATATCAGGCGCTCCTTGGCTTCCTGGTGGGCGCGGCAGTCCTTGTTTGGAAGGCCGTTCGCTAACTGCGTCAACACGCGCGGCTATTTCGTCTTCAGATCGTTGAAATGCATCACGGCGTTGAAAATCATGTTGAACTCCCCAAAATTCTGCCACCTGTAAATCGGATTGGTGGCGAACAGCAACACCCGTCCCTGCCCCACCGGTACGTCGAGGATCGCCGGGCGCGTGCGGATTTCATTGGCGCCGCGCATCAGGCCGCTCAGCACTCCTTGATCGCCTCCGGGGAACCGCATCAGCACCTGCGATTCGCGATCCGCCGCCGGAACGGTCAATAAAGGTCCGTTGGCCCAGCGCACGGGAATCGTCTTTTCGGTATAGCCGTAAAAAATCGGATGCACCGGGCGCGTGATTTCCGCCTGCACGATCGGACCGGGCGCATAGAACGCCGCGCTGGTGCGCGACGCCTCCACCTTGCGCGTGATCCCGAAATCGGCCGGGAACGAACTAGCCGTGCCGAGCGTGATCATCAATCCGCCGTTCTCGACGAATTTCTGCAGCTCCACCACGCCTTCCAGGCCCATACCGCCGGTGATGTCGTCCGATTGGCCGTAATCGCCCAGCGTCTTGAACTGATCGGACTTCTTGTACTCCAATGGCTTGCCCTTGGATTCGATGTCGTACACCAGCCCTTTCGAGCCGCGGCCCTGGTTCGGAATCAAAATCACGTCGTAGGAGCCGCGCAGGTTTCCCTGCTTGATGCGCTCCTTGTAAATCAGGTCGTACGGCACCTCGAATTTGTCGAACGCATAGCGCACCCAACCGACCTCCTGCGTACTGCCCCAGGTGGAGAAAATCGCCAGACGCGGCAGATCCACGTCGTGCATCGGAACCGTGGGCGCGGCGCTCAGAGCGACCGCTTTCAATCCCAGAGGCTCCACGGCAGCCTTCAACTTGTCATACGAGTTCGCCGGGAAAATCAGCGATCCGGCGGGGATGTCCTGATCGCCGGATTTAAACGGCTGCTCGACGGCTCGCGCCGCGACGTCTTTCAACCGGTAGCGCAGCGTCACCAGGTTGTTCGAGCCGTTCTCGATCACGGCGTAACCGCCGGCGGCGGGACCGCTCGCCACCGTGCCGTGAACCTCGAATCTATCCACGGGATCGACGGCGACATCGAGCACGGCTTTATCCATGATCTCGACGACCTTGGTGTGCGTCATCAGGCCCATGGTCCATCCCGTATCGTCGTAGGTGGTGAGCGCTGGATCGGGGAAATTCTGCTTCTCCAACAAAATCTTCGCCAGGCGCCCATACGGCTGATCGCGCTTGACGATGAACGAGCCGGCTGGGAACGTCCCTTCGGCGAGCTTCACGTCGCTCTTGGCGCGCCCCACTTCGATGCCCTGCATGCGCAGCGTATTGACCACGAGCGCCACACGCGTTTGGTCCGGGCCCATCGGAATCACGTAGCCGTGCAGAGCTTCCGTCTTGCCCGCTTCGATCGAATTGCGGCTCTTCTTGTAAAAATTCTCCAGGATGATCTGCGGAAACGCCGCCGTCAACTGCAGCGCGCTCAGCACGCCTGTCTCGCTGTAATTCGTGTTGTTGCGCATCGACCAATCCACCTCGGCGTAGGGAGGAAGCGGCCGGTACCACTGCCGTGACGTCATGCCGCCACCGCGTCCGCCGCCCGCGCCGCCGCGTCCGCCGCCGTCCGGACCGTTGATCTTCCGGTGCATCGTATTCGCGCCGCCGTTGCCGAAAATCTCATACATACGGAGCATCCCGTTGTGATTCGAAGACATGAAGCCCAAATATCCGGGCGACCACATGTCGACAAACGCGTGCGTCCAGACCCCCGGCATGCCGTACTTGGTCATCTGCTCCATTTCGAAATTGGAGAACCAGGGCAGTTCGCCGTACAAAATTGGGTCGAGCGTCGGGTTCTGCGGATCCTGCCCGCTGAACGTATACATGAACGGCTCCGACTCATGCAGCTCATGCATGATCGGCGGATGCCAGTTCAGATACCAGGTCAACAGGCGCTGGGAACTCATCTGGGAATAGTTAATGTCGCGGTTGTTATCGTGATAGATGTACTTACCCCAGTATGGAGGCGCGCCCATACTGTCGTTTTCGCCGGTCTCATTGATCTTGTATTTGTAATACCAGTCGACGTAACGGTCGCGGCCGTCGGGCTCGGCGGCCGGCGTCACCGAGACGATCACGTTGTCACGAATCGTCCGGATCAGCGGCGAGTCTTCCGTCGCCAGGCGATATACCAGCTCCATCAGCATCTCCGGAGGGCCCGTTTCGGCGCTGTGCAGCCCGCCCATTACGTGATAAATCGGCTTGGCTTTAGCGATGATCGCGGACGCTTCCGCGTCGCTCAACTTGCGCGGATCGGCGAGCTGGCCCAGGTACTGCCGGTAGGTCTCCAGATTCCGGATCGAATCCTCCGAGCCGACAAACACCACCACGCATTCCCGTCCCTCATCCGTCTTGCCGATATCGATGACCTTCACCCGCGGCGACTTTGCCGCCAGCGCGCGATAGTAGCGGACCAGGTCGGAATAATAGGTGAGCTTCTTCGGAGCGCCGGCGTAATAACCCAGCACATCCTTGGGCGAAGGCACCCCTGCTACCTTGGGCAGATGGTCCACCAGGGGACTCAGGAACTCCGGCTTGGTGGTCCATTCCTTTACAGTTTTGGCGAATTCCTCGTCCATCGTCTGGGCGTGGACAAGGCTGAGCTGGCAGAGAGCGAGAGCAGAAAGCAACAAGCGCATAAGTGGCTATGATAAACGATCCCAAGTCGCTGGCGCGGGAATGTGAGGTTCAATGACGATGAGCGGTTTACCCCAACCCGGCAGAATCTCGCCGGTGCGGTCCGGCACTCGGATGAAAAGTCTCCCAGGCGCTTGCAGGGAACACGGAGACGCTAGCAGCGGCCATTCGCCACTCTGGCCGCCATGCGGACGGACTCGGACCGCACCCGTCCTGGCTCGAAGACCGGGTAAGCGAAACAGCTACCCTTCGCTCACTGAAAAAGGGGAACGGGCGCAGATCCCCTAAATCAGCACCTTCTCCACGGGCACGCCGCGCTTGCACAGATCGCACGACGACGCGTCCTTATAATAAGTAGCGTCCAGCTTAGCCAAATAATAGAACGGCAGCGGATCGAAATTCACCGTCTTCGGATTCGGTTGATAAATCACCACTGCCAGGCCGACGACCTCTCCTCCGTGGGACTCCACCAGCTTCTTCAATTCGGCGAGCTTCTGGCCGGAGCGCAGAATGTCGTCCACCAGCAGGACTTTTTCTCCCGGCCTCACATCCATGTACTGACGGAAGCGCTGCGGCTCGTTCGCGTTTTCACGCTCGGCCCAGTAAACCTGCTTGGCCCGCAGCGCCTCGCAGACGCCGTAGGCGACCGGCAGGCCCCCGGTGGCCGGTGCGACGATCGACAGCTCCGGGATCATCGCCCGGATGTCGGAATGCGCGCGCAGCAGGCGGCTCAACGCGACGCTCAAAATCTTCGCCGCTTCGTAATAGCGCATGGTCAGCGCCACTTGCAGATACTCGTTGGCGTGCAGACCATCGCTGTACTCAAAATGTCCTTCGCGCAGACCGCCGGTGCGACGGAGCATGGCGACGACTTCATCATGGGTTGGGACAAGTTGCATAATCTTCAGTTTGACAGCTAATGAGCGCCTTTTCCGCTCAGAACCTGGGGGATCGTACGCAGCAGAATCTTCCAATCGAGTACAAGCGACCACTGGTCAATGTACTGCATATCGAGCTTCATCCAGGTTTCAAAATCCACGGCATCGCGGCCGCTCACGGCCCACAGGCAGGTCAGCCCGGGACGCATGCGCAGCCTTCTGCGCTGCCACCGCTTATATTGTTCCACTTCGCCGGGCAGCGCAGGACGAGGCCCCACCAGAGACATGTCGCCCTTCAACACATTCCAGAGCTGCGGCAGCTCGTCCAGCGAGAATTTCCTCAGCCAGCGGCCAACACCGGTGAGGCGCGGATCGTTGGGAATTTTCATGGCCAGCTTTCGCTCGCTCAGGTGTTCCACCTCCGCGCGCATCGCCTCCGCGTTCTGGCACATCGAGCGGAATTTATAAAATACAAACCGCCGCCCGTTCAAACCGCAGCGGACCTGCCGGAAGATCGCCGGACCAGGCGACGTAAGCCGGATCAGCAGCGCAATCAGCCCCATCAACGGCAGAAGGACGAGCGCCATCGCGCCAGCGACGATCAGGTCCAACAGCCGCTTCACCAACAGGCGAACCTCATCGTGAGGCGTGGCAGAGAACGTCAGCAGAGGCGAGGCCCCCAGGCGCTCCAGGTAGACCTGGCTGTTCACGTGGGGGAAAAAATCCACCGCGACCCGGGTTTTCACGCCCTCTTCGTCGCACAGCAGAAAGATCTCTTCCAATTCCGCCAGCCGGCGGCTGTCCACGGCGAAAATGATCTCGTCGATCACATGCTCGCGCAACAGATCGGGAAGCTTGGAGAGTGCGCGAACCGGGTAAGGACGCGACAGCTCCACCGTATCCTCGGAGGCATCGTCGGCCAGGAAGCCTGAAAGCTGCACTCCATAATCCCGGGCCTCTTCAATCTGACGGCCGAGTTTGAGCGCAGCGTCTCCCAGGCCCACCACCATCACGTAATGCGCCGAGCCGAATTCCCGCAGCGCGGCCCTCACCACGCCCCCGGCGTTCATGCGGAACAGACTGATGAGTGCCCACGCGAACGCCACGAACAACCCAACAAAGGAACGGCTGAGGTCCAGCCGCAGCAGGTATTCGAGCAGGACGATCGACGCGGCACCCACCAGGCACTGCCGGAATGCGTCCGCGACGATCACATGAGGCTTAGCAGCCTCGATGCGGTCGTACAGCTCCCACCAGAATCCAAGCGTCACCCACGCCAGCAAGGACCAGCCCAGCAGCAGCGCAATCACCGCCGGGGCCAGATCGAAGCGGCGTTCCAGGAGCCCCAGATGGCTGCGCGTCCAATATGCCAGCCAGAACGCCAGCGCAATCATCAGAACGTCGGCCAAACCAAACAGGAGGCGAACTTTACGGTGATGTCCCCGAAACACTCATGTTCAGAATACCGGAGACGGGGCGCCGGGGCCAGTCGTACGGCATCCTTAGCCAGAGGAGTACAAGGATTCGCCTAGGGACTTCAGCGGTTCCTCTTATTGCCGGGGCGAAGGCTTGCTCTTAGTGTTAGGGGAGAGGTGCCGTCGCCATGAGACTGCTTGCTCCAGCTCTGATGCTCGCATGGTCCTGTTTCGCCTCCGGCGGTCTGGCTATTGAAGTCAGCGGACTTAGCCCGAATGCCGTGAGACCCGGCGACACGGTGACGGTCACGGGCGTTTCCCTCGGGGACGATCATGTCGAGGAAGTGTATCTGACCGATCACAAGTTCGACATGAAAGTGAAAGTTCTGAATCAGAACGACACCACCATCCAGTTCCGCATTCCTCCCTTTGCCAAACCGGGCCGCCTCCAATTGCTGTTATTGATGAAGCCGGAAGCCGGCAGTGACGGCGAAAAGCTGCTGGAAATTCCGGCCTTCCTCCGGATTGAGGAGATCTCCAGCACGGAACTCACCCAGGTGCAGCCGCGCGAGAAACACACAAAGGCGGCTGAGCGGCAAAAAGACCAGCCCAAGGATCAACAGAAGGATCCGCCGCGCTAACGCGCGTGGCGGACGCCTGGGCCTCTGGCAAAACTGGACATGGGCGGAAGCGGCGGAGGCTCCGGCGCGGGCTCGGGCTTTTTCGGCCGCGCGTCCAGATGCTTCAGAATCATCTCAGCCTTGGCTTTCTGGAACTTCGGCGTTCCCGGAGTGACGCCGGTGAGCGCCACCATCTCATCGGAAACTTCCTGCGATAGCGGCAGGTATTTCTCGAAGTAATTCCTGATGCGATCCTGCACCAGGCGCTGCGTCGAGTAAACCATCAGCCACAGCACCTGCTCGCCCGGGGCTTTGACCAGCGCCTGGTACAACTGCGACGCCTTCTTCAGCTTGTCCGCCTTCAATTCGCGTTCCAGCTTCTTGGCCGCACCCTCCAATTTCTGCCAGGCCGTCACATCCGCCCGTCCGAGCGCTGTGTTCTTGATCAGCGCCGTGCGGTCCTTCGCATTGAGATTCTCCAGCAGGACGCTCAGGAACAGGGGCAGACTATGCATCCTCACTTCGCCGCCGAACGGCACCATTTGACGCGCCTTTTGCAGCTTGGCGAAGGTCGCCAGGTTCAGCTTGGTCCCGATGAGCGAGGGCGAAAACAACGTCGTGAGTTTCTCTTCTTCCATGGCCCGCATCAGGTCGGCGCACAAAGGCTCCCCCGCCATATGATGCAGTTCCCCGCCGAGCGCCTGCGGAGTGATGCGTGACAGCATTTCCGCGCCCACGGCGTTTTCATACTGCATCCGTGTCCGCTCGTCGATGGTGTAGCCGAGCCGCACCTTGAACCGGATCAGCCGGAGCATACGAATGGGATCGTCGTAGAACGAATAGTTGTGGATCGTCCGCAGTTCTTTGCGTTCGATGTCGCCCACGCCGTTGGTGGGGTCGATGGGCAGCCCCATGGACGCTTTGTTGAGCGAGAGCGCGATCGCGTTTACGGTAAAGTCGCGGCAGCGCAAGTCCTCATGAATGGTGGCCGCCGAAACCTGTGGTCGCGCGCCGGACTTAGCGAATTTTTCGGTGCGGGCCATGCCCAGTTCCGCCGGTACGCCGCCCGGAAACACCATTTCGACGCTCTTGCGCAGCTCATCAGTGAACACCACCTTCGCGCCGAATTTCTTCACCAGCTCGCGGGACAGTTTCAGCGCGCTGCCTTCCACCGTGAAATCGAGGTCGCGCACGGGAAAGCCGCCGAGCATGTCGCGCATCGCGCCGCCGGTGAGAAACAGATTCACCCCGGCCGCCGACGCGACCTCTTGCATCTGGCCCACCACACGGAACTGGTCCGTACTCAAGTGGCTCTCCAGCTTGAACATGTAATCGCTCATTCGTACCCGCCTTCCGACTGCCGCCGCATCGCGCCATCCTCCGAAAATGGAAAGCGTTAAGCGCGCGGGTGATGTTGATCCACGATCTCCCGCAAGCGGCGCCGCGCCACATGCGTGTAGACCTGAGTAGTGGAGATATCGGCATGGCCCAGCATGATCTGCACGCTGCGCAGATCCGCGCCGCCCTCCACCAGATGTGTGGCGAAACTGTGCCGCACCACATGCGGCGTCAAATCGCGGAAAATGCCCGCCTTCCGGCCGTATCCGCCCAGAAGCTTCCAGAATCCCTGCCGGGTCATGGCCGAGCCCCGCGCCGTCACGAAAAGGAACCGGCTGGCCCGGCCCTTAAGAACCTCCGGACGCCCCTGTTCGAGGTACAGCGCGACCGCCTCCCCCGCCGATTGGCCGAACGGCACCAGCCGCTGCTTATTACCCTTTCCGGTCACGCGCAGCACACCGGAGTCCCGTTCCACCTGGCTCAGTTCCAGGCGGCAGAGCTCGCTGACGCGAAGACCGGTGGCGTAAAGAAGCTCAAGCATCGCCCGATCCCGAAGCCCCACCGGCTTGCCCGGGTCCGGTGCCGCCAGCAGCCGATCGATCTCTTCCCGATTCAGATACTTCGGAAGCGTCGACCACTGCCGCGGCGGGGTTAGAAACTCGCTCGGATCTTTCTGAACCTCGCCTTCGCGAACCAGAAAGCTATAAAAGTTGCGCAAAGTGGTGATATGCCGGGCAATCGACCGCGCCGACAAACCTGCGCCATATAAAGACTCGACGTAGCGCCCCAGATCCTCCGCCGAAGCGCCTTCAGGAGCGTGTTCCTTATTAAACCTCTCTAAATCAATCAGATAAGAGCTAAGAGAATTCGCCGACAGACCCTTTTCGACACGGCAGAAATCGAGAAACGATTGAACGTGCCCCGAAAGGGGTCCTTTAGGCGGCGTCGCCTGCATTGAGCTAATGATACAATACTTGCGAAATTGTTTGAAAGGAAATCCTCTCACTTAGGGCGCTTAAGTGGCTCAATCGACCAACAAAAAGGTACTTTTGGCTCGTTTTGACCGCGAGCCGGTGGAGGGCTTCGTTCAAGCGGCCTCCGCGTTCGACGGCGACGCAGTCGAAATGATCACACCTTCGGGCAATCTCCTCCAGATTCCCCTCGTCGAGACGAAAGCCGTTTGTTTTGTTCGTGATTTTGAGTCCGGCGTGGCCTGGCCGCCAGCCCAGCGGACGTTCCTTGCCCGCCCCAAAACCCCAGGGATATGGGTCCGTTTGCTCTTCCGCGACGGTGATTCCCTGGAAGGGATCCTGTCCGGGAACCTGATGCTGCTGGAACCGGCGGGCTTTAACATTGTCCCTCCCGACCCCACCTTCCAAAATCAACGTATCTTCGTCCCCCGGACAGCGCTACGCGAAGTTCAGGTGCTGGGAGTGGTGGGAACAGGTCTTCGCCGCCGTGCCAGGAAAACGGCCGGGGAAACACAATTGGAGATGTTCGGAGAAGGGTCTTAGCTCGCCACGCGCATGGTCAGGTCCCGTCCGGCAAGGTCCGTCCAGCGGTTTTCCAGGGTGTTCTGAACGAAAGTCAGCCGGTCCACCACGAAGCTATGGCCGTGGGGAAACTCGCGCCAGCGCTTTCTCGCTACTTCGACGGCCGCCGCCACCTGGTCCTGCGTCAAGCCTTGCGCCAGCGTCACATGCGGGTGATATAGGAAGGGCTCGGCAAACTGGAGCGGCCCGCGATTGAGAAGGGCGTGCATCTGCTCCAGGTCGCCATACCCCGCCCCGATGGAAAGATAGACGACGTTGGTGTTCTCAAAGACTTCTATCCCGGTCAGTTCCACTCGGAACGGAGGGAAATCGGCAAGAAAATTGTGGAGCTCCAGCCAGGCGTTATCCGGCACACCGGCGGCGAGCGGCCGAGGCGGCAACACCGTCACGTGGCTCCGGGCAGTACACTCCGGCACCAACTCACAGCGGAGCGCGTCGAGGAACCCGCCTAACGGCTCGGGTAAGTAAGAAATCAGGGCAAAGGAATTGATGGCTGTCCCCGCCCCATCACAACCGTGCATCTCTTTTGTCATTATAACGCGGCCGCCCCCGGCAGTATCTTCCGGGAAGCCGCTTCGGTACTGGCCGCGAGTCCTATGCCGAAACGGCCACTGTTTCCGGTTCGGGCGCTGGCATCTCCGGTTTGGCCTCCGGCAGCACCCACTGGGCTTCTTCAATGCCCACAAATTTGAAGATCTTCAGCGAACCGTCTTCGCACTCCAGAAGATCCCCCACCTGAATCGGCCGGTCCGCCTCCCGCAGAGCGAAGAAAGCCGCGTACGGCGACGAAGCTTCCACGACGGCGTCATCCTGGTCTGGCCCGGGCGCTTCGTAATCGCGAGGCTTCACGGCGGCCGTCCCGGCGAGATGCGGCGCGAAGCGGAAGTTCTGGCGAAGATGATCTTTCAGCCGGTGAATCCGAAAAGAGGGCATAGTTCGCCTCTTATTATCGCCAAAAACAATTTGGAAGGGAAATGTTTTTTGCAGCGGCCTCGCCCAGTTCGATCCAGCGCTCCACGTTGTCTTTCTTCCACCGCAGCGCATCCCGCATCGTGCCGAGCGGCCCGTGCGCCGCGATCGTCACGAGATGGACTCCCTCCGGCAGGGGAGGATGGTGACCGAATGCTCTGCGGAATCCTTTCACGAACGGTTTCAGCACGGAGGACGGAATTTCGTCAAGTGCGTGAAACGCCACGATCTCCGTCGCTCCCAGGGCAACCGCCGCCCACACCGGGAGCGGGTTCAGCAGGCCTCCATCCGAATACCAGCGCCCCCCGATCCGCTGCTGCGGAAGAATCCCTGGGATTGCGCAGGAGGCGGCCAGATGTCTCCAGGTCACGTCCGGACCGTTCACAATCCTCGGCTTCATGCTGGCCAGATCGGTGACGGTCAAGGCATAGTCCGTGCGCAGCGGATACCGTTCCATCAGGACGCGGATCGTCTCCGGCAGGCGGCGGAATTCTCCCGCTTCGGGCCGTCGCCAGAATGCGCAGAGCTCCTCCGGCGAAGCCCCTCCGGCAATGGCATAGCCGTTCAGCGATCCAACCGAAGCGCCCACAATCAAATCTGGGGATTGGCGAAGCCGCGCCTCCAGTCCTCGCCACGCGCCGGCTTGCCACGCGCCGAACAACCCTCCTCCTGAAAAAACAAGAGCCCGTTTCATGGGCGCGCGCCTGGAAGTTTCATACAATAGGAATGTAACGCGAAATGGGATTTGATCCTGCTCAATATGGACCCGACGTGGCTCGCATTCTGGCGTTGGATGGCAATGGAGAGCGGCTGATGCCGCTTAGTTGCTCGAACTGCACCTGTGAAGAAGCCCGTCATCTCTTAAGAACGTTTAAACCAGCTGACTTGTTCCCGCATCAGGAAGAACCTGAGGCGACGATGGCCGGCCTGTGGCTCTACTTTTCCTGTTTCGAGGAGGCGCACCAGTTGGCGCAGAACTGCGAAACCCAGGAAGGCGAGCTCTGGCACGCCATCCTTCACCGCCAGGAACCGGACTCCGGCAACGCTGCCTACTGGTTCCGCAAAGCCGGTCCTCATCCCACGTTCCCCCTCCTGGCTCGCGAAGCCGTGAAGATCCTCACCCGGATCCCGCAAGCCGAATTCCGCACCGGAGAATGGGATCCCTACGCCTTCATTCAATTCTGCGACCGGGCCCGGATCCAGCCCGGATCGGTTCAAATGCAGGCGGCGATGGAAATTCAGCGCGCCGAGTGGCAGATCCTGTTCGATTACTGCGCGAGGCTCACCGAGTGAGGCCGCGCGCCGTTCTACTGCTTCTCGCCGCCGTGGTGCTCGGCGGCCTGGGTTGGGCGTTGGTCAATTGGAGAAGCCAGCCCCCGGAGGTTCCTTTCGCGAAAGTCGTCCGCGAGACCATCGTCAGTTCGGTTTCGACCAATGGCAAAGTGGAGCCCATTGAATGGGCGGCCGCGCGCGCGGAGCGCTCCGGTCCCGTGGGCGCGATTCTCATTGAGCGCGGTCAATCCGTTGCACAGGATGAGCCGCTGGTGGAGATCGACGCCTCCGACGCGAAAGCGGATCTGGCTTCCGCCCAGTCGCGCATGGAACAGGCCCGCTCCGATCTCGCGGTCTTCGATAAGGGCGGACGCGCGACGGATCTGGCCGATATCTCCAGCGGCATCGAAAAGGCCAGGCTTGAATTGGTGACGGCCCAGAAGGACTACGACGTTTTGTCGCGTCTGGAAGCCAAGAACGCGGCCACGCGCCAGGAAGTCGCCCTGGCCAAGCAGCACGTCGACGCCGCGCAGATGCAGATCCGTTCTCTCGAACAGAAGCGCGCGGCGCTGGTGGCGGCGTCCGACCGCTCCGCCGCGACGGCGCGCCTTCGCGAAGCCGAGGCAGCAGCAAGGCTCGCCGAGCAGCGCATTAAGCAGAGCGTCGTGCGCGCGCCGATCGCGGGCGTGGTCTATCAATTCGACCTGAAGCGCGGGGCATATCTGAACGCGGGCGATCCGGTGGCCTCCATCGGAAACCTGGAGCGCGTCCGGGTGAACGTCTACGTGGACGAGCCGGACCTGGGGCGCGTCACCCGAGGCCTTCCCGTTTCCATCACCTGGGATGCGCTGCCGGGGCGCACCTGGACCGGCGTGGTGGACAAAACACCAACCCAGGTGGAAGCGCTCGGCACGCGGCAGGTGGGGGAAGTGGCCTGCATCATCGACAATCCCAACCGCGATCTCTTGCCGGGCACCAACGTCAATGCCGAGATCAAGGCCGAATCCGCGCAAAACGCGTTGACGATTCCACGCGAGGCGATCCGCCGTGAACAGGGGCAGGCGGGTGTGTTCGTCCTCGCCGGAGACCGCGTGACCTGGAAGAAAGTCACCATGGGCATCGGCAACACCACCCGCGCTCAGGTGACCGGATTGAATGAAGGCGACAGCATCGCGCTGCCAACCGAAAAGCCTCTAAAAGAGGGAATGCTCGTGAAACCCCAATTTCCGTAGGGGCGAGGCTTCAGCCTCGGCCTGCGAGCAGCTTCTCCACGTGCTTGGCGAGAACGTCCACCTCAAGATTCAGTCGCTCCCCCGCTCGCCGCGAGCAAAAATTCGTCACTGCACGCGTGTGCGGAATGATCGTCACACACAGCACATCTCCTTCAAGCGACGCGATCGTCAAACTGATTCCATCGATCGCAATGGACCCCTTGTGCACCAGGTACCGGTCGAGCGCCGCCGGCACGCGCACCTTCAGCCACCAGTTGCCGTCGCCCAGTTCGTCGAGCGCCAGCAGTTCGCCCGTCGCGTCGACGTGGCCCTGTACGATATGGCCCGACAGTCTGGTCGCCGGCGTCACCGGACGCTCCAGATTCACCCGCGATCCGGCGCGCAAATCGCCCAGATTCGTGCGCGCAAGCGTTTCCGGGGCCAGATCGGCAGAAAACGAATCGGGCGTCAGGTCCAGCGCCGTGAGGCAGACACCGTTCACCGCGATGCTCGACCCCTGCTCCGCATCGGAAAGCACGGTGGAACAGGTCACGCGCAGCCGCGCCCCCGCGCTGCGAGGCTCGAAGTCTGCCACCGTCCCCAACTCTTCAATGATTCCCGTGAACATTACTTTTCCAACCACGCCTCGACCGCGAATTCGTTTGCCGTGATCGAATGCAGCTTCACGTCGCGAAACCGGATCGCGTCGGACCGCCGCATCCGTCCCGCGCCTCCCACCACGGGCAGCGATTGCATCCCGCCCAGAATCTTCGGCGCGAAATAAAAGAAAATCTTGTCCGCCACGCCCGATTCCAAAGCCGACCAGTTCACCTTACTCCCGGCTTCGATCATCAGCGACAGATACTTCTCTCGGCCCAGCAGTTCCGCCACGCCGCGGAGGCTGACCCGCCCGTCCGCGCCCTCCAGCATCTCCACGCGGATGCCTTTGGCTTCCAGCTTCCTGCGGCGCTCCGCCGATCCCGCCGACGTGGTGGCCACCAGCACATCGCCTTGCGCCGATTCCACCATTTTCGATTCCACCGGCAGACGCAGCGCGGAATCCAGCACGACTCTCAAAAGCGGCCGCGCCCGCTCCTCGCCGCTGCGGTCCGTCAGGCGGCAGTCGTCGGCCAGCACGGTGCCAATACCGGTCAGAATCGCATCGGAGTGATGCCGCAGCGTCTGCACATGCGCGCGCGCTGTTTCCGAAGTGATCCAACCGCCATTATCCTCGGGTGCGGCGATCTTCCCGTCCAGCGTTAGCGCCGCCTTTAGCATCACCAGCGGACGCCCGGTACGCATGGAGTGCAGAAACGCTTCGTTCAGACCTGCCGATCTTGTCGCGTACTCCGGCGCAAGCTCCACGTCGACGCCCGCCGCGCGCAACTGCGCAAAACCGCGCCCGCGCACCAGCGGATTCGGATCCTCCATCGGCGCAACAACCCTACCGATCCCCGCCGCGATGATGGCATCCGTGCACGGAGGCGTGCGGCCCTGATGCGCGTGCGGCTCCAGTGTGACGTACATCGTCGCCCCGCGAGCCCTTTCGCCCGCTTCATCGAGCGCCAGAATCTCGGCGTGCTTCACCCCGGCGGCTGTATAAAATCCGCGCCCCACCACTTCATCACCTTGCACAACAATCGCGCCCACGGACGGATTCGGACTGACGCGGCCTGCGCCGCGCGCCGCCAACTCCAACGCGTCTTCCAAATACCGATGCATAATTCCCAGGTGGCGCAAGCTTGCTCTTGCCCCGGCTCCAACCGCGGTTAATCGAACAACGACGCCACAAACGTCTCGGGCTCGAACGGCAGCAGATCGTCCAACTGCTCGCCCACGCCTACGTAGCGAATCGGCAGATTCAACTCGCGCGAAATCGCCACCACCACGCCGCCCTTCGCCGTCCCGTCGAGCTTGGTCAAAATAATCCCCGTCACGGCGCTCGATTCGGTAAACTTGCGGGCCTGCTCCAGGCCGTTCTGCCCCGTGGTCGCCTCGATCACCAGCAGCACCTCGTGCGGAGCCTCCGGGATCACCCGCGCAGCCGTGCGCCGCATCTTTTCGAGCTCAGCCATCAGGTTCACCTTGGTGTGCAGCCGCCCCGCCGTATCCACGATCACGTAATCCACCTTGCGAGCCTTGGCCGCTTGCAGCGCGTCGAACAGCACGGCGCTCGGGTCGGACCCAGGCTGCTGCCGGATCAACCCCGCGCCCGTTCTCTCCGCCCACACTTCCAGTTGCTCGATCGCCGCCGCGCGAAATGTATCGGCCGCGCACAACAAAACGCTGCGCCCTTCCGATTGCAGCCGCCGCGTCAACTTGCCGATCGAGGTCGTCTTCCCCGCCCCGTTTACGCCGACCACCATCACCACCGCCGGAGGCTCGGCCACCACAGGAACGGGCCGTTCATTGGCTTGCAGGATCTCCAGCAGATGCTCTTTGATCAGCGACTTCAGCTCGGCAATGTCGCCCACCTGATGCCGGTCCACGCGCTGCCGGATGCGCTCCAGAATCTCCGCTGTGGTTTTTGTGCCGATATCGGCGGTGATCAGCGCGTATTCCAGCTCCTCAAGAACGCCGGCGTCAATTTCCTTACGCCCGGCGACCGCGTCCTCGATCTTCTCCATCAACCCCGCGCGGGTCTTCTGAATCCCCGCCTTGAGTCGTTCCAAAAGACCGGGCTGGGAAGAAGGAGCGGGAGCGGAGCCGAAAAGAGACTTAAACATGGGGCTGAACTTCCAGTGTAGCGGAGAGAACGTGGCGCACGCGCCCCGCGTGCTGCGTCGAGACTCGCATTGACGCCAGTCTGGCTGCCACGAAACCGCCCCCGCGCACACCCGAACAGACCTAAGCCCACCTAAAGGTCCAGGTTGCGCGGATGCAGGTCCCCGCCACTACCCTAACCCGCGAGGCCCACGCCGCGGTCCCGCTATCGTCGTGCTCTCCGGCGGAACCGCTGGCTTGGCCAGAACGAGCTTCGCCCTTTGCCATCAAGGAACCATGCTGGACTGGTCTGAGCTCGCGAAGGGGCTCGGCAGTTTCCGCCGTGAGGCTCTGCGCCGAGTCGAGGAAGGTTTGAAGGCCGCCACGGACTTCGATGAACCGCCCGCCCCAAAACTCAATTTCCCCGCGCCTCAACAACATCGCGACTTCACCCGCGCGCAAGCGTACAATCCCCGCCTAATTTGTAGTCAAGGAGTTCATGCGCTCTATTCAACGGAGAGCGGAACCGACCAGGAGGGGCTGCCTAGGCTACGGCTCTAAGGGTCTTTGCACGTTGGACGTCACACCGGACGATACCGTCCCCGCGCCGTTGCGGGCTCAAAGAAACGGATTTCGCGCCAGGCGAAACAAAAACTGGCTAAAGGGCCGGCCCGATAAATCGATTTTTGAAATCTTGAAAAACCGTCTACGGCAACTCGAACTTCACTCGCCGGTCGCGATTGATCTGCGTGCTGAAGCGCTTGTCGACGCTCGATAAAGGCGCGCGCTGCACCGGGCCGCCCTCCTTGGGCTCCCATTCGATCTGGCCGCCCAACACCTGATACGACAGAGCCGCGCGAATATTGTGATCGTTAAACGCGATCAGATAATAATCCGCGTCCCTGTAGTATGATCCGCTGGATACGGTCGTGACTCTGGCCGGGGGAGCATAGGTATACGTCGCCGGCGCCGGGTCGTAGTAGTAAGAAGGATCGTAATAATAGGGATCGTAGTACGGATAAGAATATCCGCCCCAATAATACGGGTAGCCCCAACCAAGCCCCAGTCCCCAGCCGCCATAGCCCCAGCCGCCGTAACCCCAGCCCCGGTAGCCACCGTAGTATCCGCCGCGATAACCACCGTATCCGCCATAGCCGCCGCGATATCCGCCGCCACCGTAACCACCGCCTCGATACCCGCCGCCGCTAAAACCACCTCCGCCGTGGAATCCGCCGCCACCCCCGTGG
>JBBIVT010000093.1:0-17777 GCA_037439565.1 Acidobacteriota bacterium | reverse complement strand
CCTGGCCCTTTTCCTGGCCCTCCCGCTGGTGGCCCAGAACCCGCATACGATGTTTCCGCCCGTCCGTGGAACCCATGAGATGATCGGCGGCGGCAACAATCTGGTGGTCGCCGCGGGCTACAGCATGCTCGAAAAAGGAGGCAACGCGGTGGATGCGGGCGTCGCCGCCACGCTCGCCGCGGCGGTCACTGAACAGGACCACTTCGGACTCGGCGGCGAGATGCCGCTCATCGTCAAGATGTCCGGCAAGCCCGTGGTGATCGTCAGCGGCATCGGCCTCGCGCCGAAGAAGGCCACCGTCGGCTATTACGAAAACCGGCCCGTCGAGCCCTGGGAGCAGGGCCGCCAGCGCCGCCCACCCATCCCCGGCGAGGGCATCCGCGCCGCCATCACGCCCGGCATGATCGACGGCCTGCTGATCGCGCTCGAACGGTTCGGCACGAAATCCTTCGCCGAAGTGGCCGCGCCCGCCATCGAGGACGCCGACACCTTCCCGAGCACCGAGATTTTCACCAGCGTGTTGACGATGACCAAGTCCGTCGTCGATTTCTGGCCGGTTTCGCATGAGTTTTATTTTCCCCATGAGTCCATTCCCAAGCCCGGCGAACTGGTTCACATGCCTCACCTGGCGGCGACGCTTCGTGAAATGGCCGCTGCGGAAAAGAAGGCTCACGGCAATCGCGCCGCCAAGCTTCGCGCCGTGCATGACGTGTTCTATAAAGGCGATATCGCCAGGCGTATCGCCGCGTTCAACGAAGCCAACGGAGGCCTCATCGCTTACGACGACATGGCCTCCTTCCACGCCGAGTTCGACGAGCCGCGCACCACCAACTATCGCGGCTTCACCGTCAATAAGCCCGGATTTTTCACCCAAGGCCCGGTGATGCTGGAGGCATTGAACATCCTGGAAGGCTTCGACCTGAAAGCCATGGGTCACAATTCGCCCGAATATCTGCACACCGTGGTGGAAGCCGTGAAGCTGGCCTTCGCCGACCGCGACCGCTACTACGGTGACCCGAAATTCTCCAAAATTCCCGAGGAAATTCTCCTTTCCAAGGCCTACGCGGCGGAGCGCCGCAAGCTGATCGACCCCGCGCACGCGTCGATGGAGTCGCGCCCCGGCGACCTTGGCGTATCCGCGCCCGCGCAGGGCGGCGGAGGGGTGTCGAAGGATCGCGACACCACCTGCGTCAACGTGGTCGACCGCTCCGGCAACGCATTTTCCGCCACGCCCAGCGGCGCATGGCTGCCCTCGGTCATCGCCGGCGATACCGGCATCCCGCTGTCGATGCGCCTGACGTCGTTTGTCACGACGCCCGGCCACGCCAATCAGCTCGCGCCCGGCAAGCGCCCCCGCGTCACACTGAGCCCGACGATGATCACCAAGGACGGCGAATTTTATATGGAGCTCTCCACTCCCGGCGGCGACAATCAGGATCAGGCGCTGCTGCAGGTGCTGCTGAACGTGATCGAGTTCGGCATGACGCCTCAGGAAGCGGTGGAGGCCCCACGCTTCCAGACCGAGCACTTCCACGCCTCGTTCGATTTCCATGAATTCAACGCCGGTCTGCTGAGCCTGGAAGGCCGCTTCCCGCGCCCGACCGTGGACCGCATGAGCGCCCTCGGCCATCGCGTGCATGTGGGCGGCGAATGGAGCAATCCCTCCGCGCCCGTCGTGATCCTCAAGAAAGACGGCGCCCTCAGCGGCGCAGCCGACCCGAGACGGGGGCGGTTCGTGTTCGGGAGGTGAACGTCCCCTCCAGGATGGTCGAGGTTCGGTAGCGTCCCGTGGCCCCTCCGGGACTGCCGGGGTTCGGTAGCGTCCGGTGGTCCCCTCCATGACTGTCGGGGTTCGGTAGAGAGCCCTGGCTGAGCCCCGACAGTCATGGAGGGGACGAGTGAGAGTTTCGCCATGCTCCCCGCACTCTTGAGCATGGTCTACCTGCTTACCTGGCGTTGCTACGGCTCCGTCGTGCCGGGCGACGAAGATGTTGTGTCCAGACGAAACAACCTCGTCGGATCGCGGCGATCGGCCGCGTCGCGGGCGCTTGCCACTTATTCCCGCGCGGGCATGACGCATGACACCTGGGTTCCCACTCCACAGGAGCGGCAAGCCGTCCTCAGCGCAATCGCCGATGTCTGCCGGTACCGCGGTTGGACCCTGCTGGCCGCGCACTTCAGGACGACTCATATCCATGTTGTTGTGCAAGCAGAGGCCAAGTGCGAACGAGTGATGCATGACTTTAAGGCCTATGCAAGCCGGGCCGTCATCGGCGTCAAGCATTGGGCGCGCCACGGCAGCACCCTTTACCTCTGGACACCGGAAGAGGTCGCTTCTGCCATCAAATATGTCGCGGAGTGTCAAGGCGAGCCAATGACTCTGCACGTCCCCTCCATGACTGCCGGGGTTCGGTAGAGATGGAGGGGATCACGATACCGCGTTATAATTGTGGTTGTGAACCTGCTGCACCACATCCGCCTGCTCGCGCACATCCAACTGATGCCCGCGCTCGAAAATGGCGAGGAAACCACGCTCGTCGGCGGCCAGGCCGTGATGGAAGGCGTCATGATGAGGGCCCCTCACTCGGTTTGCACCGCCGTCCGCAAGCCCAATGGCGAGATCGTTACCGAAGAGCAACCCATCGCCCGGATGTCGGAAAAATATCCCATCTTCAAGCTCCCCGTGTTCCGAGGCTTGGGGCTGCTGGGCCAGGCGATGACGCTGGGCGTGAAGGCTCTGAAGTTTTCCGCCAACGCCGCTCTTGCGGACGACTCGGCGGAAAAGCCCACCGAAATCACGTCGAAAATGATGGCCGGAAATTTGGCCGTCTCGCTGATCGGCTTCATTTTTCTCTATAAGTTCATCCCCCTGTTCCTGGCCACGAAGCTTGGCCATGCCGTGCCGGGCCTTTCCAGCCGCTTCGCGGTCAACATGACCGACGGCCTGATCCGCATGGCGATGTTCTTCACGTTTTTATTCCTTCTTTCGCTGATGCCCGATATGCGCCGCGTTTTTCAGTATCACGGCGCGGAGCACAAGGTGGTTTTTAATTTCGAATCGGGAAAGCCGGTGAATGTGGAGAACGCGCAGAGATTCGTCACGTTCCACCCGCGCTGCGGCACCAGTTTCCTGTTCGTGGTGCTGGGCATTGCCATGATCACCTACGCGCTGGTTCCGGTCGACGGTTTCTGGGCGAAGTTCTTCATCCGGATCGCGCTGCTGCCGGTGATCGCCGGCGTCAGTTATGAAGTGATCCGTTTTGCCGCGCGGCGACAAGGCACGCTGATGAGCGTCCTGACCATGCCCGGCCTGTGGCTGCAGAGGATCACCACGAAGCCGCCGGACGATTCGGAAGTCTCGGTCGCCATCCGGGCCCTCGATGGCGCAATGGAGCTGGAATCCAAGCAGGGCGGCGAACTGGTGATCGCCTAAGCCTTCCAGCTACCGCAAGATCTGGCACAACTTTTCCAGATCGATATTGCCGCCGGACACGATCGCCGCGATTTTTCCTTTCCCCGCCTGACCGGATAGCGCCGCGGCCACCGCGCACGCCCCCGCGCCCTCGGCGACCACGCGATTCCTCTCCGCCACCAACTTCAGCGCCGCCGCCACTTCTTCGAGCGTCATCACAATCGAGGCGTCAATCAAGGCGCGCGCCTCGGCAAACATCTGCGGAAACACGGTTTTTCCGCCAATTCCGTCCACAAACGACGGCTGATACTCCACCGTCACCGGCCCACCAGCCTTGAACGCCGCCGCCAACGGCGCAGCCGTCGCCACTTCGGCCGCATACACCTTCGTCTGGGGCCGCAAAGCCTTCACCACCGCCGCGATTCCGCAGGCGAGGCCGCCGCCGCCCCACGGCACCACCACCGCGTCCACGTCCGGCAGATCCTCGATCAACTCCAGGCTGATCGTCCCGTTGCCCGCCAGTACGTTCGGATCGTCGAACGCATGGATAAACGTCGCATCCACCCCGGGGAAAGACCGGTCCTCGAACGCCCTCCACCATTGTTCGAACGGCACCTTGATCACCCTGCCGCCGAGCCTCTCCACCGCTCTCTCCTTCGTCAGGGGCGCGGTGTCGGGCATGATCACCGTGGCTGGAATCCCCAGCCGGCGCGCGCAAAACGCCACCCCCTGCGCCATGTTTCCCGCCGATGCCGTGAGAAGTCCCTTGGCCAGCCGCTCCCGATCCGTTTTCGCGATCGCGTTCGCCGCGCCGCGGATCTTGAAGGACCCAATCGGTTGCAGATTTTCCAGTTTCAGGTAAACTTCCGGCTCCGCGTTCAGCCGCACCAGCGGGGTCCGGATCGCGGTTCCCGCGATGTTCCCGCGAGCTTCCGCCGCGGCTTCCAAAGTAATCTGCATCCCATAAATCTAGCACCCGATGGGGACTGGCCACTCTGTCCCAAGGCGGCCGCAACCGCAAAAAACTTGCAGCATCTATAATTAAAGGTGCCGAATGCAATATCAGCAAAAACTCGACGACATTGAGCGCCGCTTCGACGCCTTGAACGCCCAGATGGCGGACCCCGAGGTGATCAACGACTCCGCGCTGTACCGCAAGGTCTCTAAATCCCATAGCGAACTGGCTGAGATCGTGGCCAAATACCGCGAATGGAAAGAGGCCACGCGCAACCTCGCCGATTCGCGTTCCATGCTCGCCGAATCCGACCCCGAACTACGGTCCATGGCCGAAGAAGAGGTCGCCAAGCTGGAACCCCAGATCGCCCTGTACGAAGAGGATCTCAAGGTCCTGCTCCTGCCCAAGGATCCCAACGACGAAAAGAACGTCGTGCTGGAAATCCACGCCGGCACCGGAGGCGACGAGGCTACTTTGTTCGCCGCCGAGGTTTTCCGCATGTACTCGCGCTTCGCGGAAACGCGCGGCTGGAACGTCGAAGTCACCTCCGCCAGCGAGTCCGCGGTGGGAGGACTGAAGGAAGTCACCGCGCTGATCAGCGGCCACAAAGTCTATTCGCAGATGAAGTACGAGGCCGGCGTGCATCGCGTGCAGCGCGTCCCGGCGACGGAAACGCAGGGCCGTGTCCACACGTCCGCCATCCGCGTGGTCGTGCTGCCGGAAGCCGACGAAGTGGAAATCAACATCGACCCGAAGGATATCCGCGTCGACACGTTCTGCTCCTCCGGACCTGGCGGCCAGAGCGTCAACACCACGTACTCCGCCGTGCGGCTGACACACCTGCCCACCGGCACCATCGTCAGTTGCCAGGACGAAAAATCGCAGATCAAGAACCGCGCCAAGGCGATGCGCGTCATGCGCTCGCGCCTCTATGAAATCGAGCTCGAAAAGCAGCAGGAAAAAATCGGTGCGGAGCGCAAGACCATGGTGGGCTCCGGCGACCGCTCGGAAAAAATCCGCACCTACAATTTCCCGCAGAACCGCCTGACCGACCATCGCATCGGCCTGACGCTGCATCAGCTCAATCTGGTGATGGAAGGCAAACTCGAGCAGATCGTCGACGCCTTGACCCAGCACTACCAGGCCGAAAGACTAAAAGGCGACGAAGTCGCGGCTTAGGTGAACCTCGCCGCAGCCCTCCTTCAGGGCCAAAAACTCCTCGATGACGCGCAGATCCCCGCTCCCCGGCTCACCGCCGAAGTACTGCTCGCCCATGCCATCGGATGCGAGCGCTCCTGGTTGTTCGCGCACTCCACGGACGAGTTGAAAGAGCTGTGGTGGATTCACTACGGCCGCTACCTGCATCAGCGCCTGAAGGGCGTGCCCACGCAGTACATCACCGGGCATCAGGAATTTTTCGGGCGCGAGTTTCGCCTCACCCCCGACGTCCTCATTCCGAGACCCGAAACCGAGCACCTCATCGAAGAGGCCTTGAAAAGGGACGCGGCAACCATCCTCGACATTGGCGCGGGTTCCGGAGCCATCGCCGTGACGCTCGCGCTGGAAACCAAGGCCCGGGTCTTCGCGACCGACGTTTCCGAAGCGGCGTTAGACGTCGCCCGCGAGAACGCCGCGCGTCTCGGCGCAACGGTTCGATTTGCCGCCTGCGACCTCGGGTCAGCGCTGCGCGATGGCTCCTTCGATCTGGTCGTCTCCAACCCGCCTTACATCGCCGAAACCGCGCGCGCGACATTACAACCCGAAGTGCGCGACCACGAGCCGCAACTCGCCCTGTTCGCCGGCCCCGACGGCCTCGATCTCTATCGCCGCCTGATTCCGGAAGCCGCGCGATTACTCCAACCCGGCGGCCGGTTGATCCTCGAACTCGGACACGACTCGCTCGCTCCGGTGCGCGCGATGCTGGGCGAACCTTGGCGTGAGATCCGGATCGCGCAGGACCTGGCCCGGATCCCGCGCGTGATCTCCGCCCGAAAATAGTTTACTTGCGGCCCTGCAGCTCGTTCTGAATCGCCAGCGCGTTGTGCGAGGCCTGATCCCTCATCGGGCCGGCAATCGCCGCCGACGCCTGCATATATTTCAGCGCCTGCTGCATTCGCGGCTTATCCATCGTCAGTTTCGCGATCTGATAATTGGAAAGGCCCAGGTAGTAATTCACCACTCCGAGGCGCACGTTGTCGTGAATCAACGGCAGCGCCGCCTTCATATTGCGATCGCACTCCATCCACATGCCCTTGCCGCCGTAGATCGCTCCGCCGATGTAATAGCCGCTGGCAAGGCCCGCCGCTTTCGTCTTCTCCCAATCGGCCTCCGCGATGCCCTCGGGCTTGGCCTTGGTGCGCAGCACCGACACCAGCTTATTGGCGTAGCCGAGCGCGCGGTCCGGACTCTTGTTCGCCAGCCCCTCGGTCAACGCCGCCAGCGCGACTTCATTGTCCGGCCTTCCCGCGATCACCTTCGTCATACCGTCCATCTGCTTGGCCGGAGACGTCTTGCCGAGCGCCGCCAGATACGCCGGCGTGCATGTATCCACATACTTGCTCTTCGGGTTTTGCGCGAGCAGAGTATCCACCAGTTCCACCGTCTTGGCCGGATCGGTCACCTGAGCGGCCGTGATCGCCAGCGCGTATTCGGTGTAACCCACCACATCCTTGCCGTAGTCGGCGCGATCCTTCCAGTCCTTCGCTTCGCCCGCGTCCTTCGGCTGCGGCGCGTTGACCAAATCCTCGGCCAGCTTCCGCGTGGTGGCTGCTTCCGTCTTCACCGCATCGGCGTCCTTCTTGGCGACGGCGTCCTTCAACTTCGCATAGGAATCCTCG
This sequence comes from Acidobacteriota bacterium, assembly GCA_037439565.1. Taxonomy (GTDB): domain Bacteria; phylum Acidobacteriota; class Terriglobia; order Bryobacterales; family Bryobacteraceae; genus Palsa-187. Next base: position 10,573 of record JBBIVT010000093.1, on the reverse strand, counting down.
AGATCGTCGGCTCGCGCGAATCCCGCCAGGGCGAACAAAGCCAAGACAAACATTGTCCTTTTCACATGGACCTCCCAAAAAGAAATGGAATTATACACCCAGCGCAAGCCGCATGTACAGCGGGTAGTAAACGATAATGAAAGGCGATGCCCCTGAGAACCGCCGCCATTCTTCTGCTCAGTTCAGAGCCGGTTGTCCGCTACGTGCTCACCGAGGTGCTCGAGAAAGCCGGTTATGTGGTCCGCCCCGCCGGAGATCTTGGAACCGCCGTCGATCTGCTCGCCCGCTCACCGATGGATCTGTTGATCGTCCGCACCTACATCGAGGGCATTCCGGGTCATCAGGCCGCGAAGTATCTGCACGAGAGATGTCCTTCGATGGGAACCATGATCGTGGCGGGACTGCCTGCCGACGACCGTATTTTCGTCCGCGCCGAGGTCGAACATTTCGATATTTTTCCTGCGCCCTTCACCGCCGCCGAGCTGGTGGCCAGGGTGGATGAGATCATGGAAAAACGGAAGCAGCCGCCCCGCGCCCGAGCGTCAGAGTTTGCCTAAAAATGCGGGCGTTCGGCGCAGCGCTATCGCCGCTGGAGAGCCCGGTTCAGCGCGCTCAACACCGGCGTCGTGCCCTCATGTACCGGCTTTTCGTGCAGCGGCTTTTCGTGCGCCGGTTTCTTCGGCGGATCGGCCACGGCCTCCAGCCGGATAAATGACATCACCTCCGCCTCCAAAGGACGGTGCTGCTCCAGATAGTCCATCCCATCGACGGTGATCGCCAAAGCGCTTTTGTCGTCGTTCAGCACGTAATTGCGCTTTTTCAAATACCAGAGCGCAAAGTTCAGATCTTCGCCCTTCACCCGCAGCATCGCTTCCAGATTCCGCATCGAAAGCGTCGGCTTGAACGATTTTAGCCTCATGCGGTCATATAAAAGGCACAGCACGGCAGATCGCAGAATCGCTCCCTGCCCCAGTGCGTCGAAAAACTCCACCCCGGAGAACTTCGGCCCACCCGCCTCCCGGTCGACGCCCTTGATCTTGTCGAAAGCGGCCCGCAGTTCGGGATCGGAAAGCACTTCAAATGCCTGATTCAACTGGTCAAACTTCTCTTTGTTTCCGGTGTCCGCGTTGCTGGGATGGTACTTCTGCGCCAGCTTGGTATAGGCGGCCTGGATCGTCTCGGAATCCGAGCCGGGCTCGACGCCCATCACGACGTAATGATCCTGAAATTTTCCTGCTGCTCCGGAGGACATAACTCTAAAGGTGTCTATCGGCCTTTTCGCCTGGTTTCATCACTCTCCCCACCAATCGGCATAGTTTTAAAGAAAAGTTATGAACTTGACATCATTTCTCCCTGCCATATGAGATAGACTATGGAACAAGTGGGGTTTTAGTCCGGCTGTACGCGCTGACGAGGGTTACCGCGCCGTAGTTCCTCCCAACGATGTGATGAAAACGCGTTGACCGGATGCAGGCCCGTCTCACATTTTTGTCATGCACCTTGCATTACACTACTGTTCACGCTCCTCCCCCACCGCGGTAAAATTCTGTCCCCGGAGATTCTCGAATGAAGATTAAAATTCCATTTGTCCTGCAAGTCTTAGCCGTTCTCTCCCTGATCGCGGCGTCTGCCTTCGCGCAGACCTCGGGCGCCGGCACGATCACCGGCACGATCGCGGACCAGCAGAACGCGGTCGTTCCGGATGCGGCGATTGTCATTCACAATGTCGATACCAACGTGGACCGCGGATTCGTCTCCAACGGCGCGGGCATTTACACGGCTCCGTTCCTTCAGCCCGGGCGGTATGAGGTCACGGTCAGTAAGCCCGGATTCGCGAAACTGGTCCACAAGGACCTGGTTCTGGCGGTCGGCCAAACGCTGACTGTGGATTTTCAGCTTCCCGTGCAGACCTCGGCGGAAGCCGTAACGGTTACAGCGGAGACCCCGGTGATCGACCCCGAGAAGACGGCGGTATCCCAGGTGGTCTCTCAGACTGCGGTGGCAAACCTGCCGGTTGCCGGACGGCGCTGGGACACGTTCGTGCTGCTGACGCCGAACGTGACGACCGACGGCACCAGCGGCATGGTGTCCTATCGGGGACTTTCCGGCCTGTACAACTCGAATACCGTGGACGGCGCCAACAATAATCAGGCGTTGTTTTCGGAGGGGCGCGGACGCGTCAGCGGCGGTGTTTACGTTTACAGCCTGGATTCCATCCAGGAGTACGAAGTGACCAATTCGAGCTACAGCGCGGAACTCGGCCAGGCGGCCGGCGGCGTGGTGAACGCCGTCACGAAGTCGGGCACCAACCAGTTCCATGGCGATCTGTTCTACTACCTGCGCTATCCGACGTGGAATGCTCTCGATCCGCTGCCGAAGTCCTTGGGGATTTATGCGCAGCCGGTTCATCAGTGGCAGCAGTTCGGCGCTTCGTTCGGCGGGCCGCTGATCAAAGACAAGCTCTTCTTTTTCCTGACGTACGACGGTTCACGGAAGGTCAACCCGATCACCTACACCAGCACGACCTTTACTCCGAGCGTGCGGGCGCTGCCGTGCCCGGCTGCGGTTTCGGCCACCCAGTGCTCGCAGGCAAACGCGTTCCTCGGAAGTCTCCAGGGTGCCTATCCGCGCGCCACGAACAACGACATCCTGTTCGGGAAGCTGAACTATCAGTTCAATCAGAAAAACTCCCTGAGCGCCTCCTACGATTACGCGAATAACTCGGCTCCGAACGCATACGCCGCGAATCCTTCGTATAACAACGATTCGATTCAGACCAACGGCAGCTACATCTACCATGAGCGCATTTTTATCGCCAACCTGGATTCGACGCTCAGCAACACGGTTGTCAATAACGCCCGGTTCCAGTGGGGCCGCGATCTGGAAGTGGCGGGAGCGAACGCCCCGGCTCCGTACGTCAGCTTGTCAAATATCACGAATTACGGCGAGTTTTACGCGCTGCCGCGAACGGCGGAGCCGGATGAAAAGCGCACGCAGATCGCCGACACGCTGTCCATCGTGCGGGGCCGGCATACCATCAAGACCGGCTTCGATCTCAACCTGATTCACGAGATCATGATCAACCTGTTCCAGGGCACCGGGCGCTATAGCTACCTCGGAACGGCGCAACAGGCATTTAATAACTGGGTTCTGGACGTCTTCGACATCAACGCCGGAGATGGCCTCACCGGGCGCCACTATCAGACGTTCACCCAGGTGAACGATCCGATCACACATGTAGGCAGGGACGACTTCTGGGAGAAGGACTTCGCGGGCTTCGTCGAGGATAGCTGGCATCCCAGGAAGAACCTGACGTTCAACCTCGGCCTGCGCTACGACGTCTACCTGATCCCGCAACCCCCGCAGCCCAACACCTTCACGCCGTTGACCACGCTGTACACCTCGACGATCAACAATCCGAAGAATCAGTTCGCGCCGCGTGTCGGCGGTTCATGGCAGATCACGCCGAACACGGTATTCCGGGCCGGCGCGGGCCTGTTCTACGCGAAGACGACCAATTCGACCTACTACAACACGCGCGTCGAAAACGGCGTCTTCCAGCAGACCTTCAACTGCACTCCTTCGGCATGCCCCTCGCTGACGTTCCCGAACGTGATCTTCACTCCGCCGGGCGCGCCACTCGCGGCTCCCTTCCAGGGAGCGGCCGTGCCGCAGGTGGTCGCGTTTAATCCGCCTTCGAACGCCCAGGCCGCTCGCGGCATGGTTCCAGACTGGAAAAACCCCAGCGCCTATTCGGGCGATGTGACGCTGGAACGCCAACTGCCGGGCGCAATCGGCGTTTCGGTGGCCTACGTCTTCAGCCGCGGGTTGCACCTTCCCATCTTTAACGACGCCAACCTTGCGCCCGCGACCGCCACCAAGTCGTACGATATTTTGAGTTCCAGCGCCCAGACCACTCAGACCTATACGGTGCCCTACTACACCAGCCGCATCAATCCGCAAACCGGTATCATCACCGTGGCGTCTCCCTCGGTGAACAGTTGGTATAACTCGCTGGTGCTGACGGGCCGCCGGAACTTCCGGCACGGCTTGGAGTTCACCGCCAATTACACGCTGAGCAAGGCTCGCGACGACGGCCAGGTAATCGGGTCGTTCGGCACCTTCTCGGGCAGCGACATCACGGTGGATCCCTACAACGTCAGGGCGGAGTACGCCCCCAGCGATCTGGACCAGCGGCACCGCTTTGTCGCCGACTGGGTGTGGATGCCGACGTTCAGGATTGCGAATCCGGCGGCAAAATGGATCGCCAACGGATGGGCTCTTTCGTCGATCCTGACGTTCGCCTCCGGACACCCGGTCCAGGCGAACATCAGCGGAACGCCCACTCCGCTCGACGGCGGCCTCACCGCCGGCGATTCGAGCAACGCGAGCACATCGACGGGCCGCGCCGGCTGGCTTCCGCGCAATCCTTTCTACGCTCCCGGGTACAAGGACTGGGACCTGCGTCTCTCGCGGGAATTCTCACTCAAGGAGCGGGTCAAGCTCACCTTGCTGGGTGAATTGTTCAATGTGACCAATTCCACCAACATCCTCAGCGTCAACACGCTGTCGTTCACTTATCTGAATCCGGGAGCGGGCGCATGCGCTGGCCACACCAACGCCTGCATGGTCCCCAGCTCTTCATTCATGGCTCCCACCGCCACCAGCAGCCCGGTCTTCGGACCGCGTCAGGTGCAGATTTCGGGCCGCATTACGTTTTAGTGAAAAAGGCCGCCCCGTGCTTCCGCGCCCGGGCGGCCTTTTTTCGTTTTGATGCCACGCAACTCCGTTGCCCCGCGCGGGTTTTTGATTGCATGATGAGGCTCCGGCTTCTCCTGCTCTTGGCCCTTCCCGCGCTCGCTCAGGTGTCGGCCACCGTCGACGTCAACACCTCCAGTTCCACGCCGCTCAACGCCAATTTCTCCGGCTTCAACGACGAAATCGTCTTCCCCGCGGAATATTTCGACTACCGCCTGAATGACCTCGCGGCGCAGCTCTCCCCCGGCTGGATTCGCTATCCGAGCGGCCTGTTCAGCGACGCCTTCAACTGGCAGACCGGACAGATGACCGCTTCCTGGGCCAATCAGTTCGCCAATCAAACCATCGGCTCCATCATGATCCGCGGCGTCCCCTGGGCCGACGGCAAGGGTGGAGGCTCCTTCGTCGACGCCGCCAACCGCGCCAATTTCCTCGCCGCCAAGCTCATCGTTTGCGTGAACGCCTACACCGACACGCCGCAGTCGGCCGGCGCGATGGCCGCCTTCGCCAAGGCCAATCGCATTCCTGTCGCCGTCTGGGAACTCGCCAATGAGCCATACCTGACCACCGGATTTTTTTCCTCCGGCGCGGACTACGCCGCCAAAATGAAACCCTTCCGCGACGCGATCAAGGCCGCCGACCCCTCGGCAGTCGTCGCCATCTTCTTTGACGACGCCGGCAACACCAGTCCCAACCCGCCCTGGGATCAGTCCCTCGGCGGTTACGCCGACAAATACTGGGATGCGGTCACCTATCATCATTACCCGCCTCAAAGCACCGGGCCCTTCAGCCAATGGATGGCCGATGAAAACGCCGTTCTGGTGAACAAAACCAACACGTATGTCTCCGGCCATCTCGCGCCGTTGAATCCCGCCGGAATGAAGTTCCTCATCTCCGAGTTTCTTCCCTCCGCCGACGGCCTCGGGGCGGGCACTTCCGTCACCGCCGGCACGCTCTACGGGGCCGTCTACGCCGCCGAATACGTGATGCGGATTTCGAGCTTGCCGAATATGCTCAACGCCGGCATGCACGCCCTCACCGGCACGCGAGGCGTCTACGCCGCCAACCAGCATTACACCGACGTTCAAAACGCCTACAACGCCGGGACGTCCATCGACACGCTCTCTCTCGACTTCGGCTTTTACACCGTCGCGCAGCCCCTGGGCCTGGCCGTGCTGAATGCGGTTCTGCGCAACGCGGCACTTGTGGAATCCACCGCCGTCACCGGAGGGCCCACCGTCGCCGCCACAGGCCTGGGCCAGATCCCCGCCGTCTACGCGCAAGCCTACGCCACGGGCTCCGGTCAACAGAGCCTTGTCGTCACCAACAAAGGAGCGGTCTCGGTGCAAATCAACGTGCGCCTCAATGGCTCGGCCGTGGCCGGGCCCTTTAACGTTCAATCGATCTCCGGTCCGGACCCGACGGCGCAAAACACGGCGGCCAATCCCAACGCCGTCTCCGTCCAGTCCTCGGTCTCTACGAATCCGGTCACGATCCCTCCGTACAGCGTGGTTCGCATGGACCTCAACGCACCCTCCGTGGCCACGCCCGTCAATAGCGCCAGCTATGCCGCCGGCCCCGCCGCCGCGCAGGAAATCGTCACCGTATTCGGATCGCAGATTGCCGGTCCCGCCGTCTCCGCATCGCTTCCGCTGCCGGACTCTCTTGGCGGCCTCAGTGTCCAAATCTCCGACAGCGCCGGCAACACGCAGTCCGCGCCCATCATCGACGTCGTGCCCGGTGCGGCCAGCATCGTGATTCCGTCCGGACTTGTCCCGGGCCCCGCGAAGCTAGTCGCACAGCAAGGCGCGACGACGCTCACGGCCTCGCTGACGATCGCGTCCTCCTCACCCGGTCTTTATACGATGAACTCCGATGGCGCGGGCGTGGCCGCCGCCTACGCTTTCCGCATCACGGCGGCGTCCGAAGCCGTCACTGAGACGCTTTTTACCTGCGCGCCGGACTACGCGCGAAGCTGCCTCGCGACTCCTCTCAGCCTTGGTGATCCCACCGATACGCTCTACGTCGCGCTGTACGGTACGGGCATCCGCGGCGCGGCGAACGTACAGTGCTACGTCGCCGGGATCGCTGTCCCCGTGCTTTACGCCGGCCCCGCCGCGACGCCCGGTCTCGATCAGGTCAACATTTCCATCCCGCGCAGCCTCGCCGGCACGGGCGACGCCCGGGTCTACCTCATAGCTGACGGAAACGCCTCGAACGTCGCCGGACTGAGCATCCAGTAGCGGCCTCTATCCCGCCACCATCTTCCCGATCCTCGCCAGACCTTCCTTCATCAGCGCCGGATTCTTCAGCGCCACCTTCATCAGCCACCCGGCGGTAAAATTCGATTTGAGCGCCTCGGCGAACTCGTCCGGCGTCAGCATCTTCAGCATCTCCGTGCCGCGGTCCCACCGGGCGTCATCCCAGCGCGCGATTCTTTTATTGATCTCCGCGGCGATCTTCAGATTCCGCCCGTGTTCCTTGTTCCACCGCTCCTCGAACCGCTTGAGACCTTTCTTGGAGCAATCCCCCGTCCGCACTGCCTCGCCCGCCGTTTCTCCCGCCATCGTTCCCGCCCAAATCGCCCACCGGATTCCTTCGCCCACCAGCGCGGACGGATGCCCGGCCGCATCGCCCACGCCCAAAACGCCATCGCCCGCGAACGCTTCCATCACTCCATCGGACGGAATCAACCCATAGTGATACTCCACCGGCTGCGCGCCTGTCAGATTCACGCCGAACTCCGCCGCCTTCTCCATCAGCACGTCGAGATAGCCCTCGGGATGCTCCGGCGAATCGTCGTGAATAATCCCCACGCCGACGCGGACCCGGCCTCGCCCCCACGGCGCGACCCAGGCATATCCCGAGGGCGCGATCTGGCTCCCCACGATCAGCACCACTTCATCCTGATCGCACATCGGCGCGTACAGATCGTACTCCGCGCCCACGCCGAACCGCCGCGCGCCTTCCGATACACCGCACTGCCTCAACAACTGCGACCGGTATCCCGTGGCGTCGATCAGCACCTTTGAGGAGTACTCGATCTGGGCGCCGGTGACCGTCTTCGCGCGAACTCCGGTCACCGCGCCGTCCGTCATCACCGGAGCCTCCGCGGCCGATCCCACCCGCACCATCGCCCCCGCCGCGATCGCCCTCTGCGCCAAAAATTGAAAGGTGCCGTGAATATCCAGCACGCACGCCATCGGTTCCGCGTAATCGAACACCGCGCTCTGGTTCGGCGACACAAACCGGCAGCGCCGGACCGGATGATAGAGCGACTCGGGAATCCCCAGCGCCTTCATGTCGCGGATAAACGTGCCACCCGTAGTCCGCGCCGGCGACCCGATCTCGCGGTTCCTCTCGAGCACCAGCACCCGCGCCCCCGCCTTCGCCGCCGCCTCCGCCGCCGAGAGCCCTCCCGGCCCCCCACCCGCGACAATCACGTCAAATTCCGTCATCCTCATGATCTTAGCGAAACACGGGCACCCTCCCCGCCGCCACTCATTTTGGATGGCCTTTTGTCATAGGAAAAATTCCGCCCGAACGGCCTGTCTTTTCCTTTCGGCAGACCTTACAATCCATGGAAATTCTTTTCTTGACACAAAGAAAGAAAGGATGATATTCATTCGGTAGAAAGAGGATTCGATGCAAATTGCTGGTTTCCAGCGCTATTGTGCCCACGCGGCCCTGGCCGCCCTTTTCGTCTGCGCGGCGGGTTGCAGCAAGACTCCTGAGCCCAAGGAGGAGACCAAAGCGGCCCCCGCTCCTCCTCCTCCCTCCGTTCCGGATTTGAAGGTGAGTGATGCCGTCAAAACCAGGGCGGCCAACGCCAAGCCCGGCCCCAAGGCGCAAAAGAAGCCGGTTCCCGAGTCCTTCGGAGCGGGCAAGGCGTCCGTCGCCATCAAGGGCCATCCCGGCGGCGTCGATCACTCTTTCTGGACCGAGGAAATCGATCTGGACGGTTCCGGAACACCCGTGCTCGTCGATACGGCGTGGGACAACCGCCACAAGGTTCTCTACCTCAGCAAGGAGCGCACGTTCGGCTGCGCCAACGGCCAGCGCGCCGACGGTTCCTCCCTGATGGTGGTCTACGGCAAGGGGAATACATTGAACAAACCGGTGGGGTCGGGCTGGTGGGTGGCGGAACTCGACGCCGGCGAGTGCGGCGTTCACGAGGCGGGCACCTATGGCTGCCGTTTTGACGCCTCCGGCCTCAACACCGATTGCGGATCGGCCACCGTCCAGGCCGAAGCAGACGATGTACAAATCGTCCCGCTTCCGGGCAAATAACCGGCGTTATTTTTTTGTTTTCCCCGAAATTCGCCGGTATTCGATCCTGTTGCGCAGCCGGTTGCGGTCACCGGCTGCTTAACCAGGCAGCACGCGAAGAGATCACTTGGGCGTCACATGGATCAGCGCGCCGGGATTGTCGTCTTCCAGCATCCACAGTGAGCCGTCCGGCCCTTCTTCCACGTCACGGATGCGATGGCCCACTTCCCAGCGCTCCGCGGTTTTGGCGCCTCCGTGACCGTCAAAGATCACGCGGATGAGCGCTTTGCTTGCCAGACCGCTGATGAAGCCGTTGCCGTTCCATTGCGGGAAGGTCTGGGTGCCGTGATAGAACATCAGGTTACCCGGCGCGATCACCGGCACCCAATAAAGCACCGGCTTCGCCAGGTCCGGACGCGTATCGGGTTGCGGAATGGGGACGCCGTTGTAGTTCTTGCCATAGGAGACCAGAGGCCAGCCATAATTCTTGCCCTTCTCGATCAGGTTCAACTCGTCGCCGCCGCGCGGGCCATGTTCCAGCTCCCACAATTCGCCGGTGGGGGAAAACGCCAGGCCGTAGGGCGTGCGGACGCCGCTGGCCCAGGTTTCCGCCGGCGTCAGATTCGGGCCGGAAAACGTATAGGTGCTCACCACTTTCGCGGTCTTTGCGGCTTCGGTGTCACGCGGCGGATCGATCAGGGAAATGGTGGCCGCTCCGGTTTTGCCGAAGTTGGGATTGCCGGGCGCGGGCTTTCCGTCCAGCGTCAGGCGCAGGATCTTTCCCACCGGCTGGTCCGGATCCTGGGCGGGAGTCATGCGCTGGCGGTCGCCCACGGCGAGGAACAGATACTGGCCGTCGGGCGAGAAGGCGATCTGCGCGCCCTCCTGTCCGCCCTTGCCCGTAGGCAGTTGGCGCCACAGCACCTCGAAGTTTTCGAGCGCCGCCGAAGTGGCTGTGACCTTCAACCTGGCTCGCGCCAGCGCCAGGCCGCCGCCGTAGTCACCGGGCTCGGCATAGGTGAGATAGACACTGTGGTCGGCGGCGTAATGGGGTGAGAGGAAGATGCCGTGCATGCCGCTCTGGCCCTGGTAATAAACTTTGGGCGTATTTTCCACCGGGATCTTTTCTCCCTTCTGGGAGACCAGCCAGACCGGCCCCACTTTTTCGGTAATCAACATGCGGCCATCCGGCAGGAAGGCCATACGCCAGGGCAGTTTGAACGTGGCCACCGTCGTCATGGTAAAAGGAAGGCTCGCTTCGGGCTTCTGTTCGCCCATGTTGATCTGGGCCCATGCCGCCGCCGTCATCATGGTGAAAAATAGCGGCGCTTTCGCCAATTTCATCGTCATTTCTCTCCTTAGCTTCTGAAGCGCCCGGCCTGAGGCGATCCGGGCGCCGCTACTCCATCGTAGCGGGATTTGTTCGCCCGCTGCCTTGTCATTTCGGCATAGGCAGAGCCACGGACGCAACGAGGACGTGCTCGTCTCTCAATTTCCCGTAGCGCACGCCGCCGGCGTGCCGCGTCGACCGCCGGGTCGACGTGCT
>JBBIVT010000092.1:9819-18266 GCA_037439565.1 Acidobacteriota bacterium | reverse complement strand
CGGGATGGGCCACCAAAACGCGGCAGATGCTGGAGAAATCCGTGGAACTCGATCCGTCGGACAAGGACGCGGCAGGCGATCTGTTGGATTACTATCTGGATGCGCCCGGGTTCCTGGGCGGCGGGATACAGAAGGCGGAATCGTTGTCGCGGACGATCCTGAACCAGGATCCGGCCGAGGGCCATTACGCGGAGGGCCTGGTCGCCGAGCGCAAGAAAGAGTTTGAGGCGGCCGAGCAGCAGTTCCGCCGCGCTGCCGAACTAGCGCCTCGCCAAGTGGGACGGGTGCTGGTGCTGGCTCGATATCTGGGAAGTCACGGGCGCGAAAAAGAGAGCGACGCCCTCTTCGACCAAGCGGCGCGGATGGCTCCGAACAGCCCGCGAGTGATGTTCGACCGCGCGGCCACGTACATCCATCAGAATCGCGACCTAGGGCAGGCGCGGAAGTTGTTGGAGCAGTATATGCAAATGCCTCTGACGCCCGACGACCCGCCGAAGGACCAAGCTCAGGCGCTGCTTAAAAAACTCGGAGCGGGATGAGTCTTCTTCCGCACTGGGAAGCCTTTCAATCCAGTCTGGCCGCCCTGCGCGCCAATAAATTACGATCGTTCCTGACGGCGCTGGGCCTGGTGATCGGCAACGCCAGCGTGATTCTGGTGGTGACCATTTCGCTCACCAGCCGGGACTACATTCTCCACGCGATTGAGATGGTCGGGTCGAACCTGATCATCGCGCAATATGAGGCGGGCAATAACAGCGCCACCGCGGCGACGGCCGCTGATTACGTCAAGATCGCCGACGTGGAAGCAGTGCGGCAGCAATTGGGATCCCGAATTATTGCTGCAACTGGCGTGATGAACAGCCTGGACCGGATGCGAGTGGAGGGGCACGAGGAGGACATCGCGATCCTGGGGTCCGACCAATACTACCCCGTCGTCAGGAATCTGGTCCTGCTGACCGGCAGGTTTTTCGACGATACGGAAGTAACGCAACGGGCACACGTCGCGATGCCGACGGAGAAATTGGCGCGCAGATTGTTCGGCAGCCAGTCCGCAGCCATTGGTCAGACCGTCAAACTGCACGGGCTGCCCTTCACGATCATCGGAACGTTCAAAGAGAGGGTTTCGACGTTCGGTGCTACGGAGCTTTCCGGCGACAACATTCTGATCCCCATCACGGTTTTGAAGGATTTCACGCAGATTGAGCGCATCGATCCTCTCTATGTTGAGGTGCGTAACCAGGTCGGCGTCGAACCGGCGACGAAAATGGTGCAGGGCATTCTCGAAAGCCGCCACCGCGCAGGCGCGCATTACAGCGTGCAGAATCTCAACGCGATTCTCGACACAGCGCGGCAAATCGCTACGATTCTGGACGCCGTGCTGATCGTGGTCTCGGCCATCGCGCTGATCATCTCCGGCATCGGCATCATGAACATCATGCTGGTGACGGTGACGGAGCGCACGCGCGAGATCGGGCTGCGGATGGCCGTCGGCGCGGCGCGGCGCGACATCCTGGAGCAGTTCCTGGTGGAGGCGGTGCTGATCAGCATTGGCGGCGGCACGGCGGGCATCCTGATCGGCGTGGCGGTTCCGTTAAGCGTGCGCTTCTTCACCGACGAATTCGCGATTCCTATCTCGTTTCTGTCGATCGCGGTGGCGTTCTCGGTCTCGCTCGGCGTGGGGCTGGTGTTCGGGCTGCTGCCGGCCAGCCGCGCTTCGAAACTCAATCCCACCGAAGCGCTTCGCTACGAGTAGCGAAACCGGCTTCTCCGTTTACACCTGCCGCCCGACTGATTTACAGGCAGTTTCCTACCAAACGTGGAATCATTCCGTTAACGTAGCGTCGGGATTTCTGTTGACTTTGCGCGGGAGCGGCGGTAAGGTCAGCCATGCTCAATGCAAGGCCTCCCGTACCGGCGGTCTTGGTCTATGGGGCCATTTTGATCGCCGGCGGTGCGTGCGGGATCGCGGTCAACGCACAAGAGCGTCCGCCGTTACAAGAAGTACGGGTTAGCGCGAAGCCGTATGTTCCTTCGGCAGTCACTCTGCGCGTCCAGAGCGATTTGGTAGAGGTTGGGGTCGTCGTCCGCAACCACAGTGGCGAATCAATTTCCGGGCTAAAGAAAGAAGATTTCCAAATCCGCGATCAGGGAAATCCACGCGACATCGCGAGTTTTGCCGTGGAAACCGCAGCCAGGAGCGCCCGCATCGCTGGCCGGACAGATTCCGCGCGCGATGCCTCGCCGCCCGCGGACGTAAAGGAGGCCGTGCGTCCGCCACGCTTCATCGTGCTCTTCTTTGAAGACTTCGCCACCAACGGCGGCGATCTGAAGCGCGCGCAAATCGCCGCGCGCCGGTTTGTCAACGAAGGACTCGACGGCGGCGATTTGGTTGCGGTGTCCGCTTCATCGGGCAATGTGCTCGACTTCACCGCCGATAAGCCAAAGGTCCTCGCGGCGATCGATAAGCTCCGGCCGCATCCCAGGGCTTCCGAGGGCGGCCAAGTGAGTTGCCCCCGGATCACTCCTTATCAGGCGTATCTGATTACGGCGGAGTACGACGCACGCGCCCTCAAGGCCGCCGTTGACGAGGCCAAGGCCTGCAATACCGGGGGTAACGAAGCAGACTCGGTGTATACCAACCAAGGTAGGTGGAAACCGCCGGGGTCGCCACCGTCACCTGACGATCCCGTCGTCCAAATGGTGAAGGGGCAGGCCGAATTGACGTGGAGCCAGGCCAGGATTGTCTCGCAAGGAACTCTCGAAGCCGTCGGCGGCGCGGTGGAGGCCTTGGCGGCCAAGCCGGGCCGCCGCTTGCTGCTGCTGGTTTCTTCCGGCTTCCTTTCGGGAACGCTGGATCGGGAAAAGGATCGGGTGATTAACCAGGCCCTGCACGCGGGCGTCGTCATCAACGCGCTGGACGCCAAGGGACTCTACGCCGAGGCTCCGGTGAGGCCATTCAATGAGCCGCAAACGGCCGGCGTGATGCCGCTGAGCACGTTCCAGTTCGAGGCCAGTAAGCTGAACGTCCAGATCTTCACGGCAAATGAAGCCATGAGCGATTTCGCGCAAAGCACCGGCGGGTTGTTCTTCCACAACAACAACGATCTGGCGTCCGGGTTTCACCTGCTGGGCTCCCTTCCCGAGGTGAGTTACATGCTGGGTTTTCACCCCGCCGATCTCGCCGCCGAAGGACGTTATCACAAGTTGAAAGTGAATCTGACCGCATCGAAGCCGTACGTCATCGAGGCGCGGCCCGGATACTTCGCGCTTCCGGCGGATGCCGGCCCACAGGACCGGCGGCAAATGCTGGATCGCGAGGTGATGGGCGATTCGACCTCCAGGGACTTCCCGGCAGCGGCGGCGTACTCGGCGGGCGGGCCAGGAGTGAAGGTCCAGATTCACGTGGACATCAAGACGTTGCCGTTTCCCAAGCGCGGGGACCGGCGGGTTCAGAAATTGGAGTTTGTGGTGGCTCTTCTCGACGCGAAAGGAAACCTGGTGGCGGCAAAAGAAGGAACCATGGACTTCGCGTTGACCGATGCGACATACTAGCGTTTATCGGAAAGCGGGGTCAACGCCGGGCTCAATCTGGACGCTCCTCGCGGGGAGTACCGGCTGCGGACGGTGGTCCAGGAGACGGTGGACGGGAAAATGGCGAGTTCGGCGCAAACAGTCGCAATCCGGTGACCGCCAGCGGACTTCTTCCCCGTCTCCATTTTCGCCTTAGAATTAAGGTGCCATGAAATATCCCGTTCTTTTCCTTGCATCCGCGCTTTTGGCCGCCGCCGAAACCAAGACGCTGACGCTGAAGCAGGCCCTCGATGTGGCGCTCGAACAGAATCCCGACGTGCTGCTGGCACGGCTCGACCAGCAGAAGGCCCGCGACCAGGTACTGATCGCGAAGGACGCCTTCGTTCCGAAGATCACGGGTGGCAGCGGGCTGGCCTGGAGCGTGGGCTATCCCACCACCATTGACGGGAATCCGCCCTCGATCTTCGAGGCGCGCACCGATATGTCGCTCTTTGACCGCTCCCAGAGCTACAAAATTTCGCAGGCGAAGGAAGGGTTGAGGGGTGCGGCCATCGATGTCACGCGGCGACAGGAGGAGGCGGCTTATCGGGTGGCGTCTTTGTTTCTCGACGCTGAGCAGGCCGCGCACAGTCTGGATTCAGCGCGCAGGCAGGTGGACAACCTGGCTAAGGTGAAGGAACTGGTGGACGCTCGCGTGGCGGAGGGGCATGAACTGTCGCTCGAATCCAAGAAGGCTTATTTGAACGTGCTGCGGGCGCGAGATACGGTGGAGAAACTGGCGGTAAACCTGATCAACGCGGAGACGTCCCTGGCGCAGGTGTTGGGCATGGGCGCGGACGACCGCGTGCGGGCGGCGCAGGAGGACCGCAAGTCCATCGAGGTTCCGGTTTCCGAGGACGCGTCCATCGAGGAAGCTCTGGAACACAGTCCCGAGCTGCGGCGGCTGGAGTCCGACATGCAAGCGAAAACGCTGGAGGTAAAAAGCTACCACTCCGCTCGCCTGCCTAAGGTGAGCGTCATTGCGCAGGACAATATTTTCGCCAAGTACAACTATTCCAGTTTCGCGGCGGGCACGTTTCACCGCAACAATCCCGAGGTGGGCGCGGCGATCACGGTTCCGATTTTAGTGGGGCGCGCCGCACAGGCGTACGCCTCCGACGCCGAGGCAGATATGGCGAAAATCCGGGTGGAAGTGGCGCGGATGAGGTCCCGCATCACGGCGGATTTGCGCCGCGCGTATCAGCAGGTGAAGAGCGCGGAGACATCGAGGGAACTTGCGCGCGCCGACCTGGATGTCGCGCGCGAGGATCTGAGCGTGCACTTGGCACAGTATGAAGAAGGCCGGTTCCCGCTGGCGAGCGTCGAGGCCCTGCGGGCAGCCGAAAACGAAAAGTTCTTGACCTACTACGCCGCCCAACAGACGGCGGAGCGGGCGCGGCTCAATGTGCTTCGGCTGACGGGGACGCTGGTTGCGGCCCTGAAGTAGAGACGCCCGCGCTGGCGAACGTCGCCATCTCGGAATAGATCTTCACCGCCGTTTCCAGCAGCCCCATGCCCAGCGCGGCTCCGCTGCCTTCACCAAGGCGCATCTCCAGATCGAGGAGCGGGCGCGCGCCGAGGAACTCCAGCATTTTCGCGTGGCCCTTTTCGGCGGAACGGTGCGAGAAGACCACGTAATCGAGCGACGCGGGCTGGATGGCGCGGGCGGCGAGGGCGGCCGAGCAGGTGATGAATCCATCGAGAACAACGGGGCGGCGCTTCGATGCCGCGCCCAGAATCAATCCCGTGATCGCAGCGATTTCGAATCCTCCCAGCGCCGCCAGCACGCCAACGGGATCGCCCGGATCGGGCTGATGAAGCGCCAAGCCGCGGCGAATCGCATCAATCTTGCGGGCAAGCCCCGCAGGATCGATGCCGGTGCCGCGTCCTGCGGTTTCACCGGGATCGAGGCCGGAAAACGCACTGAAAATGGCGGCGGCGGAGGTGGAATTGCCGATGCCCATTTCGCCAGCGCCCAGCGTATCGGCGGTCTCCGCGTAAGCGAAGCCGGTTTCAATCGCGTGCTCGGCTTCGGCGCGCGTCATCGCCCGTTCGCGCGTGAAATTGCGGGTGGGTTTGCCCACGCCCATATCGACGATGACGGGTTCGATACCGGCGTGGCGGCAAAGTACGTTAATCGCCGCGCCGCCGGAATGGAAATTCTCCACCATCTGCCGCGTGACTTCCGGCGGGTACGGGCTGACGCCCTCTTCCACCACGCCATGATCGGCGCAGAAGACGACCATCGCCTTGCGCCCGATGCGCGGGACATCCGTCACCTGGATTAGTCCGAGTTGCAGCGCGAGGTCCTCCAATCGGCCGAGGCTTCCCGGAGGCTTGGTGAGCGAATCGAGCCGGGTGCGAATGCGCGCCTCCAGCGGCGGATCGTGAATGGGGCGGATGGAGTCAAAATTCATAGAGCTTGGGACTGGCGAAAAGGATCAGGATGAAGATCTCGAGCAACTGCTCGGTCGCGCCGAGGCAATCGCCGTTGATACCGCCGATGCGATGGTAGAAATAGGCCCGCGCGCCCCGGACAATCGCATACGCGCCGGCAACCAGCAACAACGCCGGACGCCAGCCGGGCAGCATCGCGGCGGCAACGCCCTGCAGGATCGCGCCGATTGCGGCCATGCTCGTCAAGGAAGAAGAAAACACGAGGCCGAGGCCATCGCCGGCGGGACGCGACACCCACGCGAGGGCGACGATGGCTGCGCGCGGCACTGCATGAGCGGCGATGCAGACGGCGAGGATCTTCGACGCGGGAATGTGCTGCAATGCCTGCCATCGCGCGGCGACGCTGAGCACAATGGCGACGGCTCCATAGGTCCCGATGCGGCTGTCCTTGAGAATCTCCAGCATCCTGGCGCGGGAGCGGCCGGCGCGGAAGGCGTCCGCGACGTCGGCCAGGCCGTCTTCGTGCAACACGCCGGAGATCATGGTCCAGAAGGCGACGGTCAGCAGCGACGCCAGCGGCGCGGGCAAGACGAGGCTCGCGGCGAGAAACAATCCCGCGCCCGCCGCGCCGATCATCGCGCCGACCAGAGGGAAGAAGATCGCCGCGCGGCCCGGAGCAATCCGATGATCGCCCACGGGAACGACGGTCAGGAAGGAGACAGCAGCCAAGAACGTCCGCATCACTTCACCCGCAGTGGCTGTCCGAAGGCCATGAAATAGACTTCGTCCGCGATGGAGGCGATGCTCTGGTTCAGGAATCCGGCGCGGTCGCGGAACTCGCGCGCCAGAGCGTTTTCGGGCACGATGCCGCAGCCGACTTCATTGGTGACGAACAGCACGGTTCCCGAAGCATTCCGGGCGGCGCGCACCAGCGCGTCAACTTCGGCGCCGCAGTCGCGTTGAGCGAACATGATATTGGACAGCCACAGCGTGAGGCAGTCTACGACCATGGCCTCGAACTTCGATTCCGCGATGACGCGGGCGAGTTCCAGCGGCTCCTCGATGGTGGAAAATTCGGCGCTCCGCTCGCGCCGGTGACGCTCGATGCGGACGGCCATTTCCTCGTCGAGAGCCTCCGCGGTGGCGACGAAGGCCCGCGAGCCGGGAATCCCGCGGGCCTTTTCGAGCGCCAACCGGCTCTTGCCGCTGCGCGCGCCTCCGCCGATGAGGATTACAGCCACAGGCTCCGCCGTTTCGATCGCAGCAGCCAGATGAAGAATGGCCCGCCGGCCAGCGCCGTCACCACGCCCACCGGAATTTCCGTCGGCGCGATCACCGTGCGCGAAACCGCGTCGCAGAGCGCCAAAAAAGCCCCGCCCAAGAGGAAGGAACAGGGCATCAGCAGGCGATGGTCCGCGCCCAGCTTCAGGCGCAACGCGTGCGGCACGATGAGGCCGACGAATCCGATCGGCCCGGTGAGCGATGTGACGATTCCCGTCAAGAACGATCCCGCCACGTAGCCTAACACTGTGTAAGTAGTGGTCGAAAGGCCCCGCGAAGCCGCCCAATCCTCCCCCACGGCGAGCAGGTTCCATTGCCGCGAGCGCGCAATCACGAACGCGCAGACGGGAAGCACGGCCGCGGCCAGCCACGCGAGGGTTGAATACTCGACCGCATCCAGGCCTCCCATCAGCCACCGCGAGATCGCGAAGGATTGCGAGAACGTGGACAGGTTATGGAGGAACAGCACGATGGCGAGGGCGATGCTGTTCATCGTGACACCGGCCAGCAGCAGGGTGAACGAAGAAATACGGCGGCCCTCGAAGGAAATCCAGAGCACGATCAGCAGCGCGATTCCCGCTCCGGCCAGGGAGAGCAGGCCGATGGCGCGCAGGCCGAAGCAGATGCCAATCACCGCGCCGACGGAGCCTCCGCTGGAGATTCCCAGGGTGTAGGGCTCGGCCAAGGGGTCGCGCAGCAGGCATTGAAAAAGGACACCCGTGACGGAGAGCGCCGCGCCTGCCAGTAGTGCCAGCAAAACGCGCGGCAGGCGGGCATAGAAGAAGATTTCATGATCGGGCGATACTCCTTGAAGCGCGCCGCGAAGACTGATATTCGCACTGCCGATCAATGGCGCGGCAATGGCGACGACGAGGAGGATGGCGAGGGAGATCCAAACGCTACGCGTCATATCGCAGCCACCCGTCGTGAAATTCCGCGCGCACGCCGAAGACGCTCTGGATCGTAGCGGGCGCAAGCGCGTCTTGCGGCGCGCCCAGCGCCGTCACGCGGCCGTCCTGCATCACCAGCACAAGGTCGGAGAAACGCAGGGCGAGATTCAGATCGTGGGTAACGGCGACGATCAACATTGTTTTCGACCAGTCCGCCAAAAGCCGGTACATGGAAAGCTGGTGTTTCAGATCAAGGAATGTGGCCGGCTCGTCAAGCAGGAGCGTTTCGGGCTCCTGCGCCAGCGCGGA
>JBBIVT010000092.1:5996-9719 GCA_037439565.1 Acidobacteriota bacterium | reverse complement strand
AAGGAGAGGTTTTTGACGGAAAAGCTCATGGGTGCAGCATCTCCGCGAAGGCGTTGGCCGCCTCGACGACGCGCGGGCCGGGCACGACGAACACGTCGGACGCCACCGCGAAAACTCGATGCTGTTTTACCGCCGCCAGGTTCGCCGCGCGATTCCACAGGGCGATCACTTCGCGCTTATGCTCCTCGGTGACGCCGATGGTATCCGACATGTCGCCCATATCGACAATCACCTGCGGATTCCGCGCCATCACTTCCTCGAGCGACACCTCGGGATACGCGGCCAGCGCGTCGCGAAACACGTTCGTGCCGCCGGCGATCTCAATCACTTCGTTCAAATAGGACGTGCGGCCCGCGACCACCAGACCGTCAAGGCGGTTGGGCGAGCGCCCCACGACGAACATCACCGGCACGCGAGGCATCCCGGCCACGCGGGCGCGAATCTTCGCCAGGCCATCGTCAATAGAAGCGCTTAAGCGAGCCGCTGCGGGCTGCGCTCCAGCGGCCTCGGCGACGTCGCGGATCGATTGGTGGATCGCGGCGATGGTGTCCTGATTGATTTCGAGAACCCGCAAATGCAGCCTTTCCAGGCGCTCCTTCAGCCGCACCGGATTGGTCTGCACGATCACCAGGTCGGGCTTCAATGCCGCGATCGCTTCCAGGTTCGGCGCGGTGTAATCGCCGATTTTAGGCTTCAACTGCGCTTCCGGAGGATAGCGGCAGAACCGCGTCACCCCGGCGACACGATCCCCGAGGCCGAGCGCGTAGAGCAACTCGGTAATGCTCGGCGCGGTGGACACGATTCTCTGCGGGGGTGCGGCGGCAAGCGCCGCGGCCACCAAGAACATCGCGAAACCGCGCCGGAGTATCACCACGCGACCCGCACGCCTCCGGTGACATTTCTTGAAAGAGCCGGGTAGCCGAGCACTTCCTGATACTGCTGATCGAGCGCGTTCTGCACGCGCACGAACGGCGTCACGCGCTTCGTTGCCTGATAAGACGCGTCGGCAAAAACGTACTGATAGCCCGGGGCGCGATTCACGCCGAACACGTAGTCCGCGTCCTGCCGCTCGCCGACGAAGCGCGCGCCAGCGACGACCGTCCAGCGCTTGGGCGTCAGCTCCAGGGCCACCGATCCTGAATTCCGCGGACGCCGCAACAATTCCTGGCCGATTTGGGTGGGATCGATGGAGTTGGTGATTCGTGTATAGAGCTTCGTATACTCGCCTCGCATGGCAACCGATCGCGTGACACGGAAATCCGCAGACGCTTCCGCGCCCCGCGCCCAACTCGCATCGACGTTGGTCCAAGTGCCGGGGTAAACGGCCGAATTGTACTCGATCAGGTTGTGGAATGAATTGCGGAATACCGAAAGCTCCGTGCGTAGCCGCCGGGCGAGCCATTCGCGCGACAGGCCGGCTTCATAGCTTTGCGTGGTCTCCGGCTTCAGCAAAGGATTGCCGACGTAATAGCCCGCCTGCGCAAAGTTTTCGATGAGCGACGGCTCCTTGATGCCGCGCGAAGCGCTGAAGTGCAGGAAGGTTTCCGTCGGCAGGCGGAACGTCACCGCGCCGCGAGGCGCGAATTCGCTGCCGAACGCGCTCGACTGCTGATAGCGCGCGCTGGCGGTCAGGTAAATGCGCGGCGTCAGCGCATATTGATCGTTGATGAACAGGCCGTTGTCGGTGCGCGCGACATCCGCGGCGGAAATCACGCCTGCCTGGCGCTCGTACTCGTAGCCGAAGGTCAGTGCGCCTCCGGGGTGCGTCCAGGTGCCCAGATATTGAACATTGGTGCGATCGGCGAGGCTCACGCTGTCATAAGCGTAAGGATAATACGTGTACGAGGAAAGCGTTTCTCCCGGGGGCACGGCGGTCATCGACGCCGGGGCCATCCCGGCGAAATAGGTATACGGACCCGCGGTGCGGAGCAGCCCCTGCACCGTGTAGGGCGCGCCATTGGACGTATCCACATCCAGAGTCCGGTTGCGGTGATAGCCAAAAATCACTTTCTGCGTGAAATGCTTTCCGCGCGCATCGTCGAGATGCAGGCTGAACGCCGAGTCGCGGACGGTTTCAAACGCGGCCGTGTCGGCAAGGCCGTCGGTAACCTGGCCCGGAATACCCGTATAAGAATCGAACTCGCGAAAAATCGCGCGCAAGACCGTCACGCCCGAAAAATGATAGGCGGCGTTGGCCGTGCCGGTGGTGATGCGGTAGGCATCGTTGACGAACTCACCCGTGGAGCGGAACTGATCCGCGCTGAGCGCGTAATCGATGCGGCGCGCCAGGCCGCCGTCGAGCATCGCCGCCCAATGGTCCGTCGAAAAGGAGCCGCGCTCATACATCAACGAGCCGTGCACCGCGTTCGATTCCGCGTCGCCATGCTGGGAGAACATCTGGATCACGGCGCTGGACGCTTCCGCGCCGTAGAGCGCGCTTTCCGGTCCGCGCACCACCTCGACGCGCTCTAGTCCCGCCGAGGCCATGTGCGCGAAATCGAAGTCGCCGCCCGGCTCGGTAATCGGGATGCCGTCCAGCAGCACCATCGCCGCGTCGCTGTCGCCTCCGCGGGCGAACATGCTTGTCAAGCCGCCGTTGCGCCCAGTCTGCACGATGGCCAGCCCGGGCACATCGCGCAGCAGATCCTGCACGAAGGGAGCCTGGCGCGCCTCGAAATCATGCGCGGTGAAAACGGTGGCCGCGACGCCGGCTTCCTCGATGGCCACCGGCGCGCCGGAGGCAGTCACCAGCACGCGATCGCTCACCGGCGCAAGCTTCAGAGTGATCTCGGCGTCCTTGGCTTCGGTCAGCGCGGCGTTCTTCGTGGCGAATCCGGGTTTATCGATGGTCGCCAGGCAAGGCTTCGGCAATTCGAAATGCCCTCGGGAATCGGTGGTGGAAGTTTCCGCGCCGCAGGCGACCTTCGCGCCTTCAACCGGACGGCCCGCGGGGTCGAGTACGACGCCGCGGACGAGTGACAACATCATGGAAAAGAAAACGAGAAACATGAGACGCTCTCCCTCGAGACGGTCTGTTTTTCAAGATCGTCAAGGAACCGGTCTCCTGACTTACGGCCTGGCGACTACTGGATGGAAATCTTCCCGCTTTCGCAGTGACTCCATCCCGCCGGTACAACGCGCCGATTACAGTTGCGGGGCAGTGGCGGATTCTAACCGCCTTCCCGAGCATTCCTTAACGTACAACCAACTCGTTCAGCGTAGGCCCACGGATGCGTCCATGTCAACCGCAATGTGTTAACCTGCGCGAATCATGGACAAACTTCAACTGCTGATGGCGATGTGTGCGCTCCCCGCCGCCGCTTGGTGCGAGGGGCGGAACTACGGGCGCTCAATGGTGATTACCCGCCAGGGAATCGCCGCCACCAGCCAGACGCTGGCCTCGCAGGCTGGGGCGCAGATTCTGGCGAAGGGCGGATCGGCCGTGGACGCTGCCATCGCCGCCAACGCTGTTCTGGGGTTGATGGAGCCCATGATGGACGGCATCGGCGGCGATATGTTCGCCCTGTATTGGGACGCGAAAACCGGCAAGCTGACCGGGCTCAATTCGTCCGGACCCGCCCCGCGCGTGCTGACCCCGAAATATCTGGCGGAGAAAGGCGCGAAGACAATGCCGCCCACTGGCATCGACAGCGTGACAGTTCCCGGCGCGGTGAGCGGATGGGCGGCGATGCACAAGAGATTCGGGAAGCTGCCCTGGAAGGA
>JBBIVT010000092.1:0-5896 GCA_037439565.1 Acidobacteriota bacterium | reverse complement strand
TCGCGGCAACTGGGCGGTACGATGACGGCGGAGGATCTGGCATCGTTTTCTCCGGAGTTTGTGACCCCTATTTCGAGCGATTATCGCGGCTGGACAATTTACGAGCTGCCGCCCAACGGCCAGGGCATGGCCGCGCTGGAAATGCTGAACATCATGGAGACGTCGCCCGCGTCGCCCTTCGGGCCGTCGAGCCCGGCGGAGATGCACAAGAAAATCGAAGCTATGAAGCTGGCCTATTCCGATCTGCGCCGCTACAACGCGGATCCGCGCGCGCACGACGTTCCCGTTCAGGCCCTGCTGTCGAAGGAATACGCGAAGAAGCGCGCCGCGCTGATCAATCCGAATGCCGCCAACTGCAACGTTCCGCCGGGCGCGCCGGTGCCCAGCGATACGACGTATCTCACCATGGTGGATAAAGACGGCAACATCGTCAGTTGGATTCAGAGCGTCTCCGGATTGTTCGGCTCCGGCGTCACCGTGAAAGGAATGGGCTTCGTGCTGCAGAACCGCGGCGCGGGTTTCACCCTGGATCCGAAGCACCCGAACGTGCTGGCCGGCGGGAAAAGGCCGTTTCATACCATTATTCCCGCGTTCATGGAGAAAGGCGCACTGCATGCCGGCTTCGGAATCATGGGCGGATTCAATCAGCCGCTGGCGCATGCGCAGTTTGTTTCCAACATTGTCGATTACGGCATGAATCTGCAGGCCGCGCTGGAAGCCCCGCGATTCACCAAGCACAACGCCACGGGATGCGACGTATCCATCGAATCGCGCGTCGGCGCGCAGACGCTGCAGCAGCTTTCCGAGCGCGGCCACATCCTCAACATCCGCCGCGAATATACGCAGGAGATGGGCCGCGGTCAGGCGATCCTGCACGACTCTAAGACCGGCGTGAACTACGCTGCGTCGGATCCACGAGCCGACGGCGCGGCGATTCCGGAGCCGATCCGCTGAGGCCGCTCGCTCACGCATGGCGGTTCCGTGGCACCGGCCGTCGCGGTAAGCATGGAGTCCGGTAAGCTACGTTTATGGCGATCGTTGCGGGTGTGGATTTCGGGACGCTCAGCGTTCGAGTGTCGATTGTGGACAGCGCGAAGGGACGGCTCGGCTCGGCGACGGCGGAGTATCCCCTGCATCGCAGGCGCGACGATCCGGATTACGCGACGCAGAGCCACGCCGATCAACTGCGCGCACTTACTGAGGCGATGCGCGCCGCGCTCGAAACAGCGGGCGTCGCGGGCGGCACAATAGAGGCGATTGCGCTCGACACCACGGGCTCCAGCGTGATTCCCGTCGGCGAGGGGCTGCGACCGATCGACGATTATTATCTGTGGTGCGACCACCGTTCCTGGAAGGAGGCCGGCGAGATCACGCGCACCGCGCGCGCACAGAAGCTCGAAGCCATCGACTGGTGCGGAGGAGTCTATTCCTCGGAATGGGGATGGTCGAAGCTGCTGCACTGGCTCCGGCACAATCCGGAAAAGCGCGGGCTGTTCGTCACCGCGTTCGAAAATTGCGATCTGATTGCCGCGGTTCTATGCGGCGTGACCGATCCCTCGAAGGTCGCGCGCAGCGTCTGCGCGATGGGTCACAAGTGGATGTACAACTCCGCGCTCGGCGGCCTGCCTCCGGAGGATTTCCTGACGCAAGTCGATCCGGTGCTCAAGGGCGTGCGCGAGAAAATTGGCGGTCACTTCGCGGCTTCCGATACTCTGGCCGGACATTTGAGCGCGGAATGGGCGGCGAAGCTCGGCCTGCGCGCGGGCATCCCGATTCCCGTCGGCGCCTTCGATGCGCATTGGGACGCGGTGGGCTCCGGCATCCGCGAAGGCGATGTGGTGAACGTCGTCGGCACATCCACTTGCATCATGGCGATGGCGAAAAATACCGGGCTGATTCCCGGCGTTTGCGGCGTGGTGAACGGCTCCGTTCATCCCGATTATTTCGGCATCGAGGCGGGACTTTCGGCCACGGGAGATATTTTCGACGCCATCGCGCGGCGCGCCGGGACCACCGTCAGCGCGCTGGCCGAGGGGCTGGAAGAGTATCGCGCCGGGCAGACCGGGCTGCTCCGCCTCACCTGGGACAACGGCGACCGCACGGTACTGGTCAACGCGGAACTGGGCGGCGTGACGCTCGGCTGGAACCTTACGTCGACGGCAAAAGACGAGCTGTTCGCGGCCATCGAAGGCACGGCGTTCCACACCCGCGTGATTCTGGAGCGCATGGCCGGGCACGGCGTCCGCATCGACCGCGTGATCAACGCCGGAGGGATTCCGCGGCGCGGCGACACGCTCAATCGCGTGTACGCCAACGTGTTGAACAAGCCGATTCTTGTTCCCGGCGGAGACGTGACCAGCCTGGGCTCGGCGATTTTCGCGTTTCTCGCGGCGGGGACTTTCCGGACAGTTGAGGACGCGCAGAAGGCGCTTTGTCCGCCCTGGAAAACCTACGAGCCGGATCCGCAGGAAGCGGCGGTGTACGAAAAACTGTTCGCGATCTTTCGCGCGCTGTATTTTGAGTTGGGCCAGAGCCAGCACCTGCCTCAATTGCGCGCCATTCGCGACGAGGCGCGCATGTGAGTTATTTCTTGGTCGCCAGCACGTTTTCGTAGCCCAAAACCACCTTCACCGGCGCCGCTTTCAGGGTCACTGAGAACGCCGCTCCCTCATTCGACGAACGCACCCAGACGATCTGCGCAGGCCCCTTGGCGAACTGGATCTCCACCGGAATATCCACCGAAAAATCGTCGTCCACGCCGGACTGTTCCACCGTCCCTGAAACCTTTAGCCCGCGAATCGAGCTCTGCATCTTCAACGCAGGCACGCCCGTGGCATACACCCAGTTGTCGAAGAAGGTCTCCATCGTATCGGAGGGCGAATGTGGAGGCATAAACTCCGACGCCAGAGCCTGAAACTCCTCGCTCGTGATGGATCGCAGTTCGTAGCGGCGCCGCAACTCCGCCAGCATTTTCAGGAACCGCTCGTCGCCCATACGGCGGCGAAGCATGTGCATGATCCATGCGCCTTTTTCATAAGTGATCGAGCGCCACGCATCCCGCACGCCCGACGATTCCAGGCGTGCCCCCCAGACGATCGGCCCGGCCGATTCGATCGTCCTTCCCTCGGAATTCTTCACCAGCAAGCGCGAGCGGTAATCGTCCAGAACCGTCTCAATGGCTTTGGTTCCGCTCCTCTTTTCCAGCCACAGCAGCGCCGAATAATTTGACAGCGCCTCCGTCAGCCACTCGTCCTGATAGCTGGAGGCGATCACCACGTTGCCCCACCACTGATGCGCTACTTCGTGCGCCGCCATCATGTCCGAAAAGAAAATCTTCTGCGTTTCGCCGCGCAGCGGCGCGGGACGGGCGGATGGGTCAAGATAAGCCACCGTCGACAGATATACCAGCCCGGGAAAACCCTGTCCGAACGTACCCGGGATAGGCGCAACGGTCAGCGTCTTTAGCACCGGAGGGCCGAACAGGCCGGTAAAGAATTGCAGCGATGAAGATACATCGCTGGAAACGGCGTGGAGCCTCGCCAGAGGATCCGGAGCGGACGTCAGCCGCTGCGCTTCGGCCTGGATCATCGCCTGACGCTGTTTTGCGGACATCGGCTGCGGGGACGGCTCGGGTAGGGCATCGAGTTTGGGCTGCAAAGCCGGGTCCAGGCGCTTGTTTCCGAACACTTCGATGGTGATTCCGTGCTGGGAGCTGGCGATGCGCTGGTATTCGCCCAGGTTGAAGCCCGCAAAACGGATGGGCGTGGCGATGGCGCGGCGCGTGATGCGCATATCTGCCTCAGTACGATCCTCCACCGGATCTCCGGGCGTCACCAGGGTGAGTTTTCGGGGATAGCGGAACGTCAGATCGTAGGTGGAAAATTCCGGTGCCCCGCGAGGATACCAGGTGGAGCGCGACGCCACATAATAGACTCCATTGCCCGCCGAACTGATCACGTCGCCCTCGTGCTCGAACGCGAACTCATGTTCGCTCCCCGCCGCTAGCGGCTCCGGCGTCACCACCAGCACCGCGTCGTCCTCGCTGCCACGCAGAGCGTGCTCGCGTATTGAGTCGCGCGTGAATACCTCGGCCGGCTGGCCGTCCACCCGCGCCGAGCTGACCGTCATTGAAGACGTGATTTCAAAAGGGAAGGATCGCCGCGGCGCATCTCCCACCTTCAACTTCACCCTGGTCGACGCCTTCAGATGGAGGCTGGCATCGAGCGTTGCATCGATGGCAAAATGCTTCAACGAAAATCCGGCGCCCAATGGCGCAGATGCGCCGGTGCGATCGCTTTTTGCGCGAAAACTCGTCCAGATGTCGTAGCGCAAGCTTCCGCTGCGATCCGTCAACTGGCCGCTGACGATCTGCTCGCGCCCGCGAGGATCGTAGAGCAGATCGAAATTCCCGAGCTCGCGGCCGGCCAGGCCGAGAAAAAGAAATCCGCTTCTGCGCGCATCGCGCGAGAGCAGATCGTCCACGATCCGCAATTCGAAATTTTCGCGAAGGTTGCGCAGCACCGTCGACCATTTTTCGGCCATCAGCGCGCCTACTTCCGGCGCTTTGCGCACGTTGCCCTCCTGCCGGATCCGGTCCAGCAGGATACTGCCGGTGCCATCGGTGAACACCAGCAGCGCGGCCTTCAAATGCTCGTCCAGATTCGGCGACTCCGTGAACGCCGCCAGGGATTTCCGTTCGCCGCGCGACGGCGGCAGCACGATCACTTCCCCGTCCCCTCCCTCCACATCGGTGGTGAACACGGCGGACAGAGGCTGGCCCGCGGCAGGCTTTGAGAAAATCAGGTAGCCGTCGGTGAAATAGAGGCGGATATCCTCCTTGCGGTAGCTCAGGTCCCGGACGCGATAGCATTCCTGAGGGTCCAGCGCGGCTTCGTGAACCGCCCGCGCCAGTTCCGCCGCGGACGGTCCAGCCGCGCGAGCGAATCCCAGCGCGAATAGCAACGAAATCAGAAACCGGGGCACCAAATACTAGTTTAGGAGCAAACGGGATTAAGCTATTACCTGGTACCTCTATGACCCGTCGAAAATTCGTTCCCGCCCTGGCCGCCGGCGGAGTGCTCGCCGCCCAAGCGGAGGACAAGGCCCCGTCGATTTACGAGATTCGCACGATTCATCTGCGCAATACGCCGGACAATCAGCGCGCACGCCTGACCGATTTTTTGCAGCATGCCGCCGTGCCTGCCTTCGCGCGCGCCGGCATCCGCCCCAGCGCCTATTTTGCGTCGATGATCGCCGAGGAGACGCCGTCCATCGTGAGCATCACCAGCTATCCTTCGCTGGGCGCGATGGAGCAGCAGCGCGCGAAGCTATCGGCCGACGCCGAGTATAAAAAAGCCCTGACGGCCTACAATTCGCAGCCCGGGTTGAACTATGAACGGATCGACAGCGTGCTCGGGCGGGCGTTCCCGTCGATGCCTGAAATGATCGAGCCGAAGGACACCGCCGGACGCCCCGGGCGCATTTTCGAACTGCGCCGCTACGAGTCGAACAACGCCACCACGCTCGCCCGCAAAATCAGGATGTTCGAATCTGGCGAGATTGCCATCTTCCGGCGCCTCGGCATGCGCCCCGTGTTCTTCGCCGAAACCATCGTCGGCGAAAAAATGCCGAACCTGGTTTATATGCTCAGCTTCGACGATCTCGCGGCGCGCGAGAAAATGTGGAAGGCCTTCGGCTCTGATCCCGAGTGGCAAAAGCTTCGCTCGACACCCGGCAATTCCGACGCCGAGATTGTCTCCAACATCAGCGTATCCATCCTCCAGCCGTTGCCGTTTTCTCCCGTCCGGTAAAACAATGGACAGCGCGCTCACCCTCCCCGCCGCCATCGAATCGCTGGCCGGAGCCCTGCTCATCGGCCTGCTGATCGGCGGCCAGC
>JBBIVT010000091.1:4313-18872 GCA_037439565.1 Acidobacteriota bacterium | reverse complement strand
CGCTCCGGTCCGGTGGAGACTCCGCCGACTTCGATGCCCGTGCGGTCCTCCAGGAATTTCAGATAGTTGCGGGCCTCTTCGGGAAGCTCGTCAAAGCGCTGGATGCCGCGCGTGGATCTGCGCCAACCGGGGAGTTTTTCGTACACCGGCTCAATGGCTTCGAGAGCGCGGTACGTCGCCGGCATTTCCGTAACCTCCTGGCCGTGCAGGCGGTAGCGCACGCAAACCGGGATCTCTTCGAGTGAATCCAGCACGTCCAGCTTCATGATGAAGAGCGTGTCGAAGCCGTTGACCATCGCGGTGTACTGGAGCAGAGGCACATCGAACCATCCGCAGCGGCGCGGACGTCCGGTAACGGCGCCGAACTCATTGCCCTCGCGGCGCAGCAGATCGCCCGCGGCATCGAGACTTTCGGTGGGAAACGGACCGGAGCCGACGCGCGTGATATAGGCCTTGGAAATGCCGATTACGCCCTCGATTTTCGTGGGCGGGACGCCGGTACCGATGGACGCTCCACCGGCCGAGGCGCTGGAAGACGTGACAAACGGATAGGTGCCGTGATCGACGTCGAGCATGGTGCCCTGCGCACCTTCAAAGAGAATCCGCTTTCCCTGGGCCATCGCGGAGGCAAGCAGCACGGCGGTATCGCAGACCATGGGGCGGATCTTTTCCGCGTACGCCTCATAGTTCGCGCGGATCTCGGCGTAGTCGATGGTATCGTGCAGGTTGAACGTCGCGGCGAGAGCTTTTTTGTCCTCCACCAGCGTGTCGTACATGTCGCGGAAGCTTTCGGCGTCGTAGAGGTCGGCGATGCGGATGCCGCGGCGCCCGGTTTTGTCCTCATAACAGGGTCCGATCCCGCGCGACGTGGTGCCGATGGGGATGCGGTTCTCCCGCGCCTCCGACATTTTCTCCACCAGCCGGTGGAACGGGAAAATCACATGCGCCCGGTTGCTGATACGGAGCTGCTTCGTCACATCGATGCCGTGGGTTTCGAGCGCGGCGATTTCGTCCAGAAGCGCCCCGAGGTCCACCACCACTCCGTTGCCGATGACGGCCTGCACACCGGGGCGCAGAATACCCGAGGGAATCAGCTTCAGGACAAATTTCTGCTCGCCGATGTAAACGGTATGGCCGGCGTTGTGGCCTCCCTGATAGCGCGCGACAACGTCAAAACGCTCGGCCAGGAGGTCGACGATCTTCCCCTTGCCCTCATCGCCCCACTGGGCGCCTAAAACGATCACGTGACTCATTGTTTGAAAAGAGACCCGTATTCTAGTGTAGCAGTGGAGTTTCGACGAGCCGCGCTGTCCCGTGGTGAATGGCCTGCCACGGGAGTGTCCGGTCGAAGCTGACCAGCCGCCCGCCGTGCTTCGCCGCGAGTCCCAGCAGGTAGGCATCGGTGACGTTGGGGGCTCCGCTAATGTGCTCCATTCGGAAGAGGGACTCGTCCGTCAAGGAAACGGTATCGGGCCAGAACTGGTGGGACGCCGCAAACAGCCTCTTTAATTCCCGCAATTGCGCGGCGACTTCCTGGGTTGCTCGCCGGCCGCTTGGGTAGCGCGGCTGCGACATCACTCTGATCAGGCCGTTTTCCGAGATCGGGCACGTGCTCCAGCCCTCCGCGGCATGGGACAGAAACCAGCGGGCCATCGCCGAATGGTGGACATGATCCAGATCCAACAGCGCGATGAGGCAATTCACATCGAGCAGCTAAGTCAATTCAAACCTCTGAATCCAGCAATTCCTTCACAATTTCCGAAGTGACTGGTTTCGCCTCCGGTAACCTCGCGAAAACGGGGATGCCGCCGCGCGGCCTCGACGGTTGTCCGCGATGACTCAACCCGCCGCGGGCCAAGTCGGACAGGACGCGTCCGAGGCTTTGCTCCCGTTCGCGGGCGAGTTGCTTTGCCGTCCGCAGAATATCCTCATCCAAATCCACCGTGGTGCGCATATCCTCATCTAATCATCATGGTGTGATGATGTCAATTCTCCTGGCCACGCCGGATCGGGGGCGCGGACGACGCGATCCAGTTCGCCGTAATCCAGCCAGTTGACCACGCAGGGCTCGCAGGTATCGATGATGATGTTGCCCGGCCCCAGGTAGGGATGCGTGTCCATGGTGGCGCGGCATTTTGGGCAATGGATGTTCCGGTCGAGATCTTTCAAGTCGGGCGGACTCGCGGCGTCGGCAGTGATCTCACGGCGGGAGCGCAAATCGGCCACGATTTCGGTAAAGACGTTCATGGAGATGAGCATGCCGCGGCAGCGCTGGCAATAGAAGATCCGCTCGCGAGCCACAGAGGCATGAACGAGGGAAACGGCGCAGACGGGGCAAGCGATCCCGGCGTCGACGCCGAGTACGCGCACGCCGTCGGCGTTCGGGTCAGGGAAATGGGGCGTCTCACAATAGTCGCAGATGAGGTAATCGGCGTCGTCTTTTAACCGCATGGCCGCGCCGCAGTTGGGGCAGTTCATTACAGTAAAGATCGGCAGGCAGGGGGAAATAAGGGAGATAGGGTGTTTACCTCAGTTGAGCTAATCGCCAGGCGATATTACATAAGTCTTACAAATCAGAGAGCGAATTCCTGGTAGGTTTAGGATGTCGAGTCTTTCCATCCATGAACGAACAAGTTATTACTCTTCCCACGCGCCGTATGAACTGGGCAACGACGCTGGTCTTCTTTGCATTTCACCTGGGAGCCGTCGCGGCGCTGTTTATGTTTAGCTGGCGCAACCTGCTGATTTCCTTCGCTTTATATTGGATGGCGATCGGCTGGGGCATCAGCCTGGGCTATCACCGGCTGCACACGCACCGGTCCTACAAATGCCCGTTGTGGATGGAGTATTTCTTCGCGGTCTGCGGCACGCTGACGCTGGAAGGCGGACCGATTTTCTGGGTGGCGACGCACCGGATTCATCATCAGAAGTCGGATCAGCCGGGCGACCCGCACTCCCCTCGCGACGGGGCATGGTGGGCGCACATGGGCTGGATCATGTGGGGCGAGACGAATCACAACAATACCAAAGCGATGGCGAAATACGCTCCGGACCTGGCCAAGCACAAGTTCTACATCTGGCTGAACAATTACCACTGGGTTCCGATGGTGATTCTGGGAGGGATCCTATACGCGATCGGCGGCATCTCGCTGGTCTGCTGGGGAATCTTCCTGCGGGTGACCCTCGGGCTGCACGCGACGTGGCTGGTGAACTCGGCGACGCACATGTGGGGGGAACGGCGCTTCGCGACCAAGGACGATTCGCGCAACAACTGGTGGGTGGCGCTGCTCACGTTCGGCGAGGGCTGGCACAATAATCACCACGCGCATCCGACCTCGGCCCGGCATGGGCTGGCGTGGTACGAATTCGACATCTCCTGGATCACGCTGACGATCCTGAAAGCCATCGGCGTCGCGAAACAGGTACGAGTCGCGAAGATCGACGAAGTGCTGGCGGAGCGGGAAGCGGCGTAAAAGATCTCGTCAGCCGGTACGGAAGCGGCGATCTACGCCGCGAAGCGAATCACTTCCAGTTCCGACGATGCGTCCACGCCTGCAAGGACTTCGTCAACACGGCGCATCGTTTGGTCCTCCATCTCGATCTCCCCGCACTGGCGGCATTGGAGAACGGGCAACGCCTTCATAACAACGATGGAAGAGTCACCGATCTTGAAGGGCAGATCGGTCAGGCGGCGCTCCAAAAGACCACCACACACACGGCACTTCATTTCTGGACCCTCCTTGCTCGAAACTCAGAATCCCACTCATCCGCGTGCGGAATATAAATGGTGACAACTCGCACGTTTTCAGCCTCCACATCCGTAGCGATCTGAATGTGAAATACGCGGTTCCCCGCCTCTCCCCGCAAGAGGTAGCTGGGCAAATACTTGTCATCTGGATAGGATTCGATGATCTCCAACGAATTGGCTCCCTCGATCAAAATCCCACTGCCCAACGACCTCTGCTTGAGACCGCATCGTTACGTGATAGGTCCACCGGACCCGTTGCCTCGACAGACACTCCTTTATAAAATCGAGCGGTCGTCCTGGAACCGGCGCGTTTGCCAACTCTGATTATAGGCGTATCTGGCCTCATAATAGAGGCATGGTCCTCGCCGGCCGGCGCAAGTCGATCGCGTTTTTCATCGCGCTCGGCGCTGGTTTAATTCTCGTCACGCTGCTGCTCTATATCGGCTGGGTTCTGCTCAACTGGCGCACGGGGATTTTGCTGTTTCTGGGCATCGTCCTGCTGTCCATGATCATCGCCGGAGTAGTGCTGAACACCATCTTCCTGGTGCGTGAAATCCGCAGGAATGAACAGCACGACGCGTTCATCAACGCCATGACGCACGAGCTGAAAACGCCCGTCGCATCCATCCGGCTGTACCTGGAAACGCTGCAATCCCGCCCTGTCGACGAGGAGAAGCGCAAAGAGTTCTATCGCATCATGCTGGCCGACAGCGAGAGGCTGCTGGAGACCATCGAACAGGTGCTGCGCACCGGACGCATGGGAGCGGCGCGGAAGCTGAACGTCTCGCGCATCGATTTGAGCCAGGTGATCGAGGAGTCCCTCACCCGGGCGCGAGCGCTCTACCGGCTGCCGCCGGAGGCGGTGACGTACAAAAGCGACGGCGCGACGACCATCATGGGCGACGCCGAAGAGGTTCGCGCCGCCATTTCAAACCTAATCGACAATGCCGTAAAGTACTCCGGGAGCGAGGTGAAGGTGAGCGTCGAGACGGAGAAAGTGGACGGCCGCTTTGTCTCGATCCGCGTCAGGGACGAAGGCCCGGGAATTCCGAAGACGGAATTGAAGCAGATTTTCAAGCGCTTCCATCGCGCGCCGGGCTCGCTGGCGACGCGCGTGAAGGGGACCGGATTGGGACTGTACATCGTGCGCAGCGTGGCCAAACGCCATGGCGGACGAGCGTGGGCGGAAAGTGAAGGCCCCGGGCATGGCAGCACCTTCATTTTGCAGCTTCCGATTGCAAAATCATGAGCAACGTTCTGGTGGTGGAGGACGAAACGCACTTGGCCGAGGGGTTGCGCTACAACCTGGAAGCCGAGGGCTATCAGGTTCAAGTGGTGGATACGGGCGAAGCAGCGCTCGAACTGTTCAAAGCGGGCAAGGCGGCCTTCGACGTGGTGGTGCTGGACGTGATGCTGCCGGGAGTCGACGGCTTTACAGTGATTTCCGAGTTGAGACAGGCCGGACAGTACGTACCGACGCTGATGCTGACGGCGCGCGGGCATCCCGAAGACATCCTGAAGGGCTTCTCCGCGGGAGCGGACGACTATTTGACCAAGCCGTTCGATCTGTCGATTCTGATCGCGCGGATCCGGGGGCTGCTGCGGCGCAAGGAGTGGCTGGTGGGGTCCATGCCGAGCGCGCCGGCGGTTGCCGCTCCTCCGGACCAGTACAGCTTCGACGGAAAGACCATCGACTTCGCGGCGCTGGAACTGCGCGTTGGCGGCGAGGTGTTCCCGCTGACGCTGATGGAGGTGAACGTCCTGCGGTACCTGATCGAGCACGAAGGGAAGCCGGTTTCGCGAAAGCGGATGCTCGACGAAGTGTGGGGGCTGCATGAGGACACGGACACCAGGGCGATCGACAACTTTATTGTCAGGCTGCGGAGATATATTGAGGACGATCCGACGCATCCGCGGCATTTATTGACGGTGCGCGGCGTGGGCTACCGGTTTATCGCGGCGGCGGAAGAGCAGGCCAGATGAGACAAGCGGAGGGAGATCATTTCGGGTGACGACAAAAATCGTGCGGGCGGCGGTGGTGCAGGCGGCACCGGTGGTTTTCGATCGGGAGGCCACGCTTGCCAAGGTTCGGACGCTGACGGCGGAGGCGGCTGAGAAGGGCGCGCAAATCGTGGTGTTTCCGGAGGCGTTCGTCTCCGGGTATCCGAAGGGGCTGGATTTTGGGGCCAGGGTCGGCTCGCGGACGGCGGAGGGACGCAGGATGTTCCGCCGCTACTTCGAAAGCGCGGTGGAATTGCCCAGCGCGGCGGCGGCGGAGTTGGGCGCGATCGCCCGGGATCACGCGATTCACCTTGTGATTGGCGTCATCGAGCGGAGCGGAGGCACGCTGTACTGCACGGTGCTGTTTTTCTCCCCCACGGGCGAGCTTCTGGGCAAGCATCGCAAGCTGATGCCGACGGCCATGGAGCGGCTGGTGTGGGGAATGGGCGACGGCTCG
Organism: Acidobacteriota bacterium; assembly: GCA_037439565.1. Taxonomy (GTDB): domain Bacteria; phylum Acidobacteriota; class Terriglobia; order Bryobacterales; family Bryobacteraceae; genus Palsa-187. The sequence continues at coordinate 12,666 of JBBIVT010000091.1, read as the reverse complement.
ACGCTGCCGGTGATCGAGACGCCCCTGGGACGCGTGGGCGCGGTGATCTGCTGGGAAAACTACATGCCTCTGCTGCGCACGGCGATGTATGCCAAGGGCGTGGAACTGTATTGCGCGCCGACGGTGGACGACCGCGATACCTGGGCGCGGTCCATGCAGCACATCGCGTTCGAAGGGCGGTGTTTCGTGCTGTCGGCGGTGCAGTATCTGGAACGCAAGGATTGTCCCGAGGACTACGGCGAAACCGGTCCGGTGGCGATCCGGGGCGGCAGTGTGATTGTGAATCCGCAGGGCGTGGTGCTCGCCGGGCCGCACTACGGCGGCGAAGCGGTGCTGGTGGCGGACTTGAATCGCGATGAGATCGCCGAGGGGAAATACGATCTGGACGTCGCCGGGCATTATGCGCGTCCGGATGTGTTCCGGCTGGTGGTGAATGAGCGGGCTGCGCCGGCGGCGGAGTTTGAGGATTAACGCGGACTGATCGCGGTATTCAGGTTGGACGCGTCGGCGAGGGACTGAAAGGCGCGGTCCCGCGACAGCAGCGCGATGCCCCGGTCGATGCAACTTTGGGCGATGAACGCGTCGCCGAGGCGGGCCTTGCGGCCTTTTGCGAGAACTTTGGCACGCAGCTCTCCGGCCCGTTGCCAGAAGCCGGGTTCGGTCTCGATCAGCGGCAATTCCAGCAGAATTTGTTGGACTTCAGCGGTGAGCCTGGGAGAGCTCAGCAATTCAGTTAAAACGGCGGGGACCATCATGACTTCGCGATTACGGAGCGCCTCATCGAAGAGGTTGACGTCTTCTCCGCCGCTACCTTGCAGATACGCGATCCACAAACTGGTGTCGGCCGCGATCACCGGTCGTCTTTCAACTCCTCCGAAGTCAGCTCTAAGCGAACTTTGCCCCGGAGTTGCCGCACCCTGTCGTAGGCGTTCGCCGCAGCCACAAGTTGGAGCCCCGCGCGCACCGTCTGTGTGATCCCCTTGCCTGTGGCGTGCTGGGCCTTGTCGAGAAGTTCGGCCGGCACCTCGATGGTAATTTTGCGGGCAGCTTCCATGCGCTCAGAATACCATACTGTATACCAGTGTTGAATATGGTATCAGCGCCTGGTGCCTCCAAGCTCTTTCAGGGTTTTGCCGCGTTCGGACTTCCAGGAGGTCAACCATCCACGGTTATGGCTGAAGCCGTACTATAAAAACATGGGGTTTCTTCATCTCCGCCCTGTTGCGGGTTTCTTTTTCCTTTGCGGCTTCGCCGCCGCGCAGAAGGTTCCAGGATTCGATCCGGCGGGACTGGACCGCGCCGCGGATCCTTGCGTGAATTTTTACCGCTACGCCTGCGGCGGCTGGCTGGCGGCGAATCCGGTACCGAACGATCAATCCCGCTGGGGGCGTTTCGACGCGCTGCAGGAGCGCAACCGGATCGTGCTGCAAGGCATCCTGGAAGCCGCGTCGGCGAACAAGCCCACGCGCACCGCAGTGGAGCAGAAGATCGGCGACTTCTACGCGACCTGCATGGACACTCGCGCCATCGACCAAAAAGGGCTGACACCGATTCAAGCGGACCTGGACCGTATCAACGCGATGAACGGCAAGCCGGCGATCACGGGCGTCGTGACCAGCCTGTATTTAGTGGGGTCGAATCCATTTTTCCGGTTTTCGTCGGAGCCCGACGCAAAGAATTCGAGCGAGATGATCGCTGGGCTGGACCAGGGCGGCATCGGACTGCCGGACCGCGACTATTATTTCCGCACCGACGACAAATCCGTGGAACTGCGGCGAAAGTATGTGGCTCACCTGCTGAAATTATTCGAATTGCTCGGGAATCCAACGGAAGCCGCGGCGAAGCGGGCCGATGCGGTGATGAGAATCGAGACCAGGCTGGCCAAGGGATCGATGGATCCGGTGGCGCGGCGCGATCCGCAAGCAGTATATCACCGGCTCACGGTGAAGGAGTTGATCTCGCTCTCGCCGGGGTTCGATTGGGAGAACTTCTTCGCGGCCGTCGGCGCGAAGGGACTGGAGACGCTGGACGTGTCCGTGCCGCCGTTCGTGAGGGCCATGGAATCGGTGATCGTCGAATCGAGCCTGGACGATATCAAGTCGTACCTGACAGCGACGCTGGTGACCGACCGGTCCGTGATTCTGCCGGCGAAGTTCCAGGAAGAAACGTTCGATTTTTATGGACACATTTTATCGGGCGCCAAGGAGATGCGGCCGCGGTGGAAGCGCTGCACGGATCAGACCGACAATGCGCTGCCGGACGCCCTGGGCCAGCGCTTCGTCGAAAAGACGCTGGGAGAAGAGGGGATGAAGCGCACCAAGGAAATGGTGGCGGCGCTCGAAAAGGCGCTGGGGCGCGATATTCAGGGGCTCGACTGGATGACGCCAAAGACCAAGGAACAGGCGCAGGTGAAATTGAGGGCCATTCTGAATAAAGTAGGGACAAAGGACAAGTGGCTCGATTATTCCGGCGTACAGGTCGCGCGCGGGGACGCCTACGGCAATTACGCGCGGACCAAGGAGTTCGAGCTGCACCGGCAGTTAGCGAAAATCGGCAAGCCTTTGGACCGCAGCGACTGGGAGATGAGCCAGCCCACCGTAAACGCCTATTACGACCCTCAGGAGAACGATATTAATTTCCCGGCGGGCATTCTACAGCCTCCGTTTTACGACAACAAGCTGGACGATGCGGTGAATTTCGGCGCGATCGGGGCGGTGATCGGGCATGAGCTGACGCACGGCTTCGACGATCAGGGCCGGCAGTTCGACGCGCAGGGCAATCTGCGGGACTGGTGGACGGAGCAGGACGCCAAGGCGTTCGAGCAGCGCGCCGATTGCCTGGTGAAAGAGTATTCGGCCTTCGTGGGGCCCGGTGACGCGAAGCTCAACGGCAAGCTGGAGCTGGGCGAGAACACCGCGGACAACGGGGGTTTGCGCATCGCGTACATGGCCCTGATGGAGACGCTCGACGGGAAGGAACCGCCGAAGCGCGACGGCTTCACGGCGGAGCAGCGGTTCTTCCTCGGCTGGGGGCAGGCGTGGTGCGAGAACATCACGGAGGAGAGCGCGCGCCTGCAGGCGCAGACGGATCCGCACGCACTGAGCGAGTTCCGGGTAAACGGTGTCGTCTCCAACATGACGGAGTTTCAACAGGCGTTCGCGTGCCGGACCGGGCAGCCGATGGTGCGGTATCCTGCCTGCCGGGTCTGGTAAATGGCGAAAAACGTACGCATCTCCGAGGTGGGGCTGAGGGGCGTGGTCGGCTCCGGCCTGTCGGCGGAGCACGTAGTGGATTTCGCGTCGGCGTTTGGCTCCTTCCTGGGACCCGGCGCGGTGGTGGTGGGGCGCGATCCGCGGGCGTCGAGCGTGATGCTGCGCGAGGGGGTGCTCGCCGGGCTGCTGGCGTGCGGGCGCGAGGTGATCGACCTGGGGCTGGTTTCGACGCCCGTGCTGCAGCATGCGATCCGCAGGCACTCCGCCGCCGGCGGCATCTCCATCGGCGCAAGCCATAACGCCGCCGAATGGAATGCGTTGAAGTTCCTGGGCGCCGCTGGAACGTATCTATCCACGGCGGAGGCTGGCGAACTGCTGGACCTCTATCATCTGCGGCGCTTTGCATTCGTCGATTGGAAGAACATCGGCCGGCTGCGCATGGAAGACGACGCGCTGGACCTGTATCTGGAGGATTTAGCGAATGCCTTCGACTTTCCCGCCTTGACGGGTTACAAAGTTCTGGTGGATTGCGCCAACGGCACGTCAGGGAAGATCCTGAGGAGGTTGAACGGCCGCTACGGGTTCCGGTTCGTGCTGATCAACGAGCGCATGGGCGCGTTCGCGCATGAGCCGAACACTTCCGCGTCCACGGTGGCGCTGCAGCTGGCGCCGCTGGTGGAGCCGATGGAGGCGGATGCGGGATTCCTGTTCGACATCGATTCGGACCGCGTGGCCATGGCGACGGAAACGGGTGAGCCGGTATCCGAGGAGATGATGCTGCCGCTACTGGCCGACCATCTGCTGCCGCGATCGGCGGCGAAGCTGGTGATCACGAATCTGTCGACAACGGGGCTGGTGGAGGAGGTCGCGCGGCGGCACGGAGGCACGGTGATTCGCGTCCCCGTGGGGAGGCAGGCGGCGACGGACGCGCTGGCGATGTACCGCCCGGACGAGATCGCGGTGGCGGGCGAGGGCACGGGCGCGGTGATGATGCCGCGGTTCCGGTTCGTCTACGACGGCATCGCGTCGATGCTGGCGGTGCTCTCGATGATGCGGGAACGCGGCGCGAAATTGTCGCAGATTCTGGCGGGATATCCAAGCTATTCGATTTTGAAAGGACAGCTCCCGCTGCAGCCGCGGCGGATTCCGGCGATGTTCGCGGCCCTGGAGCGGCGCTACGCAGACGGCCGCGCGAACTCAACCGATGGGCTGCGCGTCGATTGGCCCGAAAAATGGTTCCACGTCCGGGTGAGCCAGACCGAGCCGGTGGTGCGCGTGATTTGCGAGCATCGCGGCGGACCACTGCGGGTGTTGTTCCAGGAGTTGATGGATCAGGTGCGGCAATATGCCTCGTGAGCATCTTCTAAAAATCGGGGTCTCCGGCATCCGGGGCGTCGTCGGGCCGTTTCTGACGCCGCAACTGGCGCAGGCGTTCGCGCAGGCGTTCGGGACGTACGTCGGCAGGGGACGCGTGGTGGTGGGCCGCGACACGCGCGCCACCGGGCCGATGCTGCAGCACGCAGTGCACTGCGGTCTTCTGGCCGCCGGATGCGAGGTGATCGACGTGGGCGTGCTGCCAACGCCGACCATCCAGCTTTATACCGGAGCGACCGGCGCGCGCGGCGGCCTGGCCATCACGGCGTCGCACAATCCGCCGGAATACAACGCCCTGAAGCTCTTCAACGCCTCAGGCCTGTTTTTCAACCATTACGAGCGCGGCGAGTTGCTCGACATTTATCACCAGAGCGGGTTTCGCGAGGCCTCCAACGCGGAAATCTGTTCGGTGGTTCAGGAACGGACGGCTCCTATCCGGCTGCATTTCGACCGGGTTCTGGCGCAGGTGGATGCCGAGCGCATCCGGGCGAAGAAGTTTCGCGTGGCGCTGGACGCGGTGAATGGCGCGGGCGCGGTGATGACGCCGCAATTTCTCCGCGACGAGTTGGGCTGCGAGTTGCACGCCATCGCCGTCGATCCGGAAAAGCCGTTTCCGCGTGTGGCCGAACCGAGGCCGGATACGCTGACGGAACTCTCCGCGCTGGTGAAGAAGCACGGCTGCGACATCGGCTTCGGGCAGGATCCGGACGGCGACCGTCTGGCTGTCGCCGATGAAAGCGGACAGGTGCTGGATAACGACGACGTGCTGGCGATCGCGGTGGATGCGGTGCTGGCGCGGCGGGCGGGGCCGGTGACGGTGAACCTGACCACGTCCATGGCGATTGACGATGTGGCCGCGGCGCATCTGGCTCCGGTGAATCGCACGGCAGTGGGCGAAGCGAACGTAGTGGAGGGCATGATGAGCTCCGGTGCGGTAATCGGCGGAGAAGGCGGCAACGGAGGCGTGATTTTCCCTGCCGTCCAATATTGCCGGGACAGCTACGCGGGGATGGCGCTGTGGCTGGACCGGATGGCGGGAACGGGACGAACGGCTTCGGGCCTGGCGAACGCGCTGCCGCGCTATCATCGGCGCTCGGCTACGGTGACACTGGAACATGGCTGGCTGGGAACGGTGATCCAGAGGCTCGCCGCGGAGTGGCCGGCGGCTCATCGGGACCGCCGCGATGGATTGAAACTGATGCTCGATGGCGCGTGGGTCCATGCGCGGGCGTCGAACACGGAACCAATCCTGCGATTATCGGTGGAGGCGAAAACGGCGGAGCGGGCGGAGGCGCTGTTTCTGCGGGCGAAGGAACTGCTGTCTACCTCTGGTCCGCCTTCGGCTGGTCCGGCTTCGCCTGTTCCGACTCAGGGAGAATGAAGGTAGTTTCGCCAGGTTTTTGCAGCTTTAACTGCTTGCGGATTTCCATGTCCTGCTCGCTGCGGCTTTCCTCAAGGCGGTGAATGCGTTCCTTGCGGCGCTCATTTTCCCGGCGGGCTTCGTCGTTACGGTATTCCAGTTCACGGATCTCGCGGCGTTTTTCGAGAAGCGTCTGGAAGCCTTGGGGCCCGCGGAAAAAGACCCATCCATAGGCGATGGCGAGAACCACGGCGACGGCAATTCCGGCGCGGCGCTTGGAGCTTTCGAACATCGCGTGAAGGAAGGGGCCCAAGTAACGTTTATAACCTGCTTTGGAGAAAATATCCAGTACGCATGTTATCTTCGTACTAACGCGGGATCGCGATGGCGGAAAAACAAGAACCAACCGCAGCGGGTTTGTCCTGCCCGAAGTGCGGCTCTGCTGACATTCGCCGTTCCAAAAGCGATGGATTCTACGCGCTGATACAGAAAGCCCTCGGCCGTTGGCCATTCCGCTGCCGAAGTTGCCGGGCGCGCTTCTACCGGACCGCGGATCCGCCTCTGGATCCGGACGGGCTGAGGTGAGACGGCGCCGCCCTGAACTTTATTTCTTGTCGGCGGATTTGCTGAGCAGGGCCTTGATATCGGCCGGAGGATCGAAGCGTCCCTCGGGGATCGGCTGATTGATCTTCACGTCCTGGATGGTGATGGTAAATTCCTGGCCGCTGACCTTCTGCGTGATTTTGGTGGGGATGGTCACGCCGCCGAAGGTTTTGTAGTCGCTGGAGGTGGCCTCGAACGGAACATCGCCCATCTGAGTCGCGGCGACAGTCATTGTTTTGACGGCAAGGCCGGATTTTTTCTCGAAGAACATCGTCTCCGGATTACCTTCCGTTGGCGTGAGGACCACTTTGTAGCACAGTTCGCCGTCGATGGTCTCGGTGCCAGCGGTTTCCACCTTGGGGAACAACTCGCGCCAGTGGAGGGAGGCGTTAAACGTTCCTTCGCGCAGGGTCTGGACGCGCTCGGCTCCGGACTTGATCCGCGGGCCAAGGATGGCGCTCTTCTCCCAAGCCACGCCGTTGTCGATACCGGCTTCAATCTTGCCAACGCCGTCGATTTCAATCACCGAATATTCTTCTGCGGGCTCGGCCGAATAGCGGGTGACGCTGCCCTTCAGGCCCTGCGCCTTGAATTCCAGGGTGCCGGTTTCCAGGGCGTTTTTGCGCTTTTCATACGCGGCTTTGCCGCCCGTCACCTCGACGTAGCGGTCAAGGATGGTTTCGGGCTTGGGCAGAGCCTCGGGCTGAGCAAAGCCCAGAGCGGTGAAGCCGATCAACGCGGCCAGAACGTAGTGACGTTTCATTTCTTCTTCTTTATCCACTCTAGCGCAGCATCCAGCACGGCATCGTGACCGGCCAGAAGGCTGGCGCGGGTGAGTTTCACCTCCACGTCCGGAGTGACACCGATGCCTTCCAGCGCCTTGCCTCCCTCGGAAATGTAATTCGCCGTGGCGTATTGGAATCCGTCGCCGTTGGGCAGACGCTCAAAGATGGAGGGGAGCGCCGCGGCGGCGGTTTTAGTCCCGAAGATCCGGGCGCGGCCCAGGTCTTTCAGGCCGCCGGCGAAAATCTCCGACGTCGAGGCGGAACTGCCGTCGACCAGCACGGCGACGGGGCCCTTGAACACGTCCGGCCGAGGATTGACGACGAAGTTCAACGAAGCATCGCGCAACTGCATGGTACCCAGACGCTGATCCGGCTTGTCGATCAGCCAGCCGGCCATCCCCATGGCCATACCGCCGATGCCACCGGGATTGCCGCGCAGGTCGATGATGAATCCGTCGCAGCTCATGCAGTCTTGCACCGCCTCGCCGAACTGATTCATGACTCGGACCAGGTCCAGGAACATATTGAAACGAACGTAGCCGGTGTTACCGATCTTTTTCGATTCAATGAAGACGTGGATCGGAGGGAGATTTCCAAAGCGGGCGGCCTGGCCGCGCTCAGGGCCGAACTCCAGTTCCTTGGTCACCACCGCATTGGCTCCGTCGAGAAACGCGAATTTCTTCCGCTCGCCGACCATTCCGCTGAGGCGCGAGGAGACCGCGCGCTCCAACGCCAGCTCATGAATGTCGGGATCGGCGGCGAGTTTCTCGATCACCGGGGCGAGTGGCTTGCCATTGACGCTGACTACGACCCAACCTTGCTTGACGCCGGCGCGTTCGGCGGGAGAAGCGGGTTCGATATTGGTGACCACGGCCTGTCCGCTGAGAACCCGCGTCTCCATGCCGGGAGATCCGTCGCCGCCGCCCTCGGCCTCAACGTCGTTATAGACCGATGCCGGAAAAATGCCGAAATGGGTTTGTTTCAGGCGGCCCAGCATCTCGCGCAGGATGGCCAATGCC
>JBBIVT010000091.1:3119-4213 GCA_037439565.1 Acidobacteriota bacterium | reverse complement strand
GGCGATCTTATACGATGGTAAAGCGATTTCGTCCACGAAAGGGATTCTTTGAACATGAGCGACCTCGTCAAGTATACGAGAGACGGCAACGTAGCCATCATCACCATCGATAATCCGCCGGTGAATGCGCTGAGCCCGGGAGTTCCCGAGGGGATCCTGGAAGGGATCGAGAAGGCGGGCGCGGACCGGGAAATCGGCGCGATCGTCATCATCGGAGGCGGGCGCACGTTCATCGCCGGGGCCGATATCCGCGAGTTCGGGAAGATCACGTCGGGCGCACGGCCGCGCCTGGCGTTGTATCCGGCGCTGCTGAAAATTGAGGATTCGAGAAAGCCGGTAGTGATGGCGATTCACGGAACGGCGTTCGGCGGTGGCCTAGAGGTCGCAATGGCGGGGCACTACCGCGTCGCGGTGGCCTCGGCGCAGGTCGGCCAGCCGGAAGTGAAGCTCGGCATTATTCCGGGCGCGGCGGGGACGCAGCGGCTGCCGAGGCTGGCGGGCGTGGCGAAGGCCGTCGAGATGTGCGCCTTCGGCGAGCCGGTCGACGCCAAGACCGCGCTGGCGGCGGGCATCCTCGATAAGATTATCGACGGCGATCTGCTGACGGGCGCGGTGGCGTTCGCGCGGGAGGCGGCGGGCATGCTGGCGTTCAAAACGCGCGAGCGGGGCGAGAAGCTGGCGGATGCGGCCAAAAACGCGACGGTGTTCAGCGTGGCCCGGGATCATGCGAAGAGAACCAAGCGCGGGCAGATGGCTCCTCTGGCGGCTATCGACGCGGTGGAGGCAGCCACGCGGATGAGCTTCGCCGACGGCTGCGCGCGCGAAGCGGAACTGTTCCAGCAATGTCTTTTCTCGACGCACTCCAAAGCTCTGATCCACGCGTTTTTCGGCGAGCGGACGGTGGCGAAGATTCCAGATATTCCCAAGGAAACAAAAACCTACGACATTCGCCGCGCGGCGGTGATCGGCGCGGGCACGATGGGCGGCGGCATCGCCATGAACTATGCCAACGCAGGTATTCCGGTGATCGTGAAGGAGACCACGCAGGAGGCGCTCGATAAAGGCATCGCGACGATCCGAAAGAATTACCAGAA
>JBBIVT010000091.1:0-3019 GCA_037439565.1 Acidobacteriota bacterium | reverse complement strand
GGATGGTGATCGGGCATCATTTTTTCAGCCCGGCGAACGTGATGCGGCTGCTCGAGATCGTGCGCGGGAAAGAGACCAGCAAGGAAGTGATCGCCACGTCCATGGCGCTGGCGAAGAAGTTGAGCAAGGTAGGCGTGCTGGCGGGGAATTGCCGCGGATTCATCGGCAACCGCATGATCCACTGCTACGGCCGCGAGGCGCAGTTCCTGGTGGAGGAAGGCGCCGCGGTGGAGCAGGTGGATTCCGCGCTGTACGATTTCGGCATGGCGATGGGCCCGCTGGCGATGGGGGATCTGGCGGGGCTCGACGTGGGCTGGCGAATCCGCAAGGAGTTCAAGCATCTCGAAAAACCGGGGATCCGCGTGCCGAAGGTCGCCGACGAATTGTGCGAAATGGGCCGCTACGGGCAGAAAACCGGCGCGGGCTGGTACAAGTACGACGAGAATCGCAAGCCTTCGGGGGACATGGTGGTGACGGCGCTGATCGAGAATATCGCGCTGAAGGCGGGCATCACGCGGCGCACGGTGTCGAACGAAGAAATCATCGAACGCACGATTTATGCGCTGGTGAACGAGGGCGCGAGGATCCTGGAAGAGGGCATCGCGCTACGGTCCGTCGATATCGATATCGTCTATCTGACCGGCTACGGGTTCCCCGCCTGGCGCGGCGGTCCCATGTTCTACGCGGACACCGTTGGGCTCAAGAAGGTTCTGGCCAGGATCGAGGAATTTGAAAAAGGGCACGGGGAACTGTGGGCTCCCGCGCCGTTGCTGAAAAAGCTCGCGGGCGAGGGAAAAACGTTCGGGGATTTCGATAAGGAGAAGGAAGCGTAAGAGTTCACGCCAAGGGCGACTCAGCGGGCTTTGCGGCTTGGCGAGAGCTTCTTCCGCAGCCGCTGCTCGCGCTTCTCCAAATCCTGCGCCGGATCGAGGCCGATGGCTTTCTGCGTGAATTGGAGCGCCTTGGCGTAATCCTTCTCCGCATGCTCCGCGTGCTTGGCGAGTTCGACGATCGCTTTGACGCGATACGGATTTCTTGACGCCGCAAGCTCGGTCCAAAGTTCGAGCGACGCCTCCTTGTCGAGCTTTGCGATCTCCCACAGCGTGCGGAACAGCAGGTCGTCGCGCAGGCCTGCCTCCACGGCGCGCCGGAGCAGTGGCAGCGCGCGGCCGGTTTCTCCGGCTTCGATCAGCCAGCGCGCGACCCCTGTCATCTCTGCGCCATTGGTGCAAGTCGCCGCATCCTTAAACGCATGGGGGACAATGCCGGTGAGGCAGGCCAGCGTTAGAATATCGAGCTGGTTGTGATGAAACACCGGCACCAGGCGCTCAATCCACTTCGTCCGGAGATATTCGAAGTAGACATACGGGATCATCGCCCCGGGGACGTCGCCTTCGCGCTCAAAGCCGAGGACCTGATTTTCAAGATCGGCCAGGCGGCAACTGTCGAAGCGGAACTTCCACAAACGCCTCGCGCCGTGGAGCAGATCGAGATGAGGCAGGCGCGAAAACGGCGATTTCAGCCGGTGCAGGCGGTAGCGCGATTCGAGCAGGGGCTGATCGAAGCTGGCGCCGTTGTAGGTAACGAGCACGTCGAACTGCTTCAAGTGCGCGGCCAGCGCATCGAGAAGGCTCGCTTCCTCCGGATAGGCGCGCATGAAGAACTGGCGGACCCGGAAACCGCCGGGCGTGATGCGCCCGACACCAACTAAAAACGCGCAAGTGCCGATGCTTCCCAAAAGTCCGGTGGTTTCGGTATCGAGAAAGGCCCATGTTTCTGGGGATGCGGAGGGTATTTCGCCGAGGACGGATAACAGATCGCGAGGCAGTGCGGCAAGCGCGCCAATATCGGCGCTGCCGTGGTGACGATGATGCTCCCACAGCCGCTCCGTCTCGAAATGGCGGCCCAGAGGCGTCTCGATCTCCTCGCCGGGGAGAAATTCCTCCACAGGCATGCGGCGAGGCGAGCCGAGGGGGCGGGCGTCGTACTTGCGGTTGATCTTCTCGATGAGCTGGCGTAAGTCGTTCATTCGCCTTTTGTTTGCCTCACGGAAGCAGTGTAGCAGAAGCAAGCGGGCGTGGGGCGCGGCCGATGCGGGCGTGAGAAAACCCTGAAAAATCGGGCTTTCCGCGCATATTTCTCTTTACAGCGGGTTTGCCGATCCTATATCATTTAGTTGCAAATGCGGGTCTGGAGCGCTTTTTGAAGGGCGCGCGGGCGCGCATCGTACATACGGGAGAATCAAAAAAAGGAGCATTATGGCAGCAACAAAGATGACTCAATCGCAGATGATCAAAGAGCTGGCGGCGGCGATGCAGGTACCGAACAAGGTAGCAAAGGCGTTCACCGTGGCGTATGCCGAGATGGCAATCAAAGAAACCAAAAAGAATGGCGTCAGCATTCTGCCCGGCATCGGGCGTCTGGTCCGCGTCGATCGCAAGGCGCGCATTGGCCGCAATCCGGCGACCGGCGAGGCGATCAAGATTCCGGCGAAGAAGGTCGTGAAGTTCCGCGTGGCGAAGGCCGTCAAGGACGCGATCGTTCCGCCGAAGGTGAAGAAGTAATTTCCCGGGTTCGGGCAAAACAAAACCCCGCGCGGCTGAAAAGCCGAACGCGGGGTTTTATTTTTGAAATACCGAGTGAGGTCCGCTAATACTGAAAGCGGGCCCAGGAAGCGCTTATGCCGGCTTCTTATCGTCGGGGTGGTCTTCTTCGCCCTTCAAGGATGTCTTGAAGTTGCGGATGCCTTCGCCCAAGCCCTTGGCAACCTCGGGAATCTTCTTGCCGCCAAACAGCAGCAAGGCGACAACAAGGATAACCAACAGCTCAGGCATGCCGATAGATCTCATTAGCGGCCTCCTTCTGCTTTAATGTAGCACAGGCGGGTATGGCCCACTGGTATGGCAAAGAAGAAAACGAAATTCGACCAGAAAAAGGAGGTGCGGGCGATTGCGCGGGAGCGTGTCGGGCCAGTGAAAGCGTCGCGGCCGATCGTGCCGAAGGACCAACGCAAGAAGCC